>BTVV01000016.1:0-80122 GCA_045863855.1 Planctomycetota bacterium | reverse complement strand
CTGCAAATGCGTGTACTCAGGCCTGTCCGTATCCATACAAAGCTAATCTATAAATTGGGTTACACACACATCAACTACTACCCCAGTATTCCAACTTGAACCTCAGAAACACCAAAGCCCGGGGTTTGGCCCCGGGCTTTGGTCAGAATGGCAATACCGAAACGGCTTATAGCTTTTCTTCCTCTTCGTCGAACAGCACCACCCGTGCATTGACCAGCACGAGCAGATTGCGCCGTTCGCGATGCTTCAGGTTGTTCGAGAAGAGCCGCCCCACGATCGGCAGATCGGAAAGGAACGGAATCCCCGACTTGCTGTCGATCTTGCGGTCGTTGATCAGACCGCTGAAGAGCAGCGTACCGTTGTCCGGCACCGTAACCGTTGTATTGATGCTGCGCAGTTCGATGTTCGGCAACTCGATGGGCAGGTTGATGTTGCCCAGCGGGTTGTTCACGTCCAGCCCGTTGCTGATAAACAGGATCTGCGGAGGCGTCAACTCCACCGCCGTCCCCGGCCGCACGTCCAGCGTGATGTACTTGCGGTCGTGGCTCACCGTCGGCTTCACATCCAGCACCACGCCGATCAGGAACGCGCGGATGACCGGGTCGAAGACCGCGCCCGATACGTCGTAGTCGGCAATGTAGCTGCGCTGTTGCGCGACCATGATATGCGCGCGCTGATTGTTGAACTGCATCAGCTTCGGCGCGAGCAACTGGTCGGCATTCTGATCCTTGCGCAACGCGTGAACCACC
This sequence comes from Planctomycetota bacterium, assembly GCA_045863855.1. Taxonomy (GTDB): domain Bacteria; phylum Planctomycetota; class SZUA-567; order H5-PLA8; family H5-PLA8; genus H5-PLA8. Next base: position 79,373 of record BTVV01000016.1, on the reverse strand, counting down.
GCGCTGGCCTGGAAACTATGGAAGAACCGGAATTGGAAGATCGCACCCTGGTTGCCGAACGGCTGAGCCGTCAGTGCAGCGCCCAGCGGACCGGCCCCGCCCAGCGTGTTTACGAAGTTCTGAATGATACCCTGCACCAAGGTGGGCGAGCCGAACGCCTTTTCGTACCACTGGCGGCGGATACCGGCCGGCGCGTTGGCCGGACCGAAGGTCGCGTTGCCGCGAACCGGGAAGTTGCTGTCCAAGCGCGGGCGCAGCAACAGCGGCTGGCGCGGACCGGGATTGCTCGAAGGCGGACCCACGTCGAAATGGAACGGCGGGCGGAACAGACCCGTCGCCGGATCCACCGAATCCTGGAACTGGAACGCCGGGGAAGGCAGCACGTCGCCCGGCAGCGGAGGCGTAAGACCCGGACCGCCGCCGATCGGGAACAGGCCGTACTTCGAAGGCTGATTCAGCGGATCGACGCGCGCGAACGGAATACCCGGATCGCCGGGAGGCGCATCCAGGCCCGTAAAGTGCACGCCGATCATTTCCAGGAAGCCTTCCGACACATCGATGAAACGAACCTGCGTCAGCACCTGGACCGTCTGCGTCTCGCGGAAGCTCCGCAGCAACTGCCGGATCTTCTCGTGCACCTCCGGGCGCTGCATCACTACCAGCTTGCCGCCCGACTCCTGGATGGACGTCGCCGGATCGGCGAAGTCCGCCGCCAACAGCCGTTCCTGAATCAACTGCGCCAGGTCCGGCGCGCCGAGCGTCGTCGTCGCGGCTGCGGGGCCAGCGAACGGATTGACCGGAGCGCCGCCCTGTGCCTGCACGCCCATCTCGATACGCGGGCCGGGGAAGTCCGTAACCGTCGTCGTCAGGTCGCGGACGTCGTAAATCTCCAGCTCCACGTTCGCCGAAAGGTTCTGCTTCTTGGTGATGAACACGGCCTGGTTACGCAGGTCGTAATCCAACTCCGCCAAGCGCAGAATCCACTTCAGCGCCGTCTGCATGTCCATGTCCGCCACGCGCAGCGTGATCGGCAGCTTGCCCGCGTTTTCGGCCGCGACGCGCGGATCCAGGATGATGTTGACCTTCGTCAGCGAATTAAGGAAGGCCAGCGCTTCTTCAAGCGGCGTGTCAACGAATTCGAAACTGACCCGGCGCGCGAGTTTCTTGCGCACTTCTTCCTTCCACGGTTCTTCCGCGCGGGCTTTGCCCGAATCGGAAGTCCGCTGCGCGATCTCGGCCCAGTTCTCCGGATAAATCAGGTAATCCGAATGCGGAATCATCATCCGGTCCACGCGGTTCTGCTGCAGCGCGAACTGGTGCGTTTGCTCTTCTTCGATCCACGTGCGGCGCTTGATGTGCTTGCGGTCGCGCGCGGTCGCTTCGATCGCATGCGCTTCGGCGTTCGTCGGATCGGTCTCCAGGATCTTCGACGCCATCCCTTCGGCCTTGGCGTATTCGCCGCGTTCGAAGAGCGCGCGAGCCTGGTCCAGCATTACGTCCACCTTGCGCTGCTGCAGCCGGCGTTCTTCCGCCTTGCGCGCTTCGGCCAAACGGGCCGAAACTTCACGGTCCTGCTCGTGGAGCTGAACCTTCAACTCTTCGATCGAGCGGCGCGACTCGCGAATTTGGCGCACCACCAGGTTGTGCTGTTCTTCGACGTCTACGTCCGGCGGCATCCACTTCACCAGCTCGCGCGCGCGCTCGTACGCCTGTAACGCCTGCTCCAGCCGGCGAATCCGGTCGGCTGTGGTCAGTTCCACGTCGTCCGTCGCCTGCCGCACGAAACGGTTGCCCCAGTCGATCTGGTTGTCCAGTTCGACCAAGCGCTCCTGAATCGCGATCTTGCTCGCGCCGTGCAGCCGTTCGACCGCCGAGCGCACCCGGTCCTGGCGATGGCCCAGCACGTCGTTGACCTGGATCAGCAGCTTCTTGGCGTCCGCATGGCCGCGGTCCAAAGAAACCGCCCGCTCCAACTCGGCGCGCGCGCCGTCGTATTCGAAGTTCTCGTACAGCCGCTTACCGGCCTGGAAATGCGACTCGGCCTGCGTCTGGATTTCCTCGCGCAGCCGCTTCTGAGCCGCTTCGGCCTGATCGAGCTGTCCTTCCAAGCCCGTTGTCGGGGCCGGGGCTGGAGCCGGCTCGGGAGCCGTTTCCTGGGCCTGGGCGCCTGCGGTCCAGCCCCAGCCTACGGCCAAGGCGCCCGCTACGACTCCCGCTCGGATCCACTGGGTCACACCGCTATGCATGGTGGCTGTACCCTCTTTCAATTACGTCCCAAGCTCATCCACTGCCCGCCGGACCGTTCCGGACCGGCATTTACAGCTTCGCTTCTTCCTCGCTGAAGAGGATGATGCGAGGGCTGACCAGAATCGCCAAATTAGTCTTCGCATTGTCCACCACGTTCCAGCGGAACAGGCGGCCGACCACCGGTAGATCGCTGAGGAACGGCACGCCGTTCTCCGCGTTGAACTTGATGTTGCGGTACAGACCGCCGATCAGCAGGATGCCGCCGTCCGGCACCGTCGCCGTCGTGCGCACGCGCTGGATCGAAAGTTCAGGGAACTGCACCGGGAAGCTCAGCAAGATCGGGATGATCACGTTACCGCCCTGCTGCACCGTGAAGCTGTCGATCTGCCGCGTCTGGAAGTTCGCCAGTTCCGTCACCGTCGGGCGAAGCTCCAGCGTCACGTAGCGCCGGTCGCTCGACACCGTCGGGCGAACGTCCAGCACCACCCCGACCAGGAACTGCCGGATGATCGGGTCGTAGCTGTCGCCGCTGATTTCATAGTCGGCGATGTACGATTGCTGCCGCGCCAAGAACATATGCGCGCGCTGCGTATTGAAGACCGTCAGGCGCGGCGCCACCAGCGTCGTGCTGTTTTCGCGCACGCCCAACGCACGGATGAACGCCTGGACCTGCGCGTTATTAAGGATGGTCAACTGCGCCGACAGACCACCCTGCCGGATGCGGTTCGCGCCGTCCCGGCCGGAAATCGTCGTCGGATCGTTGCTGAAGAAGTTCAGCGTATGGTTCAGGATCGCGCCCACCTGGCTGAACGAACCCGAGTACAGGCTGTCCGGACCGTTGGTAAAGCCGGGGAACGGAACGTTCACCGGAGTCCCGTCGCCGTTACCGGGCAAGCGGGGCTGCACCGCCAGCGGGTCGCCGGGCGTCGGAGAGAGCACGCGCGAAACGTCGCCGAAGTCGCCGAACAGCACGTTCGGATCCAAGCCCTGGAATTCCACGCCGATGTCTTCCAGGTACGCCTCGCGGATGCTCAGGAAGCGGCTTTCGATGTTCACCATCAGCCGCGCCGTCGTGCGGAAGTTGGAAAGAAGGTGGTTAACCAGCGCATGAATTTCGGGGCGCTGCATCACCACCAGCTTGCCCGCGCGCTCTTCGATGCTCGTACCCTGGTTCGGGTCCCAGCTATCGGGCTGCACGCGGTTGCGGATCATGTCCGCGATCGTCTGCGGCGTCAGAGCCGCCGTGGCCGTCGGCGCCATGAACGGATTGATCGGACCGCCACCGCCGCCGCCCGAAGGATCGTCGCCGACCGTCACGAGCTGGAAATCCGGTCCCGGGAAATCCGGCACCGTCTGCGTCAAGTCGCTCACGTCGTAGATACGCAGTTCGACATCCTCCACCAGCGACGTCCGCTTGCTGATGAAAACCGCGTTATCCTTTAGGGCGTAATCCAGCTCGGCCAGCCGCAGAATCCACTCCAAGGCCAGCTCCAGCGTCATGTCCGTCACGCGCAGATTGATCGGAGCCGCCCCGCCTTCGAGCACCTTGGGGTCGACAATCATCGTCACGTTCGTCAAGCTGCGCAGGAAGGTAATCGCTTCGTCCAACGGCGTGTCCACGAATTCGAAGCTGACCTTGCGCTGCAACTTCTTCTTGATGTCCTGCTTCCACTGTTCGTCCACCTTCGTCTTGCCGATGGCCATGCGGTCGGGCCGGCGCGCAATCTCGTCCCAGTTCGGCGGATACGTAAGCAGATCGCCGTACGGAATGTTCGCCGCTTCGACATCTTCCCAGGAGCGCATGTGGTGCTCCTTGGCTTGAATACCGATGTCCTCCGCGTCTACGCGCAGGTGCGAAGCCCGCGCCTTGCGCCGCCAGCCTTCGGCGTCCGAATTGAACGGATCGAGCTGCAGGATGCGACCGGCCAGTCGTTCGGCCGCCGTGTATTCGCCCTTCGTATACAAATCGCCGACCTGATCCATCAGCTTCTGAATGCGCGCCTTGAACAACTCCGTCTCGCGCATCCGCGTCTGCTCGGCCAGTTCCAGCGCGCGCTTGCGGCGCAAGAAGCTGATCTCGTCATCTTTGTCCGCCAACTTCTGGCGCACGCGCAACAACGCCTCGTCCACCTGGCGGCGCATCTCAGGCAAATCCACCGGCGGCGGCATCCAGTTCACGATTTCCTTCACGCGGCGATAGCGGTCCTGCGCCTGGCGCAACTGTTCGAGCTGCGTGGCGAGGATGTCTTCTTCGTCGGAACCTTCCAGTTCCAGCGGAATCTGGCTGCCCTTCTCTTCGTACTTCCGCGCTTCTTCGAAGGCATTGGCCAGCGCCACCAGCGAAGCCTGAATCTTGACCCGCTCTACGTTTTCCAAATCGCGCAGCTTCTGGCCAAGCCGATCCTTATGGAAGCCCAACAGCGCGCGGTTCTGCGCAAGCAGTTCCTGTGCCTTGCGGTTGGTCGGATCCAAGGCCACGGCCTTTTCGAAGTACTCCAGCGACTTCTCGTAGTACAGGTCGTCGAAAAGCTTCTTGCCCGCCTCGATCAGTTTGTCGGCCTGCACCAATTCGGCCTGCTGGTCCAGCGTGCGCGTCTTCTTGGCGTCTTCCAGCAACCGCGTGGCGCGGTCTTCCAGCGTTTCCTGGCCAGGCGCGGGCGCGGGCGTCGGCTCGGGAGCAGGCGCAGGCGTCTTCTCGTCTTCAGGACCCGCCACCGGCGCTCCAACCGGAGCGGCAGGCGCAAGCGCCACTTCCGTCGCGGGCTGGCCGGCAGTTTCGACCGCAGCCGCCTCGGTTCCGGGCTGAGCCGCCGTCTCGCCCACCGGAGCCGTCACGCCCACCGGAGCCGTCACGCCCACGGGCTTGGACGAAGTCTCGGCCGGCAGCGCCACGGTCTCGCCCGCCGGAGCAGCGCTCGACGAAGCAGGTTCGGCCTGCATCGCCACGGCGCTCGGCTGAGCTTCCACCGGTGCGACCGCACCCGTATCGGACGACGAAGCCGCCGCTACTTCAGCAGGCGCCGCCGTCTCCTCCGGGTAGGCCACCGTTGACGCGTCGGTGTGCACGGCACCCAGGTCGCCCTTGCGGTCACCGCAGCCCATAAGGCTTACGGATCCCACCAGGAGCACCCATGCCGCGAAGGTCAAGGATCGACTCATCGGCCGGGACGTCCTTTCTTCTGCGTGTGCTTCGGTCGGCATTCGAGCAGCCCGCCTTAACATCCGTCCCCACGGTAACCAAGCACCAGCCGGCTCAACGAGCGGCCACAGCGTGGCTCTACCGCACCCCTAGCGGACCCCTGCGGAAATCCAACACCGGACGCAGGCTTACGCCGTCCGCATCACCCCTAAGGGCCAGATCCTGCACGTGTCTAGATTTTGCAAAAGTCCAACTCTATGCATTTTTCACATTCGGTCAAGCATCAACTGCAACCAACCCGAACCGACTTTTCGCAAGCCGGCCCAACCCTCGATTTCCTTGTAAGAAAAATGCTCTCAATACTTTCTGACGTTACGCACATGAGAAATCAGAGCCCAATTCCAATGAATCCGAACCTACCAAGAGGATTTTTTTAGGGTGTTATTTTAGTTATTTATACGCCTCTACTTAAGATTTTATAAGCCACTCAGACCTTCCCTTGGGAATCTTTACGGCTCAAATAACGCACCTCGTGTCATTGCTTGCCCACCCATTCAGGCCCCACCTTAATGCTCTTTCGCCCCCCAGGATTCTCCTATCTCCAACTCACGGCGACTTGACATTTTCCTCAGCGTATGGAATCTCGAATCTTTCCGGAGCATCTTTGCGGACTGGAAATCGCTCCTCGAAAGAGCAGAGGTTGCATGTTTGAGACACTGACCGAATCCCTAGGCACCTTTTTCTCCAAGATCGGCGCCAAGGGACGCAAGATCACCGAGACGGATGTAAAGGAGGGCCTGCGCACCGTTCGCATGGCGCTCTTGGAAGCCGATGTCGCGTTGCCCGTCGTTAAAACCTTTATGGATAAGGTGGGCGAGAAAGCCGTCGGCCAAGCCGTCCTCGAATCCGTCCAGCCCCAAGAGCAGCTCGTAAAAATCGTTCACGACGAATTGATCGACCTGATGGGCGGCGGCGAAGCGCAACTCGTCCTGCAGAATCAGGGTCCCACGATCATCATGATGTGCGGCTTGCAGGGCTCGGGCAAAACCACCACCACCGCCAAGCTCGCCAATCGACTGAAAGCCAAAGGCCGCAAGCCCCTGCTGGTCGCCGCCGACTTGCAACGCCCCGCAGCCGTCGCCCAGCTTAAGGTGCTCGGCGAGGACCTCGACGTCCCCGTCTTCAGCGAATCCGGCGTCTCGCCGCCGGACGTCTGCGTTCATGCCGTAGCGCACGCCAAACAGACGGGCCGCGACATTGTGCTCCTCGACACCGCCGGCCGCTTGCATATCGACGACGACTTGATGAAAGAGCTGGAGACCGTCCAGCAGCGCACGCAGCCGCACGAAATCCTGCTCGTCGTCGACGCCATGGTCGGGCAGGACGCCGTGCAGAGCGCCAAGGAGTTCGACGCGCGGCTGCCCATCTCCGGCGTGATCCTCACTAAGCTCGACGGCGACGCGCGTGGCGGCGCGGCGCTCTCCGTCAAGCACGTCACCGGCAAGCCGATCAAGTTCGTCGGCGTCGGCGAAAAGCTCGACCGCCTCGAAGAATTTCATCCCGAGCGCATGGCCACGCGCATCCTGGGCATGGGCGACGTCGTCAGCCTCGTCGAGAAGGCCCAGCAGGTCATCGACCAGGATCAGGCCCAGAAGTTCCAGGACAAGATGCTCAAGGACCGCCTTACGCTGGAGGACTTCCTCACCCAGCTCCGTGCGGTCAAAAAGATGGGCTCGATCAAGGATCTGCTCGGCATGGTCCCCGGCATGGCCGGGCTCAAGGATCTCGACGCCAGCGACGATCACATTGGCCAGGTCGAAGCCGTGATCTGCTCCATGACGCCCGAAGAACGTCGCAACCCGTCGATCATCGGCGCCAGCCGCAAGCAGCGCATCGCGCGCGGGTCGGGAGTAAGCGTCAACGACGTCTCACGCCTCCTTAAACAGTTCGAGGACGTGACCAAGCAGCTCAGTTCGCTGGGCAAGGCCCAGAAGTTCGTCGACCGCATGATGCCCGGCCCGGCCGGCGCGCAGCGCCCCGGCCGCGTCCTCACCACCGAACAGCGCAAAGAGATCAAGAAGCGCCGCAAGCTCGAGAAGGAACGCAAGAAGAAGAATCGGCGCTGAACCCCAGTCACGTGGAGCCCAGATCCCCATGCAATTCCTCAAAGCACTCACTGAAATTGGCGGCGTGCCGGGGCGCGAAGAGCGCGTCCGCGCGCTCATCCAGAAAGAGGCCGAGGGCCTCTTCGACGAATGGGACACCGATCCCATGGGCAACCTGATCGGCGTCAAGCGCGCCGCCAAGCGCGGCAAGAAGCCGCCGCGCAAGGTCATGCTCGCCTGCCACCTCGACGAGATCGGCTTCTACGTAAAGTTCATCGACGACAACGGTTTCTTGCGGCTCCAGAACGTCGGCGGCTTCGACACGCGAAACCTCTTCAGCCGCCGCGTCGTCGTCCAGGGCAAGCGCGATCTCCTGGGCGTACTCAATCCCAGCGGCAAGCCCATCCACATCGCATCCGACGACGAAAAGAAGAAAACCTACGACGTCGGCGAATTCTACGTCGATCTCTTCCTGCCCAAGAAGGAAGTCGAGAAACTCGTCCAGGTCGGCGACCCCGTCACGCTCTGGCAGGAAACCGTCGAGATCGGCGACGTCGTCACCGGCAAGTCGATGGACAACCGCATCGCGAGCTGGGTGGCGATCAACGCCATCCGCAAGGCCGGCAACAAGAGCCCCTTCGATATCTACTACGTTGGCGCGGCGCAGGAAGAAGTCGGCTGCCGCGGAGCGGGCGTCGCCGCCTTCGGAATCGACCCTGACGATGGCATCGCCATCGACACCACCCTCGCCTGCGACACGCCCGGCGTCAGCAAAGACCTGGCCGTCAGCGAGTTCGGCAAGGGCGTGGCCTTAAAGATCATGGACGGCGGAAGCATCTCGACGCGCGAACTCTTCGACGAGTTCCTCAAGGCCGCGCGGAAAGGAAAGATTCCCCACCAGATCGAGATTCTGCCGCGCGGAGGCACCGACGCTTCTTCGATCCAGCGCAGCGGACGGGCCAAGCGCGTCTTCACGCTCTCCGTCCCCACGCGCTACATCCACACCACCACCGAGAGCGTCCATAAGAAGGATCTCAAGGCGGCGGTGGATGTTCTGGCAAAGTGGCTGCAGGGTTGAGGCTATTCCACGACGCGCACTGTCGTCGCCTGCTGGCGCCGGCGCTGCTCGTTCGCGCTGCCGCCGATGACCCCGAGGTCCGCCAGGATCGCCACGGTGATCAGGATCTTCCACAGCAGTGTGTAAGGCTGGCCGTTCAGGTCATGCCACGCGGCGGCGTAGCATAGAGCCGTCCAGGGCATGAACAGAAATCCCAGCAGCGGCATCAGACCGGTCTGGAAGGCCGGGCCGAACCAGCCGATCAGCCACGTCACGAAGATCGCCGCTCGTGGCATGCCCAGCAGGACAAGAAAACAACCGCATGGCATGGGGGGTGAGTCCTCCTTGCAAGGTGAAGTATAGCGCAATATCCTGATCGCCTTTTGGGATTACACATAGTGCATACTCATCCATTGGTGCTCTCAATGCTCAATTCCGATAACCGACGAACGGGAATTGACTTGGGCGCGCCGGTAACTACACTCTGATGCCCTTGTGCGTGGAGCTTTGTCGGCGGGCGCCGGCTGGGCGACCCGAGGGGGTTTGTTGGGCTTGTGAGCCGGATGTCTGGGAGGTGTCGGGACGTGGTTAAGATTCGATTGCTTCGGACGGGCCGGCGCAACGCCGCGCAGTACCGCATTGTGTTGACTGATGCGCGCGTCAAGCGCCAAGGTCGTTACCTCGAAAAGTTGGGCAATTACGACCCGACCGCGACCAGCGACGACAAGAAGGTGCTGATCGACAAGGATCGCGTGCAGCATTGGCTCAGCCACGGCGCGCAGCCGACCGAGTCGGTCGTGCATCTGCTCAAGAAGGTAGGACTCAACGTCCTCGAAGCAACCCGGCAGGCGCACGAAAAGCGCCGCGCAAAGGCCAAGAAGAAATCCGCGTAAGCGGCCGCGAACCTTAGGGCGGCCGGCATCAGGGGCCCCCGGCGATGCGCGTCGACGTCATCACAATCTTTCCCGAGATGTTTGCGGGCGTGGTTTCGACCTCGATTTGGCGTATTGCGCAGGAGAAGGGATTGCTGCAGGTCGTCCTCACCGACCTGCGCGAGTACACGACCGACAAGCACCATAAGGTGGACGACCGGCCTTTCGGCGGCGGCCCCGGAATGGTCCTGAAGGTCGAACCGGTAGTGCGGGCGGTGCGAGCGGTTCAGGCGCTGCAGCCCGGGCAATCGGGACGGGTTTTGTTGATGTGCCCGCAGGGGCGGGTTTTCGATCAGGCCCTGGCGCGGGAGCTGGCGGGCGAAGAGCGGCTGATTCTGATCGCTCCACGCTACGAGGGTTACGACGAGCGGATCGTCGAGATTCTCGGAGCGGAGCGCGTCTCGATCGGCGACTACGTGCTCACCGGCGGAGAGTTGCCGGCGATGGTGGTCATCGATGCCGTCGCGCGCCTGCAGCCGGGCGTGCTGGGCGACGATGAGAGCGTCGTCTGGGAGTCGTTCGGAGAGGAAAACGGCGGGCTGCTGGAGTATCCGCAGTACACCCGTCCGGCGGAATTCGAGGGCCGCAGCGTTCCCGAGGTGCTGGTCAGCGGGGACCACGGCAAGGTGGAACGGTGGAGGCGGGAGCAGGCGCGCGAACGTACCGCGCGGTTGCGGCCCGACCTGATCGAAAACCAGGAACCAGGGGACGGCGCAAACCGCGACGCCCCGCCCGAGAGGTAGGCTGGCCATGTCCCGAAATAAACTGATGCAGATCGTCGAAAACTCCCAACTCACCAAGGGGCGCGATGTTTTCAACATCGGCGATACCGTCGACATCCACGTCAAGATCGTGGAAGGCGACAAGCAGCGCATCCAGATTTTCACCGGCACGGTGATCTCGATGAACGGGCACGGGACCAATGCCTCCTTCACCGTCCGCCGCCTCGTCGGAGCGCAGGGCGTCGAGCGCGTCTTCCCGCTGCATAGCCCCAGCATCGACAAGATCGAAGTCAAGCGCCGCGGACGCGTGCGCCGCAGCAAGCTGTACTACCTGCGCGACCGCATCGGCAAGGCCACCAAGGTCACCGAGAAGCGCGGACTGGCCTTGGCCACGAGCGATGCGGCGAGCGACGATCCGCGTGGCGAGGCCGTAAAGCCGGTGCAGGCGCCCAAGAAGCCCAGCGCGGGCGCCTGAGTACCGGCGCGCCCCCGTGTCTGCTCCGGAGCCCCCGCAACGCCCGGACCGGTTTGGACCGCCGGACATGGCGCGACCGCTGCCCGAACAGCCTGCACCGCCCAGTACCGCGCGGCTTCTAACGGAAACCCTCGTTGCACTGGCCGCATTCGTTTCGTGCTGGGCGTTGATGACCGGCGCGAAGCACTGGGCATGGTGGACCGCGGCCTTGGGCTGCGGAGCGGCGCTCTTCGTCTTTTTGGTGCTCAAGCTGCGCGGAGTCCGTACGCTCGTGACCCCGGTAGAACTTCCGCCCGCGCGCCCGTTGCCCACCGGCGCGCCACACGGCCGCAAGCTCTCCAAGCCGCCCGGCCCCGAAGATTCGAACGCCTCCGCCTGACCCGAACGGTGTACTCGGATGGACGATCGCTCATTTGGTCTTGCGTAAGCGCTCGATGCGGCGCAAACTCGTGCTGCCGTGTTCGTTACATACCAATCCAGGGAGGCCGACTGCCCCGTGGCCGAGGTACCGTCCACCAGTTCGACCGACAGCATCGGCCTCAGCGGCCGAGGCGTGGAAATCGCGCGCCAGACTCAGCTACCGCTCTCCAAGGCGATCGAGATCAGTCTCAATTCGGTCAAGATACGCTTCTGGCGCAGCCTCATCACCGCCGGCGGCGTGGTCCTCGCCATCATGTTCCTCATGGCCACCCTTACCCGTGGCGAAGTCATCGACGGGCTCAAGCGCGATCTGCCTCCCGCCCTTGCCGCATTGCAGAAAGCCTCCGCCCCCGCGCGCAAGGATCTCCTCGCCAAGCTCGAAGCCATGAAAGCGGCCGGCCTTAAGGTTGACGCGCCGCTGCGCGAACTTCGCGCCGGCGACGCCGACCGCTCCATGCAGCTCTGGAACGACGCGCTCGACAAAGACGAGCAGATCAGGACGCATGCCGAAGCCCAAAACGTCCTCGCCGAGCTGCAGGTCCTCACCCAATCCGGGCAGCGCTACAAAGGTATGGAAAAACTGCGCCTCGAATTGATCAAGAGCGGCGAGAACGTACTCAGCGCCGAGCAGTACACGGAGATGACCGCCGCACAGGGACAAGGAATGGCCGCCGCGGCCGTCGCCGACAAGGAGCATGAAGAAGCCCAGGCGCGCAACCGCTGGCTGATCGGCCTCGCGCTCCTCGTCGCGCTCGTCGGCATCACCAATTCGATGCTCATGTCGGTCACCGAACGCTTTCGCGAGATCGGCACGATGAAGTGCCTCGGCGCGCTCAACGGCTTCATCGTCAGGCTCTTCCTGATCGAATCGTCCATGCAGGGCTTCATCGGCACGACCTTGGGGGTCATCCTGGGGCTGGCCATGAGCTTTGGGAAGCTGTATTGGGAGTACGGTTCGGGCGCGGTGGAGTTCCTGCCGTGGTCGGGCCTTTTGGGCTGGATCGGCGTAGCGCTGGGCATCGGCACCGCGATCGCCGTCGTCGGCGCGGTCTATCCGGCGGTCGTCGCCGCCAAGATGGAACCCGTCGTCGCCATGCGCGTGGATCAGTAAGGTGGCCGCCGGATCGAGGACGCCGACGTGAGCCATCCGCTCCAAGGATCCAAACCCGGTGAATCCACCGCCCACCTGCCCGCGCTCCAACCTTCGGGCGAGGTTTTGGTCACCGGCGGTTGCGGCTACATCGGCAGCCACGCCGTCCGCGCGCTCTGCGAGGCCGGCTATTCCGTCGTCATCTTCGACAACCTCTACACCGGGCACCTCGAAGCCGTCATGGGCGCCTGCGACTTCAAGCTTTACCAGGGCGACCTGCGCGACGACAAAGCCGTCGAATCCGTCTTCAAGCAGCATAAGATTTCGGGTGTGCTCCATTTCGCCGGACTTACGCTCGTCGGCGAATCCGTGCGCGACCCCGAGACCTATTACGGCGCCAACGTCACCGGCGGCCTGAACCTCCTGGCCGCCTGCAAACGCTACAAGGTTCCGCGCTTCATTTTTAGTTCCACGGCCGCCGTGTACGGCAATCCGCAAAACTCCCCCATCACAGAGGACCACTCGTTGCGCCCGATCAATCCCTACGGGCGCACCAAGCTGGCCTTCGAACACGCGCTCGAAAGCTACCACGACGCACACGGCATCCGTTTCGTCACCCTGCGCTACTTCAATGCCGCCGGCGCGCATCCCAGCGGCGACATGGGCGAAGCCCACGACCCCGAATCGCACCTGATTCCCAACGCGTGCCGAGTGGGCCTCGGACAGCTCGAACGTCTGACCGTGTATGGGAACGATTACGAGACGCCCGACGGAACCGGCATCCGCGACTACATCCACGTCTGGGATCTCGCGCAAGCACACGTCGCCGCGCTCGAATACCTCGCCGCGGGCGGAGAAAGCGGCGCCTTCAACGTCGGCACCGGGCAAGGCCATTCGGTGCTGGAAGTGATCCGCGCCGTCGAACGCGCCAGCGGCCGCAGCATACCCTTCACGGTGGGCGAGCGGCGCCCCGGCGACCCGCCGCGCCTCGTCGCCGATCCCGCGCGTCTGCAGGCGTCACTTGCCTTCAAGCCCGCGCGCAGCGATCTCAAGACCATCTGCGAAGACGCATGGCGCTGGCACTCCAACCATCCCCATTTGTACGGGAAGCCCTGATTCGTTCGTTCCGTACGGGCCTTCCTTTTCGGTTTGGCGCGGACCTCCGTCGCGAAACCTACTTTCCGTACATCACATACACTTTGGTTTTCTCGCGTTCGTTGTTCCATAGCCCGCACGAATACAACAGATCTTTCTTGCCGTCGGCATTGAGGTCGCAGGCCGTCAGCAGCGGCGTCTGGCCGTCGGGCACGACCAGCGTGGCAAGCTTCTTGCTCTCGCCTTGCGCCAGTTCGTAGTACGCGATCTCTTCTCCTCCCTCCGCGCGCTTGGCCACGCCCACGTATTCGATCACGCCGCGCGCCTTCGAAGTTCCCGAATAGTCCCACGCCCACGCGCACTTCCGCGGACGCTCGCCGTGAAACTTCAACACCTCGGCCATCGGCAAGCCCCCTTCGGTGAACTTGATACCGCCCGAACCGTGCGCCGTGCCTTTAAATACCTTGAACTGCGCGCCCGCGAAGGTCATATGCAGGAAGTCCAGCACGCCGTCGCCGTTCCAGTCACCGCCGCCCGCGTACATCCCGTGATTCTTCTTCTCCATATCGAAGAAGACTTCCTGCTTGAACGACGGCTGCTCGCGACTCTGGCCATCGTTCAGCAGCAGGTACGCGCGCTGATAAGTGTCCGAATAGACGAGGTCGAGGTAGCCATCGCCGTTCCAGTCCATCGCCACCGGCTGCACCTGCCCGCTCGATTTGCAGCCGCAGCCGACGTTCAATTCCGCGGCGCCTTCGAGCTTTACGCGCCAGGCGTCCGCCCACGCGAAAGCCGGCTGCTCGTTCGAGCCTTTATTTGGAATCAACCAGATCCCGCCACGCGACGAATCCATGCCCAGCTTTGCGCCCAAGATCAAGTCGGTCTTGCCGTCGCCGTTGTAATCCGCGGCGAAAGGACAACCCTGAGCCTGGCCTGTGGTCAGCGCCACGCCCGCGGCATCGGCAAGCGCCACCGGCGCCGCGAAGAGGTCTTTCGTCTCGCCTTCCGCGCCTATTGCGCTCGCCGCCAGCAGCACCAGACCGGCCGCCCATCGCCCGATTCGCATACGCGTCCCTTTCCGTTGCATGCCCTGCTATACGTACACGCCCGTCCGGCGCAGCGCAGTCCGCGTATGATCCAAATCTGACTCAGATAAAGCTTAATCGGACGCCTTCACCCGGAACGCCTCCGGCCGGCGCATGAATACTTCCCGGCAACTCGGGCAGCAGAAGCGGTACGCGCGGCCTTCGTAGTTCACTTCGTAAGCCGACTCGGCTGCGCGCTGCGGCAGCACCGCGCAGCGCGGAACGTCGCGATGCAGCCCCGACCCGTCCGCGTAGGACGAGCCCGGCATCCGCTCCAGCCGCTCGCGGTGCGCGCGATCCTCAAGCCCAGGCTCAGCGACCCAGACCCCGTTTGCGCCGCCCGGCGACAAGTTTTCGTCGGCTGCTCCCGTATTCGAAGCCTGCTGCAGGAAGTCGCATTCAAAACGCCGCGCGTCGGGCTCGAAAACGAAACGGACCCGCGCGTGATAGAAGTCTTGGGACGGATCGTAGGTCGCATTGCGGTACGCCATGTACAGTTCGTCGCCTTCCAGCGTCCCCACGCCTTCCACCGCCGGCCAAGGGCGCACGTACTCCGAGCGTTCGAACCACGCGAAGCTGTACACGCGCCCGCCCGCCTGCAGGAACCAGACGCCGCCGTGGTGGTCCAGCGCCTCCGCCAGACCCGCTTCTGTCCAACGGTAGAGGACCGGCCCGCGCGACAGGCGCGCGGCCAGACTCTGGGCTTCAGCCGCGGCGGGCGGCTTCGGCGGAACGTCCTCCGGAGTGCGCGAACGGACCGACCAGAGCACCAGCAAAGCAAGCGCCACACAAACCAGCGGACCGATGAGCCCCCTCATACCGCGCATTCTACGCGATCGCGCTCCGCGAATGCCACACCGGGTGCGTGAAGCCCGCGTGAATCGTAAGGAAGCGTTCGGTTTCCGGCTGCAACGCGAAGCATCGAAGGTAGGCTATAGATGCACGTACCCGCTACTCGTTTAAGGAGTTTCCGCGATGCCGAAACAAGCCGAACCGATCGTCCAACAAGGCGCTCATCTAGGCGAAGGCGCGCTCTGGGATCACGTCGACGAAGTGCTCTACTGGGTCGATATCCTGGGCGGCAAGGTCTTTCAGTACGAACCGCAAAGCGGCGAAAACCGCGCCTTCGACGTCAAGCATCACGTCGGCACCGTGGTCGTCCGAAACAGCGGTGGACTGCTCGTCGCCCTCCAGCCGGGCATCGCATGCCTCGATCCGGAGACCGGGCGCACCGAGATGCTGGTGAAAATACCCGAAGTGGACGCCACCGCGCGTTTCAATGACGGCAAGTGCGATCCCGAAGGCCGCTTCTGGGTCGGCACGCTCACCTACAAGTTCGACAATGGCGCCGCCGCACTCTACCGAATCGGTCCCGACCTAAAGTGGACCAAGATGCTCGACGGCATCACTTGCAGCAACGGGATCGTCTGGAGCGCCGATAGCCGCACGATGTACTACATCGATACACCGACACGCAAGGTCGAGGCGTTCGACTTCAACCCGCGCAGCGGCAACATCACCACGCGCCGCACCGTCGTAAACGTGCCCGAAGACAAAGGTTGGCCCGACGGCATGGCCATCGACAGCCAAGACCGCCTCTGGGTCGCCATGTTCGGCGGAGGGCGCGTCTGCGGCTTCGACCCGAAGACCGGGCAGTTGATCGGCGAGATCTTTATCCCCGGCGCAAAGAACATCACCTCTTGCGCTTTCGGCGGCCCCGAATTCACCGACCTTTACATCACCTCCGCGAAAGAACACCTCAAGCCCGAAGACCTCAATGCCCAACCCAACGCAGGTCATCTCTTCCACTTTAAGATGGAAGTCCCCGGCGTCCCGTCCTATGAATTTGTGGGATGAAGCGGTGGGATTTGGGATTAGAGATTTTGGAGCGCGGAGCGCTATCTTTGCATGCCCCCATTTTAACCATTTAGTGTTTAAGTTCCGCCCAATCCAAAAACTCCAATCCCAAACAAGCTACAGCGCCACCACCTTGCCCGTCTCCAGACTCGTATTCACCGCCATGCAGATCTCGTGCGTCACCGCCGCGTCGGCGTACGTGCAGTACACGCCCTGAGGATCTTTCTTGCGCACGGCCTCCAGGAACGCGCGGTCTTCTTCCTGATATGCCTGGTTGGTGTTCTTGATCTTCTCTTCGCGCTCCGGCGTCTTGACGATCAACTCGCCGTTGTTGTGCGTAACGATCAGGTCTTCGAGCAAGAAATCGACGCCTGTGCGGTAACCCTGAGCGATATGACCGGTGCCGGCGCAGAGCACCGCGCCGTTGTCGAACGTCACCGTCGCGATCACGTTGTCGTGGATGTCGTGCTTCTCCCACTTCTTGGAGCCGATCCCCTTCGCGCCCGCCGCGTACACGCTCACGGCCTTCCCGCCGATCAGATGCCGCGCGATATCGACCACATGCGTGGCCTGCTCGTTCATCTGCCCGCCGGACTGCGCTTGCTGCCGCCACCACATCGCCCCGGGGAACCCGCCCACCCAGAACGCGTACGCCGCCGATATTTTCTTGCCGGCCATGCGAGCGCGCGCTTCTTTCGTGATCGCCGTGCTGCGCCAGTTGTACCCCACCGCCGCCACGATCCCGTGCTTGCGCACCGCCGCGTCGATCTCCAAGGCCTTCGCGTTCGTCGTCGCCAGTGGTTTTTCCACGAACAGACCGATCCCGCGCTCCGCGATCAGCAACTCCTGGTTCGTGTGCGCGAACGGAGGCACACAAACGTACGCCGCATCAAGTGCGACCGTATCGAGCATCGTTTTCGTATCGGTGAACGCCTGCCCCCCGTACTGCTTCGCCGCCTTCCCCGCCGCTTCTTCGCTGACGTCGCAGAACGCCGCCAACTCCACGTCTTCCCACGTCGAAAGGTGGCCCAAATGAGCCCACTTCGCCACCCCACCCACACCCACGAACCCGATCTTCAATTTCTTCGCGCCGGCCATCTCAAGCTCCTTGAAAGCCCCACCACCCCAAACCAGCAGCCCCACCGTGTTGCTGTTTACTTTTTACGAATTGCACCTCACGCCTCGGCGATGCACGCCTTCAGATACTTCACCGCCTTGGGCAGCGCGATCTCCGGCTTGTCCGAAAGTCCGCACTCGAACGCCATGTAGCCCGTATACCCCGCCTGCTTCAAAACCTTGAACGAAGCCTTGAAGTCGATGTCGCCCGTTCCGGGCTCCTGCCGCGTGTTGTCGGCCAGATGCACGTGGCCCAACACGTCGGCCACCGCGCGGAAACTCGCCGGCGAGTTCGGCTGTTCAATGTGCATGTGAAAGAAGTCCGCCATCACGCGCACGCCCTTCCCGCCCACCGCGCGGCAGATCTCCGCCGCTTCCTCCACGTTCTTCAGCGAGTTCGATTCGTAGCGGTTCAGCGGCTCCAGCAACAGGCACGCACCCGCGCCTTCGGCGTGCTTCGCCAGATCC
Organism: Planctomycetota bacterium; assembly: GCA_045863855.1. Lineage (GTDB taxonomy): Bacteria > Planctomycetota > SZUA-567 > H5-PLA8 > H5-PLA8 > H5-PLA8. The sequence goes on along the minus strand of BTVV01000016.1, from coordinate 61,565 downwards.
GCGACGATATGCGTGAGCAGTTCCTTCTCGAGCTGGTGCTGGGTCTTGTACGGCGAGAGATCCGGCAGCCGGTCGTTGTGGTTGAAGATCGGCACCGTGATCGGACCCGTCGCGCCCACCTCTCCGCAGAAATCCAGGAACCGCTTCAGCGTATCGACGCACACCGCGCGCTTCTTCGGATCGGGATGCACCATCTCAGCTTGAAAGCCGCCGCAGATCGAACTCGGCCGCACCTTGCTATCCTTAAGGATGCGCACCCGCTCCGCGCGCTGAACTTCGTCGTGCAGAGCGCCGCCCGCCAACTCCACGCCGTCGAATCCGTACTGCTCCAGCTTCTGCAATGCCGCCGCGAACGACTTCTCGCGCGCCAAGCCTTCCTGGCAGGACAGCTTCATGGCTTCCACTCCTGGGATGCGGGGACGGGATGCGTCTGGGCCGTTCGTTCAATAACCCCCTTCCGGCCTCGAGCCGCAATAGCAGGCTTATGACAAGGATAGTACAATTGTGATACGGACATCCCTCGGGATAAGGATAAACCATGCCCTATCTGGCCCACAACCCGCCCCGTACGCCTTGGGTACGCACCGACGAACCGCTCTTCTGGCTCGTCAGCGCCGGACACGAACTCTTCGCGCCCGGCGAAGATTACCTCCGCGATGCCAGCCGCCGCCGCGATCCGCACTTTGTGATCCAACTCACCTTGCGAGGCGAAGGCTTCTACGAACGCGACGGCAAAACCACGCTCCTCAAGGCCGGCATGGCCTTCATCGAAGAGATGCCCGCCGATTTCCGCTACGGCATCCCCGTCCCGGCCCGCGACGTCTACGAACACGCTTGGCTGGACCTCAACGGACCGGCCGTCGAAATGGTCTGGCGGGATCTGATGCGCCGCCACGGCCGCGTCGTTCACCTCGGCGCCGACAACCCCGTTGCGCCGCTGCTCAAGACCGTCGTCTACCAGCACGCGCAGCAGCGCCACCACGACCGCTACCGCCTCTCCTCGCAGCTTTACGAAGTGGTGATGACGCTCCTGCACCGCCTCGACCGCCAGCGCGTCGCTGCCGCGCCGCTCGCCCAGCGTGCCGCCGCGCTGATCCACGCCCGCGGCCTGCAGCCCGACTGTTCCGTCGATGCGCTCGCCAAACACTTGGGCGTCTCGCGCGAACACCTCTCCCGCACCTTCCGCGAAGCCCTAGGCGTCAGTCCCGCCGATTACCTCGTCCAGCACCGGCTCCGCCATGCCCGACGCTTGTTGCTCGAAGGCGACGCCAAACTTGAAGCCATCGCGCGAGCCAGCGGCTTCAGCGGAGCCAACTACTTCTGCCGCGTTTTTCGCCAGCACGTCGGACGCACGCCCGATGCTTACCGCAAGTTGGGGTGATGCGCGGCGAGGTAATCCGTAAACGATAACACCCAAGGATCGCGACCGGCATCCAGCCTACCGTTCACCCCATACGCTTCACTTTTCCCTTTCCGCCTCCGCCCCTCCCCGTAAAGTGACTCGGCCGCGAAACTGCAACCCGGAGACGCCTCATGCGCAGCGAATCGTTCGACGTGGTCATCGTGGGCGGCACGCCGGGCGGCATCATGGCCGCCATCGCCGCCGCGCGAGCCGGATCGACCGCCGTCATCCTCGAACGCACGTCGCACATTGGCGGCCTGCCCGCCAACGGCCTCGGCGCCACCGACATCGCCACGCGCGGAGCGACGGCCGGGCTCTTCGTCGAATTCGTCGAACGCATCCGCGCGCACTACACCGCGGCCTACGGGCCCGATTCCGAACAAGCCGGCCTCTGTTCCGGCGGTTACCACTTCGAAGCGTCCGTCGCCGAAAAAGTGCTCCTTGCGATGCTCGCCGAACAGTCCAAGGTCGCCGTGCGCCTCGAGCGCCAGTTCGACGCGCGGCCCGCGAATCTTGAAGTGGATGGAACGAAGATTTCCGCCCTGCGCGTCACCGAACGCGCCACCGGAAACGCCGAAACCTACTGCGGCAAGGTCTTCGTCGACGCTACCTACGAAGGCGATCTCGCCGCCGCCGCCGGCGTTCCGTTTCGCACCTGCCGCGAAGGCCACGCCGAATTCAAAGAGCCCCTCGCCGGGCGCATCTACAAGGTCTGGGGCGGCGAAGTCGGACCGGGCTCCACCGGCGAAGGCGACGACGTAATCCAGGCCTACAACTACCGCCTCTGCCTCACCGACGACCCCGCGCGCCGCGTGCCCATCGAAATGCCCGCGCGCTACGACCGCGCAGAATTCGCTTCGCTCGCCGACGACGTGAAGCTCAACCGCATCACCGGATCCTATCAGGGCGAACTGGAATTCGACGGCATCGGCCGCGTCGTCAACATGGTCCGCCTCCCCAACGCCAAAACCGACAGCAACAACCAGCACCAGGCCTTTATTTCCACCGACCTCCCCGAAGAGAACTACCCTTGGCCCACCGCCGATTGGGCCTGGCGCGACGCCTTCGCGCAACGTCTCAAGGAATACTCGCTGGGTCTGCTCTACTTCGCGCAGAACGATCCGGCCCTCCCCGAAGCCTTCCGCGAAAAGTGCCGCCGCTGGGGCCTCGCCAAGGACGAGTACACCGACAACGCCCACTTTCCGCGCCAGGTCTACGTCCGCGAAGGCCGCCGCATCCAGGGCCGCTACTTCTTCACCGCCCACGACGCTCTGCCCATTCAGGAAGGCGCGCGCCCGCCTGTCCATTCCGCCAGCATCACCGCCAGCCACTACCCCATCGATTCGCACGCCGTCCGTAAACGCGAGGACGGCCGCTGCCATCTCGACGGCTTCCTCAGCCTCTCCACCAAGCCCTACACCGTCCCGTACGGCGTCATCGTCGCCTCGCAGATCGATAATCTGCTGATTCCCGTCCCCGTCTCCGGCACGCACCTCGGCTTCAGCACCCTGCGCATGGAACCGTGCTGGATGGCGCTCGGTCAAGCCGCCGGCGCTGCCGCCGCGCTCGCCGTACAGCAAGGCGCGCACGTTCCCGCCGTCCCCATCGAACGCATCCAGCGCGCGCTCCTCGAACAAGGCGCCGTGCTGATCTATTTCAAGGATGCGAAGCCAGTCGACCGCGGCTTCAAAGGATTGCAATGGACGGCGCTACGCGGAGCCGAACCCGCTTGGCAAGCCCGCCTGAACGATCCCATCACCGAAGGCGAAGCCGCCCGCTTCAACGCCGCCGCACAGACCGCGGCCGCCTTCCGAGCCGGCGAAACCCGCGGCGCCTTCCTCGAACGCCTATACGCCACGCTCGGCTAGCTAGCGACCGACCCCGTGCCGTCCTTGATCGTGCTACCCAAGGGAAATGCCTAAATCTTTCGGTTCCCGGCGAGTAGCTAACGGCCCCTGAATCCCCTCTCTCCCGATGAATCGTGCTGTAGCAAGCCGTGACAAAGGATCTATCGGCCCCAAGCGGCGGTTGCGGAACTCGTTTTATGTTTTACGTTTCCGCGCGCTCCCGCTAAACCCGACGCGAATCCTTTGTCCGCTCCACGCGAGGCCACGCCATGCTCTATCGACGTTTCGGCCGGACCGAACTCCAGATGCCCGTCTTCTCGTGCGGCGGGATGCGCTACCAGCAGTCGTGGAAGTCGGACGATGCGATCGGGGACGAGAGCCAGCGCACGGTCGAGGCTTGCATCCGCCGCGCGCTGGAGATCGGGATCACGCACATCGAGACGGCGCGCGGGTACGGGACGAGCGAAGAGCAACTGGGGCGGATCTTGCCCAGGCTGCCGCGACGTGAGTTGATCATCCAGACCAAGGTCGCGCCGTTCGAGGATACCAAGAAGTTCCTCGAGACGTTCGAGACGAGCATGAAGAAGCTGTGCATCGATTACGTGGATCTCTTCAGTCTGCACGGGATCAACAACGAACAACTGCTGGATTGGTCGCTGCGGCCAGGGGGCTGTCTGGAAGCGGCGTTAAAACTCAAAGAGCAGGGCCGCGTGCGGCACGTCGGCTTCAGCACGCACGCGCAGTTGCCGGTGATCCTGGCGGCGATCCGCGACGGGCGCTTCGAGTACGTGAACCTGCATTGGTACTACGTTTTCCGCTTCAATTGGCCGGCGGTGGAAGAGGCCACGCGCCGCGATATGGGCGTCTTTATCATCAGCCCCAACGACAAGGGCGGAAAGCTGTACCAGCCCAGCGATAAGCTGACCGACCTGTGCCGGCCGTATTCGCCGATGGTCTTCAACGATGCGTGGTGCCTCGCCCGTCCGGAAGTGCACACGCTCTCGCTTGGCGCGGCGCGGCCGACGGACTTCGACGAACATCTCAAGGCGCTGGAGTTGCTGAAGCCGGGCGCTGACACGTACGCGCTGCTCCAGCCCATCGAAGCACGCTTGCAGGCCGAACTGGAGCGGACGCTGGGCCGCGAGTGGCTCGAAAGCTGGCACGTGGGACTGCCCGATTACCGCGAGGTGCCGGGGCAGGTGCATGTCCTGGAGATTCTGCGGCTGCGAAATTTCGCCAAGGCATTCGATATGATCGAGTACGGCAAGATGCGCTACAATCTGCTGGGGAGCGGGGGGCATTGGTTTCCGGGCGCAAAGGCCGACAAGCTCGACGAATTGGACTTGGCGGCGGCACTGTCAAAGTCTCCCTTTAAGGATCGGATTCCCGGCTATTTGCGAGAAGCGCACGAGATCCTTTCCGGAACGGCGGTGAAGCGCCTGGGAAGCCATTGACGAGTCCATTCGTATCGAAATAAGGTAGCGACCGATTTGGAGCGCTGCGGCATGTGGGATCGGCTCGTCGCGCTTTTCGTTGCTCCACCCAAACGCATCGCCCTTTCCCCCGCCCTGCGCCGGACGCTTCAAGACGTTCCATTCGTAAGGCGCCTCGACGCCACGCAGCAGCGCCGCTTCGTGAAGCTGGTATGCCAATTCCTGCAAGAAGTGACATTCGAGTGCCCTCCCGGGCCGCCGGTGACGGATGGGGAGCGCGCGTGGATCGCGGCTTCGTGCGCGCTACTTTTCGCAGGGCGACCCGAGTGGTCTTTCCCTCCGGTGAGCCGCGTACTGGTCACGCACAAGACCTTTGACGATAAGACTTACGCTCCACGCGACGGCGGGGCGTATCACGGCGTTTATTTCGGAGGTCCAGCGCACCGCCGACATGTGGCCTTGACGCGTGCGACGCTGGCGCAATCGTTCGAGCTTTCGCGCGACGGGTATCATCTGGGCGTCCACGAATTCGCGCACGCTCTGGACGACGGCGACGACGACGCGGAACTCGACGGAGTGCCGACGCACCTGCCGCCGGCGCTGCTCGCTTCATGGCTGGCGGCACTGAGCCGCGCGCAGCAAGGCGCACGCGAAGGCCGTGGTGTGTTGCGCGCTTACGGCGGCACGCATCCGCGCGAGACGTTCGCCGTGGCCGTCGAGACCTTCTACGAGCAGCCGATTCGGATGCGGGCGCAAGAGCCGGATTTATACGCGCTGCTACGCTCGCTCTTCGATCAGGATCCCGCCGCCTACGATGAAGGCCAGTTGCGCCTGCAACTGCGCGCGCGGGCCCGGCGCCTGCATGAGGAGATGGTGCGTGCCACGCCCGAGCAGCCCCGCCGGCATGGGCGGCTGACGTGGGAAGCGACGGCGCGCGGCCTGGCGCCAAGCGTGAGCTACGTCACTCGCGCGGGCGGCTGGAGCCGGGCGGTGCGGCCGTCGAGCGAACAGATTGACGTACGACTGCCACGCCGGGCCGGAGGCGTAACGGAGGTCGATCTGGAGTTGGATGCAGGGCTGACGCGGCGAATCCGCCCGCGTGGCTCAAGCTTAGCGGTCACACGCGCGCTGTTTGCGCGGCTGCTGGAGCGATTGAAGCAGGCTTACCCGGACTGTTCGCCCGCGCAGTGCGAGGACGCGCTGTGGCACGCGCTGGAGCGACCTCCCGCGGTTGAGCACGCTAAGGCGGGCCGAGCATGAGCAATTTCCGTAGTGCCATCAAAGATATGATTCAAGGAAATAGCTACTCGCGCTTGTGGACTTGGCGCGAGGATCGGCTGGGTTTCGGTTCGCGCCCGCTCGTTTTCTTTTACCTCTTCCTGCCGCACCTCGGAATGGCTTGGGGTCTCTTCGGAACGGGCATCTTCGGGTTGCTGGCGTGGCCGTTCGGGTTTCGCTTCGAGGACAACGGTATTCATCCCTTAGTTTGTCTGATGTTCATCGCCTTCGGTGGATTGTTCTGCAGCTTCCTTACGCCGTTGCTGCTGGGACGGCGGCGCATATGGATCGACCGGAGCGACGCTTCGGTGCGGCTCGCCTACGGCCTGCAGCTTCCGCTGATTCCGATTTTTCTGCCGCTCTTCAGCGAGCGCGAAGCGTTCTCGGCCTTCGAGCGGGCCGTGCTGACCCAGACCACGCGCAGCAGCGGGAAGAATTCGTACACGACCTTCGCGATCGAACTGGCGCGCCGCGCGGGCGGTACGATGCCGGTGGCGGACGAACGCGGCGAAGTCGTCGCTCGGCGTATCGCCGAAGACGTGGCCCGGCTCATGGGCCTTCCGCTCCAAGATGTGTCCTCGACTCAGAATACCCTCACCCGCGATTCGGAGAAGCTCGACGAGCCGCTGCGGGACCGGATTCAGCGCTTAGGTGCGCATGACCCGCCCACGGCTCCGCCCGATCTGGTGGCGGCGTACGAAGTGCACAGCGAGGGAGCGCGCGTGGAAGTGCCGCGGCCGCCGTTCCGAGGCGGCTGGGTATTGCGCGCGTTGCTGTGGTGCGCGCTTTCGGGCGCGCTGGCTTACACGCTGTCGTGGCCGTATCCGGAGCGGCCGGTCCAGCCGGTGTACGCTGAACAACCACAAGACGCGCCGACGGAACGCTCGCTCTGGCCGTGGCGCCTGAACGCCGCCGCGTGGTACCTTGTGCGCGGGGTGCTGATCGCGGCAGCGGTCAGCGTCCCGGTACTGATTTTCGAGCTAGCGATGCAAGAACTGAGGCGCGCGCCGGCTGGGCGGATCGAGGCAAATGCGGCTGGCCTGCGGATCTGGAAGCTAGGACGCGTCTTCGGCGGCGAGACGGAACTGCCCACCCGCGAATTGGAAGAACTGCGCGTGGAAAGCGAGAGCGGCGGAAATACGTATCGGCTGGTGGCGGTGACGGACCGGCGCTTCGTACGCTTCGGGTTCGGGCTTTCGGAACGCGAAGCGCAGTACCTGCGTGCGGTGCTGACGCGCGCGCTGGCGCAGTGAACGTCAGGCGCCGCGGGCGAACGCGACGGCGTTGCGGAAGAGGAACATGCCGTCGGCTTCTTCCTTGAGGCCCTCGCGCGTCCAGCGCGGATGCTGCCATGGCAGCGCATGGCGTTCGGGGTGCGGCATCAAGCCCAGCACGCGGCCAGACTCGTCGGTGATGCCGGCGATATCGGCCAAGCTGCCGTTGGGATTCTCGGGGTAGACCGGCGGGGCACCGTCGATTCCCACGTAGCGGAACGCGACTTGGCGGCCGTCGACGATGCGGCGCAGGGTATCCTCGTCGCGGGTGACGAACTTGCCTTCGCCGTGCGCGACGGGGAATGTGACGCGGCGTCCAGCCTGCCCGGCCAGGAACGGCGAATCGCTCTGCCCGACCTCCAGCCAGACCCAACGGTCTTCGAAACGCTGGGAATCGTTGTAGGTAAGCGTCGCCGCCCAGGCGCTCGCATCGCCCTCCCGGTAGGCCGCGCCCGGCAGGAGCCCGGTCTTGACGAGCACCTGGAAGCCGTTGCAGATGCCCAACACCAATCCGCCGCGCTCGACGAAGCGCGCGAAGGGTTCGGAGAGCCGTTGGCGGATTTCGTGCGCGAGGACAACGCCGCTGCCCAAATCGTCGCCGTACGAAAAGCCGCCCGGAAGGGCGAGGATGCGGTGTTCGTCGAGCAGGCCCGGTTGTTCGGCCAAGCGCCGGATGTGCACAGGCTCGACCCGCGCGCCGGCCTGCGTGAAGGCAAAGGCGGCTTCTTCGTCGCAGTTGGTACCGGCGGTGCGGAGCAGCAATACGGAAGGTTGGCTCATCGGTCCATCGCTTTCGTGGAAGTCCAAATTCAAGGGCCGGCGACGGCATCTCGGCGCCGCCACCGGCCACCCGCGCGGCTACATCGGCACGTCGGCCGTCGGACCGTAAATGCTCGGCAGTTTCACGTCTTTCATCCGCAGATACACGCTCAACTGCCCGCGGTGGTGGATCGTGTGGCTGAAGATAAAGCTGCGCAGAATCGCGACCTTGGGCATCGTGAACATCGGCGTGCCGCGATTCATCATCGTCCAAGGCTTCATCAAATCACCGTCCGATGCGCCGTTCATCACCTCGCGCGCATGCGCGACGTTTTTGTCGAAGGTCTCCAGCAGTTCCTTCACGCTCTTGGGATCGAACGGTTTATACTGCGAGGGATCCATGTCGAGCACATCCTGCTTGAGCGTCACTTCGACCCAGGCCGGGTTTTCGGCCAGATGCCCCGCCAGGATGCCCAAGGTCATCGACTTGGGATGAGGCTTGAAGTTAAACTCTTTCTCAGGCACCAGCGCCAACAACTTGCGCGTCGTGCCGCACTCGTGTTCATATTCCCCCAACATGCCGTCGATGATGCGCATGACGATCTCCTTTTCCATAGCTCCAACCGAAATGGAAGGCGCTCCTCCAAAAGATGGCTCCGCGATACGGCTATTCCATAAATTCTCCGAAAAACGCGCTCAACCGTTCGGCGTTCCGAGCCACGCGGCTTTAAGTTCCTCGATTCCCGTATGCACCAAGGTGCGCACTTGGTCCGGGCCTGCCGGTCGGCTGATGGCGAGAATCGGGTTTTCGTCCACGCTGCCGATGCACGCGCACGGGAGGCCGCGGAAGGCGTTTTGAATCAGCTCGCACTTCTCGCGCTCAACTTCGATCAGGAAGCGCGAGGGGCTTTCGCCGAAGAGCAGCGCTTCGTCTGACAACTCCGTCCCGCCGGGCACATTCTCGAGCCCCATCAGCAGCCCCAGGCCGCCGGCGAAGGCCATTTCGGCCGCAGCCACCGCCAGACCGCCTTCGCTCAGGTCGTGGCAACTCGCGATCAGCTTTTCGCGAATGCAGGCGTGCAGGATGAAGTACATCTTCTTCGCGCGCTCCAAGTCCACGCGCGGGCAGGCGCCATCGAGCGGCGAGCGGCCGGTCACGAGGTTGTAGTGCGAAGCGCCGAGTTCACCGTTGGTTTCGCCCACCAGGAATACCAGATTCCCCGCGCGCTTAAGATCCATCGTCACGCATTCGCGGACGTCGGGAACGATGGCGAGGGCGCTGACGAGCAGCGTGCCGGGGATCGCGATGGTCTTCTCGCCGAAGGCGTACTCGTTGTTCAGCGAGTCCTTGCCGCTGATGAACGGAAGCCCGTAGGCGATGGCCGCTTCGGTCGCGCCTTCGCAGGTCAGGACCAAGCTGCCAAGCTGTTCGGGGCGCGAGGTGCGGCCCCAGGAGAAGTTATCGAGGATGAAGGTATGCGCCGGATCGCCGCCGACGGCCACGGCATTGCGCAATGCTTCGTCGACCGCCAGCTTGGCCATCTCGCGCGGATCGAGGTCGGTAAACTGGGGGCACAGACCGTTGCTGAGCGCGATGCCTTTCGTCGAACCCAGGACCGGCGTGATTACCGCCGCGTCGCCCGGGCCCTCGTCACGCACGCCAACTAATGGCTTGAGGACCGTGCGGCCCTGGACTTCGTGGTCGTACTGGCGAATCACGCGGTGCTTCGAGGCTACGGTCGGATGGGCGAGGATGCGCAGCAAGAGATTCTTCGGCTCATCCGATGACCAAACACTTTCCACCCAACTCAATGACTCACCGCGCTCCGCCTTTACTTTTGCGCTAGCCTTATGCACAAGGCCGATCACGTCGCCTAGACCAACTACCGATGCCCCCGATATGCTCGGCCCATTCCAAACGGCTTTGCGTTCCACCTTCGGCAGGCCGCCGTGCAGGAAGCTCATGGCCATCTCGCCCACCGCGATGCCGCGGTAGCGCAGTTTTAACTGCCCGTCGCTGGCGAAGCGCCCGATCGCCGTCGCTTCGACATCTTCTTCCCGGCACAGCGTCTGCAGGCGCGCCCAATGTTCGGGGGGCACCGCCAAAACCATGCGTTCCTGCGCTTCGCTGATCCAGATTTCGGTGTAGCTGAGTCCCGCGTACTTGAGCGGAACGGTCTCGAGGTCGACCTCGGCGCCGGTATGCTCGCCCATTTCGCCGACGGCGCTGCTGAATCCGCCCGCGCCGCAGTCGGTCACGCAGGAATACAGCCCCTCGTCGCGCGCGCGCAGCATCACATCGAGAACTTTCTTTTCTTCGATCGCGTTCCCGATCTGCACGGCGCCGCTGTTGACGGCTTCGCTCTCGCTGGTCAGTTCGACGGAGCTGAAAGTCGCGCCGTGGATGCCGTCTCGGCCGGTGCGGCCGCCCAAGGCGACGATCAGATCGCCGGGACGCGCGGCTTTCTCGATCTGATTCCGCGGAATCAGGCCGACGCTTCCGGCGTAGACCAGCGGATTGCCGACATAGCGCGGATCGAAATGCACGGCGCCGTTCACCGTCGGGATGCCCATGCGATTGCCGTAGTCGCGCACGCCGGAGACCACGCCGCTCATGACGCGCCGGGGATGCAGCGTGCCCGCGGGCAGCGCCTCGAACGGGGTATCGGGTAGCCCAAAGCAGAAGACGTCCGTGTTCGCGATCGGCTTCGCGCCGAGGCCCGTGCCGAGCGTGTCGCGGATCACGCCACCGATGCCCGTACCCGCGCCGCCGTAGGGCTCGATGGCGCTGGGATGGTTGTGCGTCTCCACCTTAAAGGTGACCGCCCACTGCTCGTCGAAGGCCACGACGCCTGCGTTGTCCTTGAAGACCGAGAGGCACGCCGGATGGTCCACGCTTTCGGTGGCGCGGACGATGGTCTCTTTGAGCAGGTTCTCGTAGCGCTTCTTCTGGCCACCGGGGCCGGTGAACTCCACACAGCCCTTCAAGGTTTTATGGCGGCAGTGTTCGGACCACGTCTGCGCGACGGTCTCCAACTCAACGTCGGTCGGGTCGCGCCCCAACTGCTCGTAATACGCGACGATGCTCTTCATCTCGGCCTGCGTCAGGGAGAGTGTGCCGTCCTTGCTGATCTGCTCCAATTCGGCGTCGCTCTTGCCGCGCAGCGGAACCATGCGCAGGACAAAGGGCGCCTGCCCGCGGATGCGGTGCACCGGAGCGGCACAGTCGATGTGGATCTCTTCGATGGATTCGTTGGCCAGGATGCGGCGTCCGGCAAGGCGCAGGGTCTCGTGGTCCAGATTGCCGTAGAAGAGCGCCTTGCGGCCGGTGGCGATGAGCGTCGGATGCAGGCCGCGGTCGGCCAGGGCTTTACGGATGCTGCCGACGACGGGGTCCATCACGCCGGGCTTGCGTACGACTTCGACGCTGCGTACGGCCTGGCCGTTCGTTGCGTAGACCGGCGCGTCGATGGCGCAACGCTCGGTCACGGGATCGCTGAAGAGTTCCCGCGCAACCGCCTCCATCTGCGCGCGCTCGAAGGGGCCTTCGAGCCAATACAAACGCACGGTTCGCGCGCGCTCGGGGGCCGGCAGCCCCAGCGTCTTGAATTCCCCCGCCAAGCCCGCGCCTGCCGGATCCGGCAGGTCTTCGCGCAGCCCGACTTCGATGCGATACAGCGTAGTTTCAGCGGTGCCCATGCAGGCGAGTATAGATTTGAGAGGGATCGCGACAACGGAGGAAAACGCATGTGTGGCCGTGCAAGTCGTGTCATGCGGGCACGCTACGAAGTTGTCGGAAATTCTTCGCTTTCGGCGGCGTTCGCCGTCCGGATCGGCTCTTGCCGGTGCTGACCCTAGGTCCGCACCGGAACACCCTGCGGCACGCCCCCAAGTCGCCTCAACGGTCCATCGGGATGACGCCGCGTGCATGCGTGACCTGCATCACGGCATCGCGGAGCTGTTCGTACGCCTGGCGCGGATTCTTGATCGCTTCCAGCGTCATGACCGGGTCGCTCTGGTCCGAACTGAGCACGTGGATGGTCCCGATGCCCAGGACGCGTTGAACCACGTTCTGGGTCAGTCGAACGTCCTTCACGCGTCCCAAGTCCAAGCTATCCACGTTCTTGACCCACAGCCCGCGCTCGCGCTCGATCAGGCGGTTGGTGATCTTGTAGCGCAGCGCTCGAATGGACAGTACGAGGTACGGGATCAGGAGCACGATCGCGCCGAACGCGGCTCCGCCGACGATCACGAGAACCTGGCTCGCGGCGCCGGCATTCTGGGTCAAGCCGACGATCAGGACCGCGAGCCCGGCCAGCCCGATCAAGCCGGCCCAGCCAAAGGCCTTCCAGCCCATCCAGAGGGATACGTTTACGTCGAGGATCGGGATCTCGGTTGGCTCGCTGCGCAGATCGGCGAGCGCCTCCGAGCGCGGTTTGGGCGCTTTAACGTCCGTAGAGGGGACATCCGGGGGCGGCGGCGTATCGGGAGTGGAGTCGGCCATATGCATTCCGTGGAGAACTATCAGAAAGTCTCAATCCGTATATTCAACAACCCCAAATGCGCGCGGATCTTTCGTTCATTCGGCGCCGCCTCTCTGCGGGCCGGATACCCCTACTGCTGCGGCACCACCTGCGTATCCTTCTCGCGGATATCCGGTTCTGGTGCCTTGGGCTTGCCGGGCGGGAAGCGTTCGTCGTGGCGCTGCCGGGCGTCGGCGAGGTAGCGGAAGAGGCGCTCGCGCGCGGCTTCGGAACCCGGCGTGCCGGCTTGAGCCAGCGCCGTGAACTCCTGCGCCAAGGCTTGCATCGAATCGGCGTACTCTTTCACCACCTTCGCCATTTCGTTCGCGTTCTGCGTATAAATATCGGTCCAGAGGCGCACGTCGCTTCCCGCCAGGCGAGTCAGATCGCGCAGGCCCGGCCCGGAAAACTGGAGGCTGCGGTTGGTCTGGGCCTGAATCAGCGCGTAGCTGACCAGATGCGGCAGATGGCTGCTGCGCGCCAGAACCGCGTCGTGTTCTTCGGGCGCCATGCGCTGCGTCTTCATCTGCAGCGACTTCCAGAAGTCGTCGACGGTCCGGTACGCTTCGTGATCGGTCTGCTGCGTGGGCGTCAGGATGCAGGAGGCTTCCTCCAACTGCACCTCACCCGCGCTTTCAATGCCCGACTTCTCGCTTCCGGTAATGGGATGGCTGCCCACGAAGTGAACGGGGGCTTTCGACTGCGCGATCAGATGATCGATGGCGTGCACGACCGGCGCCTTGGTGCTGCCCAGATCGGTCAAGACGGTGCCTTGGCGGAGCGAACCCAGGATGGCCTTGGCGACATCGGGGATCAAGCGCACCGGCACGGCCAGAATGACCAGATCGGCGTCGCGGACACCTTCCCGGACGTCGAGCGTCGCGTCGTCCACGGCGCCCATGCGGCGCGCTTTATCGATGGTTTCTTGTTGATCGCCGACGCCGATGACGCGCGTCGCCGCACGGTGCCTGCGCGCGGCCAAGCCGACTGCGCCGCCCATCAGCCCCAACCCCACAATGCAAAGTCGATGCAACACCGTTCGTTCTTCCTCTTCCGCAGTTCCAATCAGATTCGGCACAGGCGTTGCTAATGGTGATCCGCCGCACCGCTAACTCCAAGCGCTCGTAACACTTCCTTTCAGGTCAGCGTAAGGGCACCCCAGCCCTACTGTCAAGGCGAGGGTTGGTCCTCGCCAAGAATCGAGCAAAAGACTATGTTGTGAGGTATGCGCCTCGCCGGAATTCCTCTATTTGGAAGCACACCGTGACCGCTCCACGCCGCTCCTCGCGCCGACGCTTACTCTCGAAAGGCCCTTACCGGATCGGGCTGATATCGGACACGCATGGGCTGTTGCGGCCGGAAATGGTCGCCGCGCTTGCGGGCGTCGAGGAGATTCTACATGCCGGGGATGTCGGAACGCCCGAGGTGCTTGCCGACCTCCAGCGGCTTGCACCGGTTACCGCAGTGAAAGGCAACGTGGATGTATGCGTCCCGGCGCTACGCATTCCCAGCTTCGCCCTCCGCGATCTTCACGGCGTCTCGATTCTGATCACGCATTACCTCGGCACGCCCGAGGAGCCGCTTCCGCCGGTGGCGGCGGTGATGAAAGCCGAACGCCCGCGTCTGATTCTGACCGGCCACACGCACCAACCCCGGGTCCAGGAGTACAACGGGACAATGTTCGTCAATCCCGGTTCGTGCGGGCCGCGGCGCTTCGAACTGCCGGTCTCGTACGGGCTGCTCACGATTCACGACCCGGAAGAAGGCCAGCGCCGCCCGCGCTTCGAGGTCCGTATCTTCGATCTCGAATCGGGTGCGCTTCTGGACGGGCACGAGGTGGCGGGCTGATGGCCGACGAGCGTACGGGCGAAGACTGGCCGGAGTGGCCGCCCACCGTCTGGTGGACGGTAGCGGCGCTGGTGCTATTTGCCGGTGCGTTCCTGCCGGTGGCCGGATCGTTCAACGCGCCGTTCAGCATTATGGACGACGAGAGCCTGGTGCTGCACAACAAGCTCTTCGCCGAAGACACGCCTTGGTACAAACCGTTCACCAAAGCCCACGACACGCATTACGCACCGATCACGCAGGTCAGCTTCCGGCTCAATTTCGAGATCTTCGGGCGCGAGGCGCCGTGGAGCTTCCGGCTGGTCAGCGCGATATTTCACGGCTTGAGCGCGCTGATCTTGGCGGCGCTGCTGGGCCGCCTGGGACTGAAACGGATGGAAGCGCTGTTCGTGGCGCTGGCTTGGGCGGCGCATCCGATCGCCTGCGAAAGCGTCGCGTGGATCACGTTGCGCAACAACGTGCTGCTGGTCTTTTTCGGTCTGGCCGGCCTATACGCCTACGTGCGCTGGTTTCCGTCGTGGGCCGGCCTGCTGCTGGGCGCGCTGGGGTTTGCGCTGGCTTGCATGAGCAAGCCAGCGGGCGTCGGCTGGTTTCCGGTCTTCGTGGCGCTGGAACTGTTGGGCGGACCCGACCGGCTGCGGCTAAACGCCGCCGAGTACGAACGGGAGCGCAGCACCGCAGGTGCGTACGCGGGACTGGTCTGGCGGCTGGTACCGCTCACGTTGCTGGCCGGATTCTTCGCGTGGTGGGGCGTGGATGCCGGGCAGATTCGCCTCGTCGCGCCGCCGGGCGGGCACTGGTTCTACGCACTGTTGACCGATGTCGAGATCTTCGCACGCTACGCGATCCTGATCGTGGCGCCGGTGCGACTCGCTCACATTTACGGGGTTGCGGATATCGCCTCGCTGGCCGATCCGCGCCTGTACTTATACGGCCTCGGCTTGGCCACCGCGATCTTCATCAGCGTGTTTCTGGCACGCCACCGTCGCCGCGCACTCTTCGGCTGGCTCTGGTTTTTCGGCGCGCTCTCTCCGGCGGCCAACTTGGTCGCGATCAGCTTCACGATGCAGGACCGCTTTGTGTACCTTCCGATGATCGGCCTTCTGCTGGTGCTGCTGGAGACCGCCGCGGGGCTCTTCGGGCACTTGCGCAACGCCTTCGCCGCCGCCGCGACCCAACCGGGTCCCAGCGCGTCGGGGCTCCTAATCGGCGGTTGCTACGTCGTGGCGTTGGGCGCGCTGGCTTTGCCGCGCGGACAACTTTGGGGCGATCCGGCACGGTTGATGGCCGACAGCGTGGCGCTGCAGCCCGATGCGGGGCTCGCGCGCATCCAATACGCGATCGTTCTGGCTCGGCGCGCGCAGGACCAAGATCCGCAGATCGATCCGAAGCTCCTGACGCCGGCCGGCGACGACCCCGATGAAGAGTGGGTCCGCAAGCTGCCCGTACCGCTGGAGCGGCTTTCGATGGGTATCCGGCTGCGCATCGAGATGATCCGGCAACTCGAACGCGCGTTGCGCTGCCCTGACGCGTACCGCTATTACGACCCGTTGCGCGTACGCATGATAATCGCCAAGGCCGCGGTCGATCTGGCCGTCTCGGGGTTGGACCCGCTCCTGTACCTCAAGAGCCGACGAGCGCTGGAAGGTTGGCTGCCGCCGCCCCCGCCGCCGGAAGGCGCGGAAGCCGGCCTGCTGGAAACCGAGCTGAAGGCGGGCTTCCGGCGTATGCAGATCGACGGGCGTTCGTACTACTACCGGCTCGATATGCTGGGCCAAGCGTACCTCGCACTGGCCGAATCGTACCTGCACGAAGCCTGGCTGCGCGAAACGGCCCTCGAGGCACGTGTCGCGGCGGCGGCGGAAGTCGTGCGGCTCACGCAGCATGCCGTGGAAGCCTGTCCGGTACTGAGCCACGCCTATTTCGTGCAGGCTGGCGCAGAGATCGCGCTAGATAATCTATCCGAACGCAGCGGCGACCTGGCCGCCGCGCGCCGGCATTTCGAACGCGCGCAAGCCGCATTAAAAAGAGTAGGACCCGATTCGGCGCAGTACCTCGAAGCCAAACGGCTTCTCAAAGAGATGAAGCCGCCCGGCACAACCGCTACTCCGCCAAAGTCCGACGAGCCGAAGCCGGATGCACCTAAAGCTCCGGCGCCCGAGCCGCCTCCCGCCGCTCCAAAGACCGGCGAGTAGAGCGCTGCGCATGACCGAACCCGCCTCGCTTCCGCAACCGGACTGCCCGCGCTTTGGCGCACGCGAATTCGCAATCCTCGCGCTGGCCGCGATCCTTCCGCTCGCGCATTGCTGGGACGCTCCGTTTCTGGCCTACGACGATGGCGCTCACGTGCTGGAGCATTGGGCGCTGAAGGCCGAAACGCCGTGGCACGCGCTCTTCGTGCCGCACGCCGACGAGACATACTTTCCGCTCACGCTGCTGAGCTACCGCATCGACCAAGCGCTCTTCTCGGGCTGGCTGGACGCCTGGAAAGGCAGTTGGGCGCCCGGCGCCCGCGGGATGACGGCGCTGTATCACTTCGGCGCCGCGGCCGTGCTGCTGCGCATCTTCGCGCGGCTGGGCCTCGGCCGCTCCGCCGCGCTGGCTCTGGCCGTCGGATTCGCGCTTCATCCGCTTCAATGCGAGACGGTCTGCTGGGTGAGCGAACGCAAAAACGCGCTGGCCGGGCTTTTCGGATTTCTTTCCGTTTACGCCTGGCTGGGCGTGCCGCGTGAGAAGTGGCGCGCGCCGCTCGCGTCCCTGGCGCTGCTGGCGGCGCTACAGAGCAAGCAAAGTGCGCTGGGGCTGGTGCCGCTGCTGGCGGCTCTGGAGGTCGGCGGCTGGAGCGGCCCCGCGGGCCGGCCGGTCTGGCGCGAGGCCGGCGGATGGAAACGCACCACGCTGAACCTCGCGCTGCCGTGCCTGCTGGCAGGCGTCTTTATTTGGCTGGGCATTCGGGGACACCGTGCATATCTCATGCCGCCGCCCGGCGGCTCGGTCTTTACGGCGCTGTTGACCGATACCGAAATTCTGCTTCGGTATCTATTCAATATCGTCGCGCCGGTGCGCCTCAGTGCGGCATACGGCATCGAGCCGCTGGTGAGCTTGAGCGATCCGCGTCTTTGGCTAAACGCCGCACTGCTGTTCGGGCTGATTGCGCTCAGTTTTCGCCTGAGCCGCGACCGCGCGCGCGTCGCGCTGGGCTGGCTCTGGTTTTTCGGCGCGCTGGGGCCGAGCTTGAACCTGATTGCGATTCCCTACGTCATGGCCGACCGCTATGCGTATCTGGCGCTTCCGGGCTTCCTGCTCGTCGCGGCCGAGATGCTGGCCGGACTCTGGAAGCTCGAAACGCGCGGCCCGCGTGCGGAAGCCCTGCTGCGTGCGCTGGTCTGCGCCCTCCTCGCCGCATGGGGGCTCAGTTCCATCCAGCGCAGCGCGGTCTGGCGCGAGACCGGATCGCTCTTCGCCGACGCCGTGCGCAAGGAGCCGCGCGCGGCATTCGCGCGATACGCGCTGGGTCAGACGCTCTTCGAGCGCTGGTACGCGCGCAAAGAAAGCGCCGATCTGCATACGCGCGAGGAAGCCGACCGTTTTCGCGAGCTGGCCTTCGAGCAATGGGAAGCGATGCTCGATTGCGTGGACGCCGAGCGACAACTTCGCCGAGCCACCGTGGCTCTGGAAGTCGGCAAGAACCGGCTAGAGCAAGGCCGCGCCGAGTTGGCGCGAAAGGCGCTCGAAGCGGCAGCGGCGCCGGGCGCAGGCATGACCGACCTGCCGGACGTGCGTGCCGAAGCGCTTGGCTGGCTTGGAGTTATGGCGCAGGCCGAGCACCGTTGGGATGAAGCCCAAGCACGGTTTGACGAAGCGTTGCACTTGCAGCCGGAAAATGCCGAACTGCGTATCGCACGGACGCGCATTCTGTTGACGCGCGCCGGGCAAGCGCCGCGAGGCAGCACGGAACGCAACGCGCGATTGAACGCAGCCGCCGCCGATCTGGCCACAATTCCCGATGCTTCGCCGTGGTCTGCGACTGCTACGCAGCTTCGCGACGAGCTGGAACGCAACCGCTAGGGCGTTTTATGGCTCCACCATTCCCGCGTACAGTTCGCAGATCGAAGGCGCGGGGCCGTTCGCGCGCAGCCGAATCGCCGCCGCCGCGTGCGGGGCAAAGCCGAGTCCCCAGACGTGCGGGCGCTCGGGCAAGGTCAGCTTCTCGGCGGAAGCCGCATCGATTTCCGTCCACGCATAGGTGAATCCGTCGACACGTTCGCGCTGCTCCAGGATCTCCAGCCGCCAGCCGGTTTCGGGGCACGGCTGTGCGCAGAGGAGCCAGACCAGATTGGTCTTTGGCGCACGGCCTTCCGCATCGGGAGCCAATTCGAGCATAATTTCCTGTCCCGGCTCCGCCGCGCTTTGGGCGTTTCCGTCCAGCCACGCCAAGAGCGCGCGTTCTGATGCAGGGAGGCCGTCGCAAAGGGCTCGCGTCGCCGCATGGCGCCGGAGCTTTCTCGCCTGCCACAAGCAACCGTCCGGCGGTTCCCAGCTTCCGTCGTACCGATAAAGCGCATAGGCCGGCACTTCGCCGAAGGTCTGTACACGGCGAAACGCGCTCAAACCTTCCAGCAACGGCGCGGCGCGCGCCCATTGTTCGGGGCGCAGCGCGAGCCAGCGGCAGCGCGCGGCGCGCAGATTGCGTGGCGATGGCGTATCCAACGCACGTAGCCAGGCGTCGCCCGGCCGGTTGAAGCGATCGGTTCCTGGATCGGCGCACGCCACCGGCTCGCCGGTCAGGCCGGGCACGGCGGAAAAGCCCAGCACGTCGGTCAATACGCCTTCGCGCAGCGCGCCGCGGGCTTGCACGAACGCCACCGCTTCCGCCTGGCCCGCATCGTATTGAAAGGGCAGATACGGAACGGGCTCCGCCACCCCCTGCGCCAAGTAGCGCACGCCTTGTAAGCTCAGCACGCCCGCCAGGACACAGGCGCACGCCCTCGGCAGCCACGCGGGCTTGCTCTCGCACCAGCTGCCCAACCAAAGGCCGGCGGACAACCACGCGCCGGTCAAGGCAAACTGATTGAAGCGGTACGTCTCGAACGCGTTCAATCCCACGCGCGCGTACAAACCCAGCGCCAACGCGGGCAGCGTCGCCATCAGGATCAGGCGGATGCCCGCCGCATGCGCCGAGGTCCCGCGCCAAGCGAAGATTAGAAACAGGAGCGCCCCCGCCACCGGACCCAATTCGCGCCACGATAGAGTAAAGCCCAACGGCTCGCGCAACGAAACGCTCGTCATGCGCCCGTCCACCAGGGCGGGAATGGTCGGCCACCACGAACCCGTCCAAACCAGGCGCGCTTCCGCCGCTTCGGGAAAGTCCAGCAGTTGTGACGTTAAGGCGCCGCCTTGCACGAAGCCCAGCCCTACGCCCAACGCGCAAACGACCCCCAACGCACGCCATTCGATGGCCGGAGCCTGCACGAACCGAGGTGCGAAACGCGCCAAGCCGGCCGCCGCAAGCACGCAGGCCATTGGAAACGCGGCATGCGGAGCCAGCAGCCAGCCGCCGCCTAGAAGCAACCCCACCGGTAACGCCGGACCCCAGGTGTCCGTTACAGCGGGATCGTGCTTCGGCCAGCGCAGCCAAGCCACCAGGAGTGCGAGCAAGCCCACCCACCCCGCGCCCATCGAAAGCGTCTTGGCGCAGTACGCGAACCCTTCGCACGCGTAGGCCGCGCGCTGCGGCGGAAAGAAGGGCTCCGCTCCGCGCAGCCATTCGGTCCAGGCGAAGCTCCCGCCAAGCGCGAATCCCGCCAGGCCCAGCCGCGCGGTCCAGGCATCTAATGCGGTACCATGGGCCGCGAAAGCCGCGCGCAACCCTTCGAGTACCAGCAACAGCGCCAAGATCCCCAGCGCCGCCAGCCAGACGTTAAACGTCCACCACGGCGACAATCCGGTCATGCCGCCCCACGCCGCGCCCAATAAGTCCGGTCCGTAATGATAGGCAAAGACGCTTTGCGGATCGAAAGGATGCAGCGCGGGCAGTCCGTGTTTCGCGAGAACCATGGCCTTGGCCGAATGAGTAAGCTGATCGGTGCCGCCGTCTTCCAGCGCATCGTAAGCCCAGGCCAAGGCCACCGGCGCGAGAACCGGCGCCACCGCACGCATCGTTTCGATCCAGTCCCGAAACTCGAAGCGGAAACGCTTTAACGCAACCAGCGCGACCCAGAGCAGTGCTTCGGCCGCCGCGAGGATCCAGCCTGCGGCAACCGGGACCTGAAGGTAGCTCAAGGCGTTAAGCGCCACCAAGTGTGCCGCCAGGCCGACAGCGCTGCCCAGCGTCAGGCACGTGCCGGCGTCGCGCGTCTTCCAAACCCGCGCGACCCACGCCGCGCCGCAAGCGCAAGGCAAAAGCAGCAGGAGCGCGCAGGCCGCGCCTTGCAGGAGGATCATTCGCGCGGGACTCCGGCATCCCAGCCCACCGCTCCCGCATAAACTTCGGCCACCCGCAGTGTTCCTTCCGTAGCTTCCCCTGCCCAACGCAGCCGAATCGAACCGCTAGACAAGCCGGCGGGTACGTACCAGGCGCGCGCACGCGGTCCGAACGGATCGCCTAACGACCGCGATTCCACGGCCTGCCACGCGCCTTGGACGTTAAAGCATTCGAGTCCCACGCGACCCAGGACTTTGGCTGCGCGTTCATCGGATACGCTTTCGTCGACCAGCACCCAAAACAAGTTTAAGACCGGCGCTCGCCCTCCGGTTGGCGCGCGCAATGCCAACACGAGTCCCTCCGCGGCCCAACGCGACAGAGGCAATTCCGTGGCGCTGCGCGGATCGCCGTCCACCAGCGCCACCTGCGCAGATCGCTCCAGGGGTTCGCGCCCCCAAGCCACCGCTTGCAGCGGCTCGCGCCGTAGCCAAGAGCAGCGCGCCAGAATGGGCGCACCGGATAGCGGCCGGTGTGTCGTGCGGTAGAGAAAGTAAGCGCCTGGTTCTCCGAACGCGCCGTGCGGCTCCAAATCCAAGCGGCCTTCCAGAAGCGGAATCGCGTGCGGCATCTGTTCGGGCGACGCGCAGATCCAGGACAGGCCCAGCGCCTGGGCGCTTCCGGCCGAAGGCGCTTGCACGGCACGCTGCCAAGCTTGGGTGCGCTGCCCCCACTCGTTCAGCCCCGGATCGATGCAGCGTATCGGCGTACCCAGCAAGGCCGGAGCCACCGGCGCGCCGTCCGCTCCGTACGCAAGCACTCCCGCCAGCTTGGGATCCTGCGTGGCAGCGTGCCGCAGCGCCGCGACCTGGCCTGCGGCGAAGCGCAAGGGGACCGCAGGATGGGGATGCAGCAACCAGTCCGTGCCCAAGCGGATCGATTCGAAGCTGAGGCCCACCCCAAGCAGCGCGCCCACCGAGAGCAAGGCCCACCGTCCGCCTCTCGAGGCGGCGATAAGCCGAGAACTCAAGGCGCAACCCGCGCAGACGCCCAAGGCCAGCCACGCGCAGCCCGTATAAAGCTGCGTGAAGCGGCCCAAGCCGATCGGGTCGCGCTCGAGGTGAAACCAGACCGAGAATGCGAGCGCCGGAAGTCCCAGCGCAAGCGCGATCCGCGCCGCCGTGGGCTGCTGCGCGCGCGGCCAAAATGTCCACACCCAAAGCAGAGGACCGGTCCAGAGCAGCGGCCCCAATTCACGCCAACCGTAATAGGCATAACCGTCTTGACCCGGCCGCACGCGCTCACCCCAGGCCGGAAACTCGGGCCAGAGCGAACCGTTCCAAGCCAGTTCAAGCTGCCCGCTTCCGTAGAACCCCAGCAGCGAACCGGTCAACTGGCCGCCCTGCACCGCCGCGAGGCCCACGCCGAGTAGACCCGCTAAAGCCCACGCGCCGGTATCGCTCTCCCGCTTGGTGAGGTGACGCGCAGCGCACCAGACCAGCAATCCACCGCCCAAGACAGCAGCGACATGTGGCGCGCCCAGCATCGTTGCGGCCAAGGCAAGGCCAAGCGGGAGAAGCGGACTGGATAGCGCATGCGGAGGCGCTTCGCGTTCATGCTGTCGCGCAGCATCTGGCCAGCGCAGGGTCAAGGCCAGCACACCGAAGAAGCACGGCCAGCCCCAGCCCAGCGCCGGCACACGCGTACTCTCGAAGAAGCCTTCGACGAAGCCGCGCCGCAGGGTCTCCAGGAACGCCTGCCGTCCGGCGAGCCATTCCAGCCAGCCGAAGCTTCCGCCCAGTGCAAAGAGCAGCAGGCCGCCCACGTACGCCGCGAGCGGAAGCGTCCGACGCTCGTGCGCCGCCGCCGCGCGCACGAACTCCACGAGCAGCAGGAGCGTCCAGAAGCGTTCCAGGCCCAGCCACCCATCCAGCATTTCCACGCCGGGAGCATTGAGCGCCTGTCCATACGCCGCGCCGATCAAGTCGGAGCCGTAGTGGTACATGAAGACCTGCCCGGGATCGTACGGATGCGGCATAGGCAGCCCATGCGCTTGCATGACACCGATGCTGTTGGCGTGGTTGAGCTGGTCGGTGACGCCCGCCTGCGCGCCTGAGACGTAGCCGAAAACGCCCAGCGGGAGCAGCGCCCAAAATAGTCCGCCACATTCGGCGCGAAACGCGCTCGCGTCAAAGGTCTCGCCCCGCAGCGCATGCCGGCCGCAGATAAGCAGCAGACACGCTTCGAACGCCATCAGCATCCAGGCCGCGTCACCCGGACGGAACAGATAGCACGCTGCGTTCAAGAGCACCGTATGCGCCGCACAGGCGGCAAATCCGCCCAGCACCCAGACGGAAAATGCATCGCGCGTACGCAGCACCGCGCGCATCCACAAAGCCCCCAGCGCGGGCAGCGGCAAGAGCATCAGTCCGGCCAGCGCGTGCGAAAGCAAGGGCAAGGCTTCCAATCCAGGGAGGGCTTCGATGTGCCCCAAGGATACCGGATCGCCTCACTTCTGCATCCGGCGGCGTGCGCGCCTTGACAATGCGGACCTTCTTAAGGTAGGGTTGCCCTCATGGAACGCTTGACCTTCCCTCTGTATGCCGACGCGAACCGCGATAATGCGGCTCCCCGCGCCGCGATCTGACTTTAACCCTACCTTCCAACGCTTTCGCCCATGACCCTTCCGGGATGATTGGCATTTGTGGGTCTGCGCCGCCCCCCGTATGAATGGGGCTCGCCAAAATCGATTCATGCACGTTCAAGGAGATACTTCGTGCCTCAGTTGCGCCCGAACCGATACCGTACGCATACCTGCGGAGCGCTCCGCGCCACCGACGTCGGACAGGAGATCGTCCTTTCCGGCTGGGTGGACGCCAACCGCGACATGGGCGGCGTGATCTTCATCGACTTGCGCGACCGTACCGGCGTCACGCAGCTCGTCTTCGATCCTCAGCGCAGCGGCGCCGTGCACGCCGAAGCCGCGAAGCTGCGCGGCGAATGGGTCGTTCGGGCCAAGGGCAAGGTCGTGGCACGCCCCGCCGACCGGCGCAACTCGAAGCTCGAGACCGGCGACGTGGAAATCGAAGTCGGCGAACTCGAAGTCCTCAATCGAAGTAAGACGCCGCCAATCGAAATTCGCGACGACATGACGGCCGGAGACGAAGCGCGGCTTACGTACCGCTACCTCGACCTGCGCCGCAGGCCGATGCAGCGCGTACTGCAAACGCGCCACAAGGCCGCCATGGCCGTGCGCAACCACCTCACCGCCGAAGGCTTCACCGAGGTCGAGACGCCGTTTCTGATCAAGTGGACGCCGGGCGGAGCGCGGCCGTTCCTGGTGCCTTCGCGCCTGCATCCCGGCAAGTTCTACGCGTTGGCCGAAAGCCCGCAGCTCTTCAAACAACTCCTGATGGTGGCCGGCACCGACCGCTATTACCAGATCGTGCGCTGCTTCCGCGACGAAGACCTGCGCATCGACCGGCAGCCCGAGTTCACGCAGGTGGACATCGAGATGTCCTTCGTCGAACAGGACGACATCTTCGCCTCGGTCGAAGGCGCGATCGCCGCGGTCTGGAAGGAAGTGCTCGGGATCGAACTGAAGCTCCCGTTCGAGCGCGTGCCGTTCGACGAAGCGATGAGCCGCTGGGGCAACGACAAGCCCGACCGGCGCTTTGGACTGGAGCACGTCGAACTGACCGCAGCGGTCAAGAAGCACGACGGCGGCGGGATCAAGATCATGAAGGCGGTCGCCGACAGCGGCGGAATCGTCAAGGGCCTGCGATTGCCCAAGCAGCACGAGATGCCGCGCGCTCAGATCGACAAGCTCGAGACGTTCGTGAAAGGCATGGGCGCGAAGGGGCTTGCCTGGGCCAAGATCGGCCCCGACGGAAGCTGGGGCAACGCGCCACTGGCGAAAGTCATCGCCGAAGGGATGCGCAAGGACTTCAACCAGGCCCTCGGCGCGGAAGAAGGCGACTTGCTGCTCTTCCAATTCGGCCCCGAGGCGATGGTGCATACGGTGATGGCGAATTTGCGTCTGCATCTGGGCAAGAAGTTCGGACTGATTCCCGAATACGGCAGCGGCGGCAAGTGGGACTTTTTCTGGGTCGTCGATCCCCCGCTGTTCGAGTACGACGAAGAGCACAAGCGCTGGGTCGCCGCGCATCACGCGTTTTCGATGCCACACCGCGAGTGCCTGGAAGACCTGGAGCGAGGCGCGGGCGACCAGTCGCACGCCAGCCCGTTGAAGCAGGTGAAGTGCTACCGCTACGACCTGGTGCTCAACGGGTACGAAGTGGCCGGCGGGAGCGTGCGTATTCATCGCCGCGAGATCCAGCGCCTCGTATTTCAAGCGCTTGGGATTTCGGAGGCCGAAGAGCAGGAGAAATTCGGTTTCCTGCTCGACGCCTTCGAGCACGGCGCGCCGCCGCACGGCGGCATCGCGATGGGCTGGGACCGTCTCGTCTGGCTGCTGAGCGAGACCGAATCGATGCGCGATGTCTTCGCCTTCCCGAAGAACCAGAAGGGTGTGGACATGATGAACGGTTCGCCCGCCGAGGTGGAGGGCGCGTTGCTGAAAGACTGCGCGGTCAAGGTGGACTTGCCGGAGCCGGAGAAGCCGGCGTAGGGATGGATTTTGTGCCGAAGCGACACAGGTATCAGATCCGACTGACTACGCTTATGGCCGTGGCTTTCGCCACGAGTGTAATGCTAGGATTGAATATTCTGCATTGGAGAACTTTGAAGATATTAGAGCCCGGAATTGGCGCCGGAGCAACCATTCTTGTCAATGCATCGGGGTGGCCATGGCCTGCTGCCATAGATTCCTTGACAGCTGAAGAGGAATTTACGGCCTATTGGGCATCTCAAGAACAGCCCTGGGAGGGCGTAGAACCGAGACAGTGGTATGACAATGAAGCAGACATGAATATCCTGCGCAATATATGTAGCTGCGCCATTATTGGGATGTTGTCAGGAGGTATTGCGGAATTCTTCGCACGCAGAACGCAGATCACAGTGGTAAAGCCAAGCGCAGCGCGTTCATAGCTTCATCATTTGGGTACGCACTCGCAGTCGATTATCTCCGCCCCGCTGCGCGCGGTGCTCAACAGAAAACCCAACGTAACAGCGCTGATGGAAGAAGTTGTCGATTCCAATTTCGCAAGCCGCGAGGTACTCACGAAAGCAGCACCACAGCTTCGGAAGCCGCGTGCTGGTGCTGATCCAGCGAGTTGGAGTTGGCGGAAAGCCAAGTCTTACCGCCGATCTCGAGTGCAAACTTCAGGGGGAGGATACAAGTGGTGGTAGCCTAGGTTCTTCTCCTCCCATTCTTGATCTGGCGGCGATCGGTGCACCATGGTGCACGGCTCACTTGCGCCGTTCGGTGGCCGCTTTCCAGAGTGGTCCGCGAAACGACCCCCACCTTATACTTAATGAAGAGGTAATCGTTTAAACTTGCGCCTCCCGAGGGACGCGGCATGGCTCAATGCGTCGTTTGCCAAGAAGAGTTCCAACGCCTGAACCCTCTGGCGAAACACGCGCGGCAGTTTCAGTGCGGATCGTGCGGCGGGTTGGTGGGGCAGGGCTGCTTCGAGCAAGGCACCAACGAACGCGGGGCGGATACGCTCACGTGCTTGAACTGTGTCCAGGCGGGTAAGCGCTCGGAAACGCCGGTGGGCGGTTTGCTGGCGGAAGCGAGCCGCGATTTGGGACAGGAACTGGCGCTGCGCATGCGCGAAGAAGGCGGCCGCCTGATCGAACAGGCCGACGCGCGCGGGAAAGCCATGCTCAATGAGGCCGATGCCCGCGCGAACAAACTTCTCGATCGCGCACGGCAGGAGACCGATGCCGCGGCGGAGCGCTTTGTGCAGCACGTAGAGAGTGCGCTGGAACGCCGGGCCAAGGAAGAAGTCCGCACCGCCACGCTGCTCTTTTTTATCATGGCCGCCGCAGTGGCGGTGACAGGTGCGCTAAGCCTCCTGTTCGCTTGGCTGCATCGAGCGGTGCTTTAATGGCGCGCGCATTCGCCTGGAGCCGGCTGGTCAGGGATCTCGATGCGCATCCGCTGGCGCGGACGCTGCTGGCACTGGCGTTGGCCGCGGTCGTAACGGCGGTGGGGTTGGGTGCGCAGGCGATGAGCCTGCTGCCGCATCCGGCGCTGGGATTCCGCGTTATGCGACTGCTTACGCTCACGGTGGTGCTTTACCTGGGCCTTACGTACCTGTTGGGCGTGCTGAATTTCTATTGGAAGGGCCACCGGCAAACGCGGCTACTGGCGCGGCGGCATGCGTGGGCGCGGCGGCTCCCAGCCTGTTACGATCAGCTGGTTCGTGCGTTCGTCAATAAGATCCTGCGCAATCTGGGTTGGCGCGAAGGACTTTTGCTGAGCGGTGGGATTTTCCTGCTGCTAACGGGCGCACACTTGCAGTACATGGCGCTGCAGATCTTGCTGGAATTGCCAAGTCCCGTGCTGTGAGCGCGAAAATTCTGGTCAAGCCTCGCGCCGATTCCGCGTCTGCATAGGTGCAACGGAGATCCTAGGGCATGTCGAAGTTCGGGCCGTTGGCGTGGTTCCTGGTGTGCTCCTTGCTGGCGCCGTCGGCGCTGCGTGGGGAAGATACTGCCACCCCCGCGAGCAGCCCTCCCGCGGAAAAGCGGGCCGGCGTGCACTTGATCGTCGATCACCTTCCCGTGGCGCTGTACGAGACCGAGCCGCTGACGGCGTGCTTTCGGATAGAAAACGCTACGGACGGCGCGATGAAGGTCGAGCTGCGGGTAGCCTTGTTCGACGCCGAAGGCAAAGAAGTGCGCGTGGATCGCACCGAACTTGAGCCCAAGTCCCAGGCTTTTGCCACGTACCAAAAGGACTTCAGGCTCGAGGGCGTGACGACCTTGCGCGTATTCTTGGACACGCCGAAAGGCGAACAGGCCGGGCCTGTCTTGAGGGTGCTGCGCGACCGGGATGCGTATCCGGACGCGGAAGCCGCGGGCGGCGCGTTGAGGATCAAGGATGGCGGGGCGCGGCTGGTTTTCTTCACGCAGCGCCGCCAGACCAAGGACGACCGGCGCTGGGCGCCGGTGCGCTGGGCTTGGGGCGGACCCGCGAGCGCCAAACCGGCGCGCGTGCTGGCGTTGCTGCCCGGAGCGTGGGGGCGTAAGCCCCAACCGGGTTCGGAAGATGCGGTGGACATAAGCGACCTACTGCCCGAAGCCTTTGCCGAACCGCATTCGGCCGCGGCTCTGGGACCGTTCGAACTCGACCCTACGCTACCGCTTCTCAAAGCTTTCGATGCGGCGGTGCGGTCTCTGGAGACTGCCCAAGCCGATGGTGTGATCCTGGCGTTGCCGCCCGAAGACCTGGACGTCGCAGCCGATCCGCGGGTTTACCGCACCGTGCTGGATGCGCTGCTGACTCGGCTGCGGCTCATGGGCGCGAAGAGCCTCGCCCTGGCGCCGCCTTGCCACTACGGCCGGCCGCGCGAACAGCAGGAGCGGCTGTGGGAAGAAGTCCGCGCGTCCGCGAAGGCGCAGGATGCCTCGGTGCTGGATCCGGGCGAATGGCTGGACGAAACGCTATGGCGGATCGATCCCAAGCAGAGGGGCGTTTATGGGCGCGCGCCTAATGCCGAAGGGCGCAAAAAAATAGCGCAAAAACTGGGCGAGTTGCTACCATAATCCGCGCTTGGTAAGATGGTTTCGAGGGTCGGGTTACGCGAGGGCGCAGAGGATGCGTCTGGCGCCGCGAACCGGAATCGTACTCCAAGCAGCCCACGCGAGCCCGCCATGAGATGGACTTTACTGCATAGTTATCTGCTGTGGCGCTCCAGCGTCCCGCCGGATGCCGCGACCCTGGCCAAGCGCCGCCTTACCATTTCGGCTTCGCTCTTGCCGGCGCTTCTGGTGGGCCTCTTCTTTTACGGCTGGTACGCGGGGCTGGTGGTGCTGGCCGCGGTGTTGGGCGCACTGGCCACCGACCTGATCACGCATCGCTTCAACGGGCGTTTCATCCTTAATAATCCGTACGGAACCGAAGACGGGCTGTGGCTGGCGACGGGCCTGATCGTCGGACTGCTGCTCCCCCCGGCCTTCCCGCTGTGGTGCGCGTTCCTGGGCGGGGTGATCGCGATCCTGGCCGGAAAGCATTGGCTCTCTGTGGACGGGATGCCGTTGTTGCAGCCTGCAGCGGTGGCGTTGCTGGCGCTGCATGCGCTATCGTTCGCGCTTCCGATGCACCCGTCGGACGCCGGCAAGCCGGCGTGGCCCGTGCTGGTCCGCCAGATCACCAAGCCCGCCGAAGGCGAAGCGCCGGCCGGTCGGCACCTGCGCGACTTCTTTGGCGGGGATATCCGCAACGCTTTGAGCAAAGAGGCGTACAACGAGCAGCTCTTTACGCACAATCGCCAGCCGTTCGTAGACGAAGCTCAGACCGTCCCGGCCGAAGCGATCTACGGCCCGCGCCCGCTCGACCTTGTGCAGTTGCATTCCGACAAGGATATCGAGGAGGTCAAAGGGGAGTTCTATTACGACCGCTGGAGCCTATTGCTGGGTGGCGTACCGGGGTCCATCGGCGGCGGCCAGGGGCTCGCGCTGCTGTGTGGCATACTGCTGCTGGTCTTCAGCGGAACCGTTTCCTGGATTCTGCCGTTGTGCGCGCTGGCCACCTTGGGCCTGACGCTCAAGATTTTCGGTTCGCCAAACGTAACGTACCATCTGTTCAGCGGCTGTACGCTGCTGGGCTTCTTCTATCTGGCGGCCAGCCCCACGACCTGTCCGCGTTCGAAGCGCGGGATGATCCTGGCGGGCATCGCCGTGGGTCTGTTGGAAGCGCTCCTGCGTCAACTCACGCCGCTGGCCGAAGCTACGTTCCTCAGCGCCATCGCTATCCAGGGGATCTCGATCCTCTTCGACCAGTATCTCGCCCCCCCGAAGGAGATTCCGGCGCGGAGCGATTCCGGATTCGGATTGCCGACGGTCCGTTTCAGGTAAGTTCCCGCCCGGACTCAACGATCTTTCCGCGCATCCGGATTGTAGACGGTGAAGCGGAAGACGTGGTACTGCCCCGAGAAAATGTCGCGCGGGTCCTGCAAGTCCCAGCCCACGACGCATTCCAAGTGTTTGAGATAAAAGCGCAGCCCGCGCGGATCGTAGACCACGCCGTGGCTGGGCCGAGGCGGCCCAAAGTCGCGCCCCGTTCCGGCTTCGCCCGTGCGCCCGTCGCCGTCCAGGTCGGCGTCGGTCTCGTCCTCCCCGATCCAGCCGTAGCCGTCGAAATCGACAAGCTGGTTCGATTCCCGCCAAGCGGGCAGGACCGTCCGCAGGCGGTACTGGTAGCCGACGTAGAGCGGGTTCTGGGACCAAGTCAAGCCTTCCCCGGCCAGCGCGTCGTACGCGGCACGGACGACCGTCCAGTCTTGATTCAGATAGGCGTCCACGCGCGGCGGCTCGCTATCGGGTTCCCACGGCGGCGCGCCGGGGTCGTCGGGTGCGGCCGGGTCGCGCGGCAACCAGACTGAGCCGTCGAAGGTTCCGCGCCGCGGATTCGCGGCATCGAAGGCGAAGTACGCGGAAAGCTGGCACTTACCTTTCAGGTCCTGCTCCAGCAGCGCCAGGATACTTTCTTCCTGGGCCTGCCGGATGGTGCGCAGGCTGTTCATGAAAAGGACCAGAACGGCGACGGAACCAAAGGTGAGAATCGCCAGAGCGAGCAAGACTTCCAGCAGGCTGAATCCCGCTCGCGCGCGCGGCGCGGCTAGGCGCCTGCCGGCGAAGCCTATGGCTGAGCGATTCATGGCGTCAGGGATAGCGCTCGCGCAAATGCCCGGTCTGGGCGGCAATCTCGATTTCGCCGCGCTGTTCGGTGGCCTGATCCCTGAGCACGATGCGCCCGGTCGCGCGCGGCTCGGGTTCGGCACAGCCGCGGCAGGTACCGTCGGCCAGGAAGACGAAACCGATGCGCCGGCGCACACGCGTGGAGTCTCCGCCGGCTTCACGCACGTCTCCGGCATCGGGCAGTTCATCCCAACGCACCGGCGCGGGAAGGCCTTGCTCGTCGTGAACACCGGGCTCCAGGACGTAAACCATGGCGCCGGTCACGGGGTCGCGCTCGCCCCGGAAGCAGCGCACGCGGACAAGATCTTCCGGCGCGTCGTCGGCGCCGGCATACGCCTCGTGGTCGGGGCTCACCAGCTCCACCAGGCATGGCGCCCGTCGCGTGATCGCCAGTTGCCGGCCCAGCCTTAGGGATTGAACCAGCAAGCGTCCGGCCGATCGAACCTTGGGCTCGCGGTCACGCATCGACCAATACCCAGCGCCCAGGCCCATCAGAATGGCCAGGATCGAGAGGACGACGGCCAGTTCCAGCAAGGTAAATCCGCGGCGCAATGCGATTTTTGGAGAGGCGAATAGCCGCATGGCACCGCACTCCAGAACCGGCCGGCCATCAGGGGTGAGAAGCTTTATGTCCGCTCTTCTCTTCGCTCTTATGCGCGCCATGGGGCGCTTCGTGCGCCGCAGCACCGTGGGGATTGGCGGCTTCGGCATGGGCGGCATGGCCGGCGCCGGCGTCGTGCGGCTTCGCCCGCTTGAGCACCTGAAAACTGTAAAAGCCGATTGCCAGGATCATCGCGAAGAGGGCCACGCCAAAGACCAGCAGCGCCGGCCCGCTCACCGTCGGAAGCGTGGACGGCGGAATCGGCTCGGCGTTGTAGTCGCCCCAGTGTTCTTCATGGTGGCCGTGCCCGCCGTGTCCGTGGTCGTCGTGACCCCCGCTGGCGTGAGCGTGGCTATCGTGTCCGTGGCTGTCGTGCGAATGATCCGACATGATCTGAGGGCGCTCCGTGGCGATCGATTGAATATTCAGCTTACCGCACTCGGACGGCCTGCCAAGCTCCGTGGACTACCTATTGTTCACGTCGTCGCCGTACGGTTTGGGAAGCCAGCCGCCGTCCGGCGTCAGGGACTCGTTGATTCCGTTGGGTCCGCAGGAGATTACCACGAGTGCACGGGACTCGGAATCCCAATGCAGGAGCAGCGGCCGTCCCCAAGCATCCACAACCGCACCGTTCTCCGCCAGGAAGCGCGGCGGGACCACGAGGAAGTTGCGGCCGTCGGGGTTCAGGCCGGCGCCGGCATCGTCCGCGTCGGCGGAGCGAATGGAAGGGTACTGCGGCGCGAGTGCCCTGAATACCGCGGCATCCGGCAAGCGCCGCTCTTCGGTGAGGTTCCACGGCACACCAGGCTCCGGATCGGGCCAGGGGTATCGGTGGCAAGCGAGTTGAAAATCCTTAACCGCGATTTCGATAGCCTGAATAAACTGAGCGGTTTCGGCGCGACGGGTTTTCTCCCGAATCGGCCCGATCACCGCGACAAGCAGCCCGGCAAGGATCGCGATGACCGCCAGCGCGGCGAGCATTTCCAGCAGCGTGAAGCCGGACGGGTGCGGGTGGCGTCGCATGCGCTTAGCGCCCCCCCGCGCGCAGATCATCCACCTCCTGCGGGTCGGCGCCCGTGGGGTACAGCGGCGGATCGTGCGCGGCGTCCGAGGCGTCGAAGCCGCGCTCGTCGGTCCCGTTCGGTCCCAGCGAATAGACGTTTACCGGGCCGCGCACGACCGCGACCCAATAGCGCTGCTGCACGGTGGCCGCGCCGGCGGCCACCGCCGATTCCGCGGCCTGCCAGGCGTCCGGGTCCAGAATTTCCACCGCGTAAGGACGGCCCCAGGGATCGAGCCAGTTTCCATCGGCGTCCTGCTGGCGCTCTTTGAGCGGCTCCAGGACCGGATCGCGGCGGTAGCGCGCACGCAGGGTCCGGACGATGGCGGCGTTCCCTTCGCCCGGAGGCCAGAAGCCGTACAGATCGCGGTATTTCTCGATGGCCTGCTTCAGGATCAGGGTTTCCCCGCGCGCGGCAGCCAACGCCACGCTGCGGCGGCTGGCTCGGTAGGCGTAGACCCCCACACTCAGCAATACGCCCACGATGGCGAGGACCGCCAGCAGTTCCACCAACGTAACGCCGCCGGGTTTGCCTAACCGCATACGAAAGGGTTCCTGGTTTTCCGGACCAACTTTTAGCTGCACGGAAGGCCGCGCGCCCCTAGAATTTTCGATGTAGAAGGCTTGGTTGCGGCGTCTAGCCATAAAGGTAACAGACCCCTCGCGAGCGCCATGGACGAACCCGCCCCTTCCGAATCCCAACCCCGCGCTGTGCTGCGCACGTTCTGGCTGATTTTGGCGCTGGTCCTGACCGCCGGAGCGGTTTGGGCGGTTCTGCGGCCGACGCCTGCCACGCCCGCACCGCCCGTGGCCCAGCCCGGGCCGTCCGAACCGGCTCCGTCGGCCTACCCCGATCCGCACGCCTCGCCCGAACGCGAGCACGAAGTCCAGCAACTGGGAACGGTGCGACTTTCAGACGACGCCTCGGCCAAGCAAGGCGACTTCTGGCTCGAACAGCGCCTGAATCTCCCGGATTCGTGGCCGGATGCGCCGGTGGCCGACCTGTATCTGTCGCTCGACCCGGCCACTGCGGCCGGCGTGCGCGTGCGGTTGCAGGGGCCGTCGCTGCGCTTGGAACGGTTGGCCGGAGGATCGGCCGCGCCGGAATTGCTCGCGCAGGGCCGCGCCGGGCTTCCAGCGGTGGACGGGAACATGCGTCTGGGAGCGCTTTGGCGCAGCGGCGAATTGAGCGTGTGGTGGGACGACACCGAAGCCCTGACTTGGAAAGGCAGCCTGGAACTTAAAGGGCCCAGCGCTGGCGCGGTGCAGGCCGCGGGCATCAAGCTGGGCACGCGGCGGGCGCTGGACTTGGCGCGCGTGGAGTTTCGCGACGGATTTATGCGCGAATCGGCGGACGGTTTCTGGAAACCTGCCCGCGGACGTTGGGAACTGACGCAGCTCACGTTTCCCGAACGGAGCGCCAATCCGTTCTCGCTGCGGGCTTCGTTCGGCCCGGAGCCGCCGGCCGACGACAAACTCTACCGCGACCGCATGCGCGGCGAAGACACCGGCATCGGCGTGATGCTCAGCAGCGGCGAAGGCACGCTGCATATCCTGCGCATTACCGGCGGCAGCCCCGCTCAGTACGCCGGCCTGCAGGAAGACGACACGATCGTCGCGATCAACGGACATGCCGTAGACGATCTCTCGCCTTGGCGCGCACAGAATTTTTTGCAGCAGGCCGCTCGCAGCGGACAGCGCCTGACGCTGAAGATCCTGCGGCGCGGCGAAAAGACGCTGCGAGACTTCACGCTGACCGGCGACGTCTTCCGTTGGGGCACACCGATGGTGGGCAAAGCGATTCAGCCTGTGAGCGACGGGTCCGACGGGATGATCCTGGGCGGCGAAGCGGGCTGGAGCGATTACGCCGCGGAGGTGGCGGCGAAGCCGCTGGGCAGCGGCGGCTTCGGTCTGGCGGTGGCGGTCTCTTCGCCCCAAGACTATGTGCTGCTGCGCTGGATCGGTCCGCCGCCGCGCGTGGCCGCCTCCGAACCGGGCGAGGGCGTACCCGCGGAGCCCGATGCCGCGCCCGCAGCAGCCGAAGCGCTGCAACTGGTGCGTGTTGAAGGCAACCGCGCCACGGTACTGGCAGAACGCACACTGAGTTACCGCCCGTACGAATTTTATCGCCTGGCGCTCGACTGGCGCGGCGCGGAGGTGCGCGCGCTCGTGGACGGCGTAGAGGTCTTCAAGACGGCCGTCCCGGGGCTCAAGCGCGGGCAAGTCGGCCTGTACGCGCTGCGCGGCGATCCGGTCTTCTTCGACGATCTTGCAGTGGTGACCAACCGTGCAAACCTGGCCTCGCTGCGCCGGCCGGACCGCGCGCTGAACGACATTTTCGCGCTGGAACAGGACATGGAGCGCTGGGCGAATCCGGCGCTGGAATGGCGGCGCGACCCGGCCACGCCGTGGGCGCTGCATACGGCGCGCACACCGCTGGATCAGTTTGTGCGGTTGCGCCGTCCGGTTTTCGACGAGTTGGAGATTCGGCTGTTCTGCGAAGAGGCCGTTCCGCCGTCGTCCGACGCTCCGGGGCTTTTCATCAAGGCAGGCACAGCGGTGCTCAGCGGCGGAGGCCAAACGAAGCGCGCGCCGGTGGGCGGCGGTCCGTTCGAGCGCATTTTTGTGCATGCGGGACGCGGGACGCTCGAAGCCGAAGTGGACGGCGTGCGGTTGGAACTTCCGCTCGGCACCCCTCCGCGCGGGGATCGTGTGGCGTTGCGCGGGCTGCGCAACTTGGGCGACGCGCGAACCGCTCAGGTGGGCGGCGCGCTGGCGTACGAGTACACCTTTAATGAAGCGCCGGCCGACTGGAAAGTCGCCTCCGGACGCTGGGGGTTGCTCAACAAGTGGATCTGCGATCCGCGCTGGTCGTGGTTCGGTGGTCGCAGCGCGACGACGGCGGCAATCTGGAACAAGCGCGTCTTCAGCGGGGACCAAAGCGTCGATGCCCATCTGGCGATGATGATGCAGCGCGAAGATCCGCCATACGAACGCCCCGGCGATTACCTGCTCACGATCTGCGGAGACGGCACACATTTCTCCAGCGGCTATACGGTGATCGTCGGCGGCGGCGGGAACTACTGGACGCGCCTTTATCGCAACGGCGTGCAAGTAGCCGAAGCGACGGAAGAGAAATTTCGCCTGCCCAGCGACCGGCTGCGGCATCCGGACAAGCCCGAGTTGCATCAACGCTGGTTCCATCTGCGCCTGGAGCGGATCGGCACGAAGGTTAGGTTCTTCATGGACGGCGAGCGCGCGTTCGAGTTCGAAGACTCTCAGCCGCTGGCGGAGGGGCGCGTGGGATTCGGCACGCTGAAGAACGGCGTCCTGCTTTCGCGCTGCCGGATTGCGTTTACGGGCGACGCAAGACCGGCGGATTTGGAACCGCGCGCCACGCAGTTATTCGACGATGGGCGCGTGATCAACATGTTCGACGGTGAGATTCACAGCCACGTCGAGCGGACGAGCTTGCCCGTTGCGGCGCAAAAGGCGCTGCGCGGACCGCTACTGGAGTTCAAACCGATTTCCGCTCCGGCGCCGGCGCCCGGCGAAGCGGGTGCGGGCGAAGGGTGGCGCGTCGAGAACGGAATTGGAGGCGGGCCGTTGGCGTTGCAGTGGAAGAAGACGCTGGTGGATCTCTCCGATCACGGGGTCTTGCGCTTTGCGGTACGCATCGAACCCGGAACGCTCGTGGATTTATGCTTCAAGGATCTGGGCAGCGAGGAATTTTATCGCTGGCGCCTGAACGGCCCCGAGGACGCGAACGAAGACCTTCCGCTGATTGGCCGCCTGGAAGGCCCGAAGGCGGACGGGCGCTGGCACGTGATCCAAGCCGACTTGGGGCGGGACTGGCGGCGCTTCTGGTCGCGCCGCGGGTTTCGCCAGCCGCCGCGCATGACGCTGCGCCCGCTGCTGGCCTGCCTGGACAATCGGAGCTACGCGCTGGGGGGATTCGGCGGTAACGCGCTGCACGCTTCGTATTCGGCGAGCGACCTGTACTTTCTGAAATGCTCCGACGTGGACCGCGAGCCGCCGCGCCTTCTGGAAATCGTCTGGCCGTTCGATGCCGCCGGCGACGGGCGGCACGCGACGCTTCGCTTCGCCGATCCCGGCGGAAGCGGTGTCGATCCCGATACGCTGCAGATTCAGATTCAAGACCGGCTGCTGGGTGGAGAACTGATCGAATTTGACGAGACAAAGCAGGAAGCGCGCGTGGACTTGTGGCGCGCGCTGGGCGAACGGCCGTTGGTGGATGGCGCGCTGGTACCTATGACGCTGGGGCGCTTCGCCGACCGCGCGGGCATGGCGGTCGCGGAACCCGTCCAGACGGCGTGGACGTATAAGCTCACGGAGGCCATCGCGGCACGGAAGGCCGCCTCGGCGCCCGAAATCGAAGCGCGGCTGGATGTGGATGCCGCACTGGGCCGTGGGCGCGCACACCGGGCTCCCGTTGCGCCCAGGCTGCGCTTGAGCCAAACGGCCCCGGCCGGCGGCACACGCGAAATGGCCCTGTACGAAACCGAAGCCGCGCCGCCTTGGGCGCTCGAGTCCGGCAGCCTGCGCGTGGTTTCGCTGATGGACGGTGCGCACTTCGGCCTCACGCTGCCCGGCACTGTCTACAACCTCGCGCAATGGCCCTACTTGGAATTGGAGTACAACATTCCCAGCGAGGTACCGGTCAACCTCTTCTATCGAGGCGCACAAGGCGGGCAGCACGTACTGCTGCTCAACGATATTGGCTTTGCCCAAGACCGCGGCGGCGAATGGGCCACTGCGCGCTTGCGCCGCGAAGAACTGGGACCACCCGAAGATTTCAAGGACGACGGCACGTGGCGGAAGAGCGAGATCGCGCTGCTGAAGCATTTCGCCGCGGCCAGCGGAGGATCGTCGGCCTACGAGATCCATCACCTGGCCCTGCAGGATCACGGGTATCAAGGCAACCGGCGCGGAATGGCCTATCAGATTCATGCGCTGCGCGCGCTTCCGGCGGCGCGCTCGCGGGGAATCGCCTTTCGCTGGACGGCGCACGACCTGACCGGGATGGCCGACTACGCGGCCACGATCGACGAGCAGCCGGAGACCATTCCGGTGGGCAAAGACGTGCGGCTTCAGGAGAGCGTGGAAGCCGCGCTGCGGCGCGCGCGGCAGGCTGAGGGCGAAGCGCCCGGCACGCCGGCTCCGGCCCAGTCGGGTTGGCGCTGGCTGCATGTGCGCAGCAAGAATGCAGCGGGCCAATGGTCGCCCACGACGCACTACAAGTTCCGGCTCGACGATCACTCACCGCGCATCGTAAAGACCGAACCGGCGGCCGGATCGACAATGACGGGCAAGACTTTCCGGCTGCACTTCGCGGAGGATCACGTGATCCTGCCCGGTAGCGTGCAAGTGCGCGTGAACGGTCAGTTCTTCATCGACGGTCAGCTTGGATGTGTGCTGGACGCGGGTACGAACATTCTGACGTTCGACGGCTCGAAGGTGGGCGAACGGCTGGTATGGCCTGAAACGGGCGAGGTTCAGGTGCTCGTGGGCGGCGCGCAGGACACCTTAGGCAACCGCATGATCGAGCCGCAGGTCTTCACCTTTATGGTGGACCGTACGCGCGATACGGAAGGACCGGCGGTAAGCCAGTTGCGCTACTGCGCATCGGACGGCGCGACGGGGCGCACGCCACGTCGGCCGATGCTGCTCGAATTAAGCATGGCGCTCGATTTCGAAGAGACCCTGGGACACGTCCGCCCGCTGCGCGATTGCAGGATCGACTGGACCTCCGACCCCAAAGATGCGGCGTACGGAGAACGGGCGATCAAAATCGTTTCACTGGCCGACGACGCCGACGTGCAGGTGATGCTGCACAAGAACGCGTGGTACTTCGACCAGTACCCGATGCTCCACTTCGACTACAAAGTAGAAGGAGAGATGGCGCTGGATCTGCAGCTTATGGTGCTGGGCGAATGGTACACGATCCGGTTCCTGGGCCCGCCGGGCGGTGAGCGGACCCTCGGCGAGATCGCGACCGCCGGCGCAAGCGGATCGTGGCGGCACGCGGGCGTGAATCTTCGCGCGCTCCTGGACGAAGCGGTTCCGCAGCTTCCTGCCCGGATCATTTCGCAGATCGTGCTTACGGCGCACGGACAACGCGGGTGCAAGCGCGGTTCCGCGCTTTGGCTCGATAATTTGCACCTGCTTGCCGACGGCGAGGCCGGGGTGCTGGAATGGACGGCCGCGGAGGACCCGAGCGGGATCGAAGGCTATTCGGTGCTGATCGACCGCACGCCCGATTCCGAAGCGCCGAAGCGGATCACCGATACTTCGAACACGCGGCGCGACGAGCCGCGCCAGGGGGTCTGGTACGTGCATGTTCGCGCGGTGGATCAAGCCGGGAATTGGGGGCCCACGCGGCACCTGCGGCTGGATTTCTGACCTCTTGACGCTGTGCGTGACAATTCCGCCCGGCGAGCTATCCTCGCCCCGAAGACCTCACCCGGGCAGGAGCCGCACATGACCATCGCCGCACTGGAAACCCTGAAGCCTTACCAGTCCCGGCGTTTTGTACCCGAGACCTTCGATCCGGGTAACTGGATTCATATCGAGCCCCTGTTCAAGCAACTCGAAGAGCGCGGTCGCGCGCTGGCGGATGCGGCCGAGTTGGAACGCTGGGTACTGGACGGATCGGAACTGGATGCCGCGGTGCAGCAGGAAACCGCCCGGCGCTACATTCGCATGACGTGCCAGACCGACGATCCGGCCACCGAACGCGCCTACTTGGATTTCGTCGAACAAATCGAGCCGAAGCTCAAGCCAGCCTGGCAGCGCCTTGCGCAACTGTTTTTGGCCTGCCCACACCGGGCCGACTTGCCCGCGCGGCGCTGGGAAGTTTTCGAACGCGATACGCGAAACGAAGTCGATCTGTTCCGCGATGCGAACGTGCCGCTGGAGACGGAAGAAGCGCGCCTGAAACAGCAGTATCAGAAAATCATGGGCGCGATGACGGTCCTCTTTCGCGGGGAAGAGCGCACGCTGCAACAAATGGGCAAGTTCCTCGAAGACCCCGACCGCACTTTGCGCGAAGAGGCGTTCCGTATGGTGGTGCAGCGCCGCTTGCGCGATTGCGAAGCGATCGAAGCACTGTTCGAGAAGCTGCTGACGCTCCGGGACCGCATCGCGAAGAATGCGGAATGTTCCGACTACCGCGCCTTCGCGTTCCGCGCGCGCGGCCGCTTCGATTATACCCCTGCGCACTGCGAAGCATTCCACGCGGCCGTCGAAGCGCACGTGGTCCCGCTGGCGCGGCAGCTTCAAGACCGACGCCGCAAGCTGCTGGGCGTGGAACGGCTGATGCCGTGGGATCTGGCTGTCGATCCGAAAAACCGTCCGGCGTTGCGGCCGTTTCAGGACACGGAAGCGTTCGTGACCTCTACTCTGGCTGTCTTTGGAAAAATCGACCCCGCACTAGGCTCAGACTTTCAAGTACTCGTCGATCACGGTCTGCTCGATCTCGAATCACGCAAAGGTAAAGCGCCGGGCGGTTACCAGTACACGCTGGAAGAAGCACGGCTTCCGTTCATCTTCATGAATGCGGTGGGCCTGCAGCGCGACGTCGAGACGCTGCTGCATGAAGGCGGACATGCGTTTCATGCACTGGCCACGCGCCGGGAGCCGCTGCTGGCATACCGGCATGCGCCGCTGGAGTTCTGCGAAGTGGCTTCGATGGCCATGGAACTGCTTGGCGGGCCGCACCTGGAAGCGTTCTATCGTCCGGAAGATGCGGCGCGCGCCCGGCGCACACACCTGGAAGGCATTATCAATCTGCTCCCGTGGATCGCCACGATCGACGCATTTCAGCACTGGCTCTACACGCATCCTGGGCATAAGCGCGAAGAGCGCAAGGCGGCGTGGCTCAGTACACTGCGGAGGTTTGGCGGGACCGAAGATTGGAGCGGATTCGAAGCGGCCGAATCGCATCTTTGGCATCGCCAGGGCCACCTCTTCGGTTCTCCCTTCTACTACATCGAGTACGGCATCGCCCAACTCGGCGCGCTGCAGGTTTGGCGCAACAGTTTGGACGACCTCAAAGGCGCCATCGCGAAATACCGCTCGGCACTGGCGCTGGGGCGCTCGAGGCCGCTGCCGGAACTTTTCGAGGCCGCCGGGGCGACGTTCGACTTCTCCGAACGCACCGTAAAGCCGCTAACCGATGCACTGGCCGCAGAACTGGCGCGGCTCGAAAGCGCATGATCGACTTTCGGCGGGTTCGCGCCCAATGCGCCGAACAGTTGGCGCACGCGCACGCCACGGGCGACCTGGCGCTTGAGGCGCGCATGCACCGCGCGCTGGGACAGCTTGAGCGGCAGGAGCATAACTTTGGCGCCAGCCTGGAACACCTGTTGGCCGAGCAGCGCATCCTGGAGACCCACTTCACCAGCAGTCACGATCTGCGCGCGGCCAACTTGTTCGAACAGGGACAGATCCTGCTGGCGCGAGGATTATTGCTCCAGGCCGACGCCTTGTTTGGCGCGGTCCTGGAGCAAGCCGAACGGCAAAGCGACCGGTCCTGGCACGGACGCGCGTTATTTGGACTGGGCCTGACCGCCACCTCGCGCGGCGCCGACGATGAAGCGCTGACTCGATTCGCGGCCAGCCGCCTGGAATTCGAGGCCGCCGGAGACGCGGAGGCCGTGGCGGAGTTGGACGTCCTCGTGCACCGAATGCGCGGCGAGCTTCAGCCCGGCGAAGCGAACGACCCCAACGGAGCGCAATCATGAGCACACAACACGAAGTGGTCCTCATCAAGGGGGACGGAATCGGCCCCGAAGTGATTGGCGCCGCCCAGCGCCTGATCGAAGCGACGGGCGTCCGCATCGCATGGATCGAACGCCAAGCGGGGCTGGAGCATTTCGAGAAGTACGGCGAAGTCCTGCCCGAAAGCACGCTGGACGCGCTGCGCCAGCACACCGTTGCGTTCAAGGGCCCCACCGCCACGCCGATCGGTAAGGGCCACCGAAGCGTCAACGTCCAGATCCGCCAGAAGCTGAACCTATTCGCCGCGGTACGTCCTGTGCGCAGCATTGCGGGCATTCCGACGCGCTACGAGAACGTCGAAGTGGTGATCGTGCGCGAAAACACCGAAGGACTTTATTCGGGCATCGAACACGAAGTGGTACCCGGCGTCGTCGAGTCGCTGAAGATCGTGACCGAGGCGGGCTCGACGCGCATCGCGGAGTTTGCGTTTAAGTACGCCGAATCCCGCGGACGTAAGCGCGTAACGGTATTCCATAAAGCGAATATCATGAAGATGTCCGACGGTCTGTTCCTCGACTGTGCACGCCGCGTAGCCAAACAGCACCCAAGCATCGAGTACAACGAGCTGATCATCGACAACGGCTGCATGCAAGTCGTCCGCGATCCGTCGCGCTTCGACATCCTGCTGCTTGAAAATCTGTACGGCGACATCATGAGCGACCTGTGCGCGGCGCTGGTGGGCGGCTTGGGCGTGGTGCCGGGCGCGAACTTCGGCGAGCGGTTGGCGGTATTCGAGTCGGTGCACGGCTCGGCCCCCGATATCGCGGGCAAGGGCCTCGCCAATCCGCTCGCGGCGATTATGTCCGGGGTGATGATGCTCAATCACCTGAACGAGACTTCCGCGGCCGACCGCATCAAGCGCGCGTACAACACACTGCTGGCCGAAGGCAAGCCCGAGGAACGCACTCGCGATATAGGCGGGACGGCCGGAACGGTGCAGTTCACTGATGCGCTGATCAAGCGCCTCTAAGCGGAGCGATCTCTATGCCTGGCGAAACCGGTTCCTTAACTGCCAACCCTTATCTACGCGTGCGCGAGAAGAACGTCGTCGATTGCTCGGCTCGCCCCTTGGAAGCCTTGAAGCCCGGCGAGCTTCGCCTGAAGGCCGAGTTCACGATGGTCAGTCCAGGAACCGAACTGCACCACATCACAGGCACCCATACGAAGCCGACCACGTATCCTCGCGCGACGGGCTACATTGCCGTGAGCCGCGTAATCGGGTTGGAAGGCGACGGAGGCGAATTCAAGATTGGCCAGCGAGTTCTCGGCGGCTGGGGCCACAGCGCCTACTCGAATGTCACGCCCGATCGTGTGCAGGCCATTCCGGATAAGGTCGATTCGGTGGACGCATGTTCGGTGGTCTTGTTGGGCATATCGTTGCGGGGCGTTCGAGCGGGTCAGATTCGTCTGGGCGATTCGGTCGCGGTCTACGGCCTGGGCCTGATCGGTGCGTTTGCGGCGCATTTGGCCAAGGTGGCCGGGGGCTATCCGGTCATCGGCATCGACCCGGTCCCGATGCGCCGCGAGATCGCGGCGAAGCTGGGCGTCGATGCGGCCTTGGATCCGACCGCGGCGGACTTCAAGGCGCGCCTGAAGGAACTCACCCGCGGCTCGGGACCGTTCATCTCCATCGACGCGACCGGAACCGCGCGCGTGATGCCTACACTGGTCGAGACGACCGCGGAATTCGGGCGCGTCGTCGTGCTTGGCGGCGTGCACGGACAGGTACCGCTGGACCTGTACACGAATTTCCAGAAGGGCAATCTGACGATGGTCGGCTGCGGTTCTGCGTATCCGGCCGATTACCCGTTCAC
Organism: Planctomycetota bacterium; assembly: GCA_045863855.1. Taxonomy (GTDB): domain Bacteria; phylum Planctomycetota; class SZUA-567; order H5-PLA8; family H5-PLA8; genus H5-PLA8. The sequence continues at coordinate 18,675 of BTVV01000016.1, read as the reverse complement.
CGTCGAACGCAACCAGGAAGCGTTGCTGGATATGATCGCCGCCGGCCAGGTGCGGCCGCGTCCGGCGATCACGCACGTCGCGCCATGGCGCCAAGGACCCGAACTGTACCGAATGCTGCTCGAAGAGAAGGATAAAGCGCTCGGCGTCGCTTTCGACTGGCGCGAAAAATAGGACTACTGTTCTTCCAACGCGTCCAGAATTTGATCGAAGGCCTTCGCGTACTTGCGGAATTCCTTGGACGGCGCCGTGCAGATGACCACGATCACCTGATCGGCTTCCTTCGAAGGGATCACGTAGAGCCGCTGCCAGATCTTGTCGGCTTTGGCGTCGCCGCCTGGCTTCTCCGCCGAAAAAGCCGCCGTAGCGCCGAGCTTGCCGGCTACGCGCTTGGGCTCCACACCGGCCACGAGCGCTTTGCGGCCCTCGCCTTCCACGAAGTATTTAACGTAAGCGCGCGCCCACTGTGCGGGATTGGCGGCGGTTTTCCGCGCCAGCCGGCATGCGCGCACGCGCGCCGGACCGGCCGATTCGCTCAGGGCCAGTTCGCCCGCGGCGGCCGTTCCAGTCTGCCAACCGGCGGGCAGTACGGATTTCAAACCGCCTCCCGTCACCGGTTCGGCGGCCCGCAGTTGCGTCGCAAAGCATGCGACGGCAAGACTCATAAAAACGGCCTGGCGCATGTACCCATCCCCTGAATCGCCCCCATCCTAACGCGCGGCACGCCATGCCCCAAGCGCGAATCGGTTCAACCGCGTTTGACGCGGCGGTCCGCGCTGGTTAGGACGATACACGTATTCCGTACGGTTTCGCCCTCGAATCGGAACCGGTGCGCGGGACGCACGCGCATCTTGCCGCATGCCACGCGAATTTCGACCGACCCCGAGGCGGGAGCATGTCCGATCTTAAGATAGCCTTTGCCGGCGCCGGGCACATCGCCCAAGCGCATGCTCAAACATTGGCGGCGATGCCCGGCCTGCGGCTGGTGGGATTCTGCGATGTGGACCGCGCACGCGCGGAAGCGACGGCGCGCGCTTATCCTGGCGCGGAGGCCTTCGACGACGCCGTGGCGATGTACGACGCCGTCGAGCCCGACGCCGTGTACGTCTGCGTCACCCCCAACGCGCACGGACGCATCGAAAAGGAAGCGGCCAAGCGTGGCATCCATCTTTTCATCGAAAAGCCCATTTGCATCGACGGCGACACCGGACGGGAAATCGAAGAAGCGGTACGCGCAGCGGGCGTTGTCGCGACTGCCGGTTACCAGAACCGTTACCGCCGGTCGGTGGAACGCGCCAAGGAACTTCTTGCGCAGGAGCCCGCGATACTCACCTTTGGGCATTGGATCGGCCACATGTACCGCGTGCCGTGGTGGGGCGACCGGCGCACCAGCGGCGGGCAGCTCGTCGAACAGACCACCCACACGGTCGACCTGATTCGGTACCTGCTCGGCGAGCCCGTCGAGATCATCGGCCGCGCCGCGCACGGCTTCGTGGAAGACGTGGAAGGCTACAACAACGACGATGCGAGCGCCGTAACGTTCGTGATGCCCAACGGAAGCCTCGCGGTGGTATTGAGCTGCTGCGCTAACATTCCAGGTTACGGCGTCGGACTCAAGATTTTCACGCGCCGCCAAACGCTCGATTTCACCGGCTGGGAACATACGTTAAACGTGCGCAAATCGAAACTCGAGACCGAGACGGTGAAGGGCGAAGAGAATATCTTCGCACTGGAAGACGCGGCCTTCGTCGACTCAGTCCGGCACAAGGATCCATCGCGTGTGCGCTGCAACTACGGCGACGCCTTGCGCACCACGTTGCTCACCTTGGCCGCGACGCAGGTGCTCGCGACCGGCCAAGGCGTCCGGCTGTAGCCGAAGCTATTCCGCTGCTTTCACGCTGGGCGCAAACGCGTAATCGTTCCAGCGGCTTGCCACGTCGCCACGCTTCGCACAGCCGCGGTGGAAATAGACGCGATACTTGAACGCCAGCGACTCGCCGGCCGGCACGGTGTACGAACCGTTGGCCAGCAACGAACTCTTGTAGTAGCTGTGGCCGAACGGGTTGGCGCCAAAGAGTCCGTAGTCGCGCACGTGCCAAGGCGTCGGATGACGCAGGTTATACGGGTGATCGAGGACCGCGACGCCGAGGTGCTGCCCTTCCACTTGTCCGTGGTAATCGACCCAATGCGCGGCGCGGCCCCAGCATTCCCCTTCGCCCACACCTCCGGCGCTGTTTTCTATCGTGCCGGTCGCGACGCCGTCCATCGAACTGGGCACGCGAATGGAGCAGATTCCGCCTTCTTTGGTATCGCCGAAGTGAATGGGGCCTTCGGTGGCTTTGAACGTAACTTCCAAGTCCAGCAGCCTGGCGTCCTGCGGCATGTTCCATACCGTGACCCGGCGCGTCTCTTCGCAATCCTTGCGGCCTTGGTGAGAAGTCCAGTCGAGCGTTTCGGTAAAGCGCCCGAAGACCGGACCGCTCGTCAGTTCGTCAAACGCGCGATGTTTCTGGAAGCCATGCTCTTTCTGCTCCGACCAATTGTCGGTGCCGTTCACCTCACCAAAAGCCACCCAAAGTCCACGGTGGTGCGGATGATCGTGCTTCTCGTTCGGAACATCCGCTCGCATCGGGTAATTGCGGGTCATGCCCACGCCGCCGGGTCCAAGCACCGGGTAGAAGAAGGGGCGCGCCTTGATGGGGAACTGGCCATCGGGCAGGTAACGGTAGGTCGCGAACGGCTTCCCGCTGATCTCAATAGCGAGGCCCGAGGCCGCGCCATCGGCCAGCTTGACGCCGCCGTGCTTGTGTCCTTCGGCGCCGAGTTCCACGCGCAAGCGGCGCTCCTCACGGGCGCCCAAAGCGGGCAGTATGAAGACCAGGTCTTCGCCGTCCACCTGCGCGGGAATGGGCCGGCCGGTGTCCACTTCGCTTAGGCGCACCTGAGCGGAGCCTTTCAGCTTCGCGCCAAGGTTCACGCGCATCGGCGTGTCGTATCGTCCGTGGCGACCGGCGTTCACCAACAATTCAAGGCTGCTCAAGGCAAGTCTCCTTATTCCATCAAATCAGTCGCATTCGCGCACTTCGCGATTATTTTACCGCCGCCAGCGCCTCCTTCAGGGTGCGCAAACTGATTTGGGCGGTTTCGTCTGGTCCGGGCGCGTAATCGAACACTTCGACGGATACCCATCCGGCGTAGCTCACGTCCTTCAGCGCCTGCAGGATCGGCTTGAAGTCTTCGTCGCCCATCCCGGGACCGCGCAAGTTCGGATCGTTGGCGTGGAAATAATGCAGATAGGTTCCGCCCTCGGCACGAATCGTATCGGCGACCGGCCGGCCTTCGGTGGTCATCGCTTTGACGTCGAGGTGGAGTTTTACACCGGGCGAATCGACTTCGCGTACGAGCAGGCTCCCCTCCCCGGTCGTATTGATGAGGTTGCAGTTGTCCTTCGGTCCCAGCGGTTCGAAGGCGATCGTAACGCCGCTTGCGTGCGCCTTCGCGCCAAGGCGCTTCAGCGCATCGACGGTACGCCGGTATGCGTCGATCCATTTGTCGCCGGGCAACACCACGCGCTGCTTGGGGCTGCCCCATACCATGGTTGTGCCTCCCAGATCGGCGCACAGATCGATCAAAGCCTCCACGTACGTTTCTGTCTTCTGCCGCACCGACGCGTCCGGACTATTGATATGCATGCCCGCGGGCTTTAGCAGGAGCCAGTGCAACCCGGTGATCGCAATCCCGCAAACTTCGGCGGCGCGCCGAAGCTCCTTGCGCCGCGCGGCCGAAAGCTCCCGGACGTCTTCGGCCAAGGTAAATGGAGCGATCTCCACGCCTTCATAGCCGGTTTTCGCGGCATGGGCGAAAATGTCTTCCTGTTTCCAGTTCTGATACAGTTCGTTGCAAATCGCAAAACGCATGCGCGAAGCCCCCTTCGAAAACGTGGCCCTTAGAGCGGGAACTTGATCTCGCGCTTTTCGCGGCTGGCGCGGTAAATGCCGGTCAGAAGCTCGATGGATTTTCGGCCTTCATGGCCGTCGCAAAGCAGGCTCTTCTGTTTACCGTCCAAGACGCGAGCCATGTCTTCAACCGAAGTGCGCACCTCGCCGGCGCGCTGAATCTGTTGTTCGCGTTCCTTCTCGTGGAAGAACCAAGACGGGTCGCCGCGCATGGCCAGGACGCCGCCGGCGCTGCCGTGAATTTCAAGTCCCGCGTAGGCGTTGACGGGAAAGGTCGTCGTGCCCATCACGGTGCCGGCCGCTCCGTTCTTGAACTTCACGATCGCCAAGCCCAAGTCCTCGGTCTCGATCTTTTCGTGGTTGTAGATGCCGGCTTCTGCGGCCACGACACAATCCACCTGACCCATATACCACTGGAGTTGGTCGATCTGGTGGATGGTCTGATTGGCCAAGGCTCCGCCGCCGTCCATCTTCCAGGTCCCGCGCCAACCGCCCGCCGCGTAATACTGATCGCTGCGATACCACTTCAAGCGCGCTTCACCCAGAATGAGTTTTCCGAACAAGCCTTGATCGATCGCAAAGCGAATCTTCTGCTGCAAGTCGTCGAAACGGCCATTGAAATCCACGGAGCAAAGCACCTTGGCTTTCTCGCAGGCGTCGATCAGACGGTCACAGGCTTCGAGCGAGACATCCATCGGTTTGGCGACGATGACGTGCTTACCTTTCGCAGCAGCCTTGACGCCCATCTCGGCGTGCAGGCCGCTGGGGGTCATGACGTAAACGATATCCACATCCTTGCGCTCGAGCAGCTTGGCGTAATCGGTCTCGCCTGCGACTTTGAATTCATCGGTGGATTTCTTAAGTCGCTCGGCATTAAGGTCGCAGACGGCGGTAAGTTTGACGCCCGGGGCGTTGATTACCCAGGGACAAGCGGCATGCCCCATGCCCAACCCCACGATCGCCACGCCGTATTCCGTATCGCCCATCTTGGCCGCGCCTCCCGAAGCCCCACGTCAAGGCGGCCGCCCTCGGGCGGCCGCGGAAACGAACTCGGTAACAATTCTGGTGTATAGCGATACAGGCGCGCGGCAAGCTCGGTTTCGGACCGCTAGCGCGTGCCTTGCGATCCGAACTCCAGAATATTGATCTTGCCGTCAGGTGTGCGTTCCACCGTCGCGCGTAAGCGCGTTTCGCCCATCGGTTGCCCGTCCCAGTCCAAAGCCTGTCCGATGACTCGAATCGTGTATACGGCCGCGTGCCCCACATAGGCGCCACGCGCCAAGTCCACGCGCTCCCGGAGAGCTCGTTCGCGCACGGCTTGCAGCGGGGAATCTCTTCCTACCACGTCGGCGGTGGGATGTTCCGGCCAGAACAAGGCGCTGTAAGGGGTTCCTTCCAACGCCGCCGTAGTGAAACGCTCCGCGAATTCGGTCCAACTCACATAGCCCTTTGACGGTTTAACGCCAAGCGGGAGCAGGTAGGGCGCACGACCTTCCAGGTCCGTACCGCCCGCGAGGCCGTACAGTACCGCGGGGTCGGCAACTTCGTTCAGATTCACGCGGCCAGCCGCGCGCCGGTCGCCGGCGTAACAGCCTTCGGGCACCGCCGAGCGCCAACCGGACTCGAGTTTTACATCGGTTCGGCCGTCCTGGTCGTTGTCGAGCCCGTCGTCGGCGGCAAAGAGAAAGTGCATCCCCGGCTCAATGGGAACGTCGAAGGCACGCCCGCCCAGATAGCCGGCCGTCATCTGCTGCTCAAGGGGCGCCAGCTTCATCAGATCGCCCCAAGTCCTAAGATCAGGATCGAAAAGCAATCGCGATGCGGCACGATCGGCGCTGGCGGCTTCGCCCAGCCAACCCAGCGGAATCCGTGGGAGTTCGCCCCCGTGCGCCAACAACGACACGCTGCTGCCCAAACACGTGGCCACGGCAGAAGTGTCCCATGCGGCTGCGGCCGGCCACGAACGCGCCCCGGCGTAATCTTCGATATCCGGCCGCACAAAGGCTTGGTTGGTCAATCCGGACCAGTTCTTTTCGCCGCCCGGCAAGTAATGGCCAAGTGCGAACTCATTAAGCCCGTCGCACCAGTTGTGGTAACGCCCCGCTCCGCGCGTGAAGAAGCGAAACGCCGGCGATCCCGTGAACGACTCGAACGGACCTTTGGCTTTGCCGGACTCGATGTAGACGGTGCACGGATCGTGGGGTAGTTGTCCAGAAGCCGGCCGGTAAGCGCGCGAATCGTGCACCGCCACCGATGGACGAGCCCGCACCCATTGCCGCGCGCCATCCCGGTTGGCTCGGCAGTCCACCGCTTCGTAGCCGTATTCGAATGGGCGCGCCCCGACAGGAAAATCGACCGCGTCGAGCACCATCAGGTCTCCGGTCGTGCCTTCGCGCGAGCAGCCGAAGCGAATCTGCTCCATGCCCGCCGCGCCGCGCCCCGGAAGCTCGTTGGGATCGAACAATACCAGCACGTATTGCGCCGGATGAAACCGGCCCGACGTATCGGCGCTTGCGGCCTTGCGTACCGAACCCTGCTCCCGTTCCCCACCCACGTCCCTTAGCGAAAGCGGACGCGGCTGATCGGTGCGCCAGCGAAATTGGAAGCCGTCGAAACTGGCGCCCCCCGGCAGATCCATACGCATGGCATCGGCCGCGGCATCCCCGCCCAAAATCGAATCGGCACGGAACGATTTGATCCGGTTCCACCCGCTGGGATCGTTGCGCGCGTCGGCGGTTCCGGCCTCGCCTCCGGTGTTTTCGGTCCGCGCAGGGTCCGCGGAACGGTCGATGCACAGCACGCGCGTACTGGGAAGGTCCAGCACGTCATTGCCGCTGCGTCCAGTCCGCGGACGCTCGCTCGGCGCCATAACGAAGAGATGCCAATGTAGTCCCCACGAACTTCCCGGGGCATATAAGCGTTGCAGCAGCGGTTCGCCCGGTAGCCCCGCGGGTACGACCAATTCGACGAACCCATGACTTTTGCGCGCCGGAAAGTCCCAGGCATGGGCGCCGGTCTGCTGCGGCAACGCCACGTTCGAAGATGCCGTGCGCGGCAGGTCAGCAAATCGAAACGGAACCAGGCGGCCCACCTCATTTAATTGAGGTGACCAGGGATGCGCGACTTCGCGCGGATCCAGGTGCGGTAGGTCGCTGGGCGCGATACGGTCGCTCGTTCTTCCATCCACGGCGCTCACCGCGGATGCGTAGCGCGGCTTGGCGTTTACCAGCGCCAAGTGAATGGATTCGTCCCGTGTCCGGTCTTGCCGCTTCCACCAAGCGGGCGCAAAATCGCCCGACCAACGAGTGATCGCGAAGGGATCGAGACTTGCCGAGAGAAAGTACGAGAGGGCGCCGGCCTGCGCCCAGCGAGCTTCGCGCTGCTTTTCGGCGGACGCGCGAGGGTCGAAACGGAACCCCGTTGCTTCGCCTTCTCGTGCGTCGTCGGGGCCTTGCGTGAACACCAGCGCATCGAGCAGCGCGAGGAAGCGCCGGCGCGAGGCAAGGCTTGCGGACCCGTCCGGGCGGTCCGGATCGTGCACTCCGTACGGATGCAGATCCGAGGCGTCGCGTTCCAATACAAGCCGGTCGGCTTCCCAATGCTCGTCCAGGAGCCATTCGTACGCATGGACCGTCAGGCAAGAAGCCAGGTAGGATGCGTCCTGAGCCAAATCGCCGGGATTCGCATCGGGGTTCGCTTCCGGAGTAAAGGCACGCTTACGCAGAAACCAAGCCAACTCCGCATGAGAAGCGAACGCGCCGTGGCCCGGTCTAGCACGGTCGGTCGGATGTCCGATATGCGAGCGCAAAGCGGCATCCAAACCCTCGGTCCAAGGTCTGGCGCTGCCCGGCAGGCGCCGGGCCTGGAAAATGGGAAGAGCGGTCGTTGGACGCAACCGGCCGTGCGCATCGAGGCCGCGGTCGAGCGCTTCGAAATAGCGGCGCAGGCTGGCCATCTCAAGCAATTCGGGAGGCCGTTCGCCGGGTGGCTCGTAGCGCGTGTTTGCATGCGGCTTCCCGCCCTCCGGCCGCACGGTGACGGCGTAGCGCGAGACTGGACGCGGTCCGTCGTCGTACACGTAAATCCACTTCGCTTCCCGATAATGATAATCGGCGGCATCGCCAGAAATTTCACTGCGATAGCGTTCCGTTGCAGCATTCTGGTTAACTTGATTCAGGTTCAACGCGCCGCCTCGCGTATCGACGTACGAGCCTTCGCTCGCCGAACCCAAATGCGTGGCCCGCAGCGGCGCTTGCACACAACGAGGGTGAATATCCACGGCTCCGCGCCGGCCATGCAAGTAGCGCGCCGGATGCTCGGGCGGCAGCATCGCCGCGCCGGACTCGTCGAAGACCGTGGGATCGACGCCCGATTCGAAACTCTGATAAGCCGCCGCGCCCGCGTCGCGATTCGCCACCAGTTCGTAGCGGAACACCTTGTAGACCGGATCTCCGATCGCGCGGGTATCGAGGAAGTCGAACTCTTGGGTGCGTTTGAGCGCCGGCCAACGCCAATGCGCGCCTTCGAAATCGCCTGCAATCCAAGCGCCTCCGTACGCGTACGCATCGGCGCCGCGAGCACGAGGAAACAGCCGTCCGTGATTCCGGTGCAGGCGCTCTTCCCAAAGGTCGTACGTGTCGAATGCGCCGGGAAGGAACTCGTCGTGGAACGGTGCACCCGAAACGGCAGGCAGCTTGGCGTAATCGGGGCCGTCAAAAGTCCCTGCCACAATTTCCAGAGTATCCGGAGCGCCCAAACGCTTGTAATCCGCGTTCCAGTTGACCACCCACTCCAATCCGCCTTCGACCTTCCGAATCTCAGACCAAGGATCGGCCGCATGCGGGGAGGCTTGGCGATAGGTCGGCGGAACCAGCGCACGCTCGGCATACCTTGGCAAGCTCAGGCGATGCAGCGGCCGGCGCAACCTGGAAATCGGCTGCTGGATGCGCCGATATCCGTCGCGCGTCAGTGTAAAGAAGGGCACGCTGCCGTCGGGTTCCGCCAGATGTGCCGCCGACTGATAGGGAAATTCATGGCCCGCACCGTCGTGCAGCGCACTCCACGGCTCGGTGCAGATAAACGCCTTCGATTCATTGACACCCCAAGCGTCGTACTGCAACAACGCCATAGCCTGATGCAACCCTCGGTCCGCGGCCGATCGCGAGCCGTTCGCGCGCCGATAGTGAATGGCGGCCTTTAATTCAAGTTGTGCCGACCGAGCTTGGAAGATGCCGATTCCCAAGAGAGTCACGAGCACGAAAACCACAATTAGCAGCACGGCGCCACGGTGCAGGGGCCGGCCACGTTTTGCCGATGCGAATATTTTGAGCCCAAACATGCGAGTCGCTCAAGGTGAACGAGTACACAACAGTGCCTATGGACTTGAAAGGCCCTGTAATACCCCGAGACGGCGCACCTTCAATATCGGACTCCGCACAAACTTCGATTCAAATCGCATTGCACCGGTGCTCTATGGGTTTTGCACAAGCGCATGGTAGGATTCATGGTGCGGAGAACATAGTTCAGACTCCGTAGAGGGAGGAAGCCATGAGTACCCCACGGTCCACACAGGCCGAGATCGAGGCGGCGCTCAAAGCGTTGCCTGCCTGGAAATTGAAGGAAGGCAAACTGTATCGCGAGTATCGCTTTGCGGATTTCATCACCGCGTTCGGCTTCATGACGCAAGCCGCGCTGGTGGCCGAATCGATGAATCACCACCCCGAATGGTTCAACGTGTACCACACGGTCAAAGTGGAGTTAACGACACACGACGCCGGAGGCATAAGCGCCAAGGATTTCGAATTGGCCCAGCGGATGGAAAAACTGGCCGCCGCATTGGTCTGAACCGCCCTAACGATCCGCGGGCTGGTCCGGAAACGGCTTGCCTTGCTTGAAGAGTTCCGCACGCCACTTGAGCTTCGCGGCCATTTCGGCTTGATCGGAAGCTTCGGCTGCGCGCCAAGCGAGTTCCCCCACTTGTACCGCCTCTTCGAAGCGGCCTTGGACGGCATAGGCGGTAGCCAACACGTGGAGCAACTCCGGCTCTGGAGTCTCTGAAGCTCCGATATCGGACTCGGCCTTATCCGTAACTACCTTCAAATAATGGGCGGCCTCAGGGTGCTGCGGCAAAAGACGGCGCGCGCGATACAGCAATTCGAGGCCCTCGATCCAACGACCGTCCTGACAACGCTCCCAAGCGCGCTTGACCTGCAGGGACGTGCGCGCCACGGCATCTTGCACCAGCGCGCGCTCGGCGGCATCGAAGTAGTTCTTCGCATCGGTCAGGTTGGGATTGAGCTGCAGGGCGTGCTCAAGAAAATCGAGCGCCTCCGCGTAGCGCTTCTGCCGAATCCGCACCCAGCCCATGTACATATACGGTTCAGGCAGATCGGGGCTGAGTTCGATCGCGCGCAGGAGGTGGCGTTCGGCGCCATTCAAATCGCCCAGTGTAGCCAGCACCATGCCCAAGTTATTCTGTGCATCGACGAAGCGGGGATTGTTCTCTGTAGCGGTTTGAAGCAGCGGCCGCGCCGCCTCGTGCTGTCCGCGTAAGATCAGCGCGGCGCCCAAGGCATTGAGCACCGTCGCCGCATCCGGCATGCGCGCGTAAGCCATCAGGAGCAACGGCAGCGCTTCGATGCCCTTTTGGTTTTTCAACCGCTCCATGCCCAATCCCAGGTGCGCGCGTCCGTTGTGCGGTTCCTGATCGAGCACGTCAAGCCAGAGTGTGCGTTCGTCGCGGTACAGTTCGTTCGCTTGCCGGGTTTGTCTACCCAATGCAAGAGCTGAGGCAACCAGCACGACCGCCGCAAGCACGGTCGTTACTGTTGCCGGCCAACGCCCCCGGGCAAAGCATGCCACGCCCAGCCGGTAGCATCCGCATACCACAAGCGTCACGGGTGCCGCCAAAGCGAGGTACATGCGATGCTCGTCGGCGCGCAGAGCCAGCACCACCAGGCTCGACGAAGGCGCCAATGCCAGAAAAAAGAGCACGCCCAAAAAACTCCACGCTTGCCGGCGTAAATAACCCAACACCGTTGCCGCGAGCAAAGCGACCACTCCAAGTCCAGGAATGACAACGCTCGATACATTGCGAACGTACGGCCAGTCGTACACAAAGCAGAGCCGGTCCGGCCAAAAGGCCAGTTTGAGGTAGTACACAATTACCCCGGCTTGCGTGCATAGGTAGGCAAACGGCGAGTTATGCTCCGCATGGTTCGAGACCATGTTGATGCGTTCACCGGTCAGCACTGTGATCCCAATTAGAGACCAGGTGGCAAACAACGCCACGAAGTAGCGTGCCTGACTCCGCAACCCTTGGAAGCCGGCTTGCGAAAAAAGCCCGTGGTAAAGGAGCGCGAGGACCGGCGCCACGGCCACAGTCTCCTTGGCCAGCACACCCAGGCAACATGCCACGAAGGCCATTACGCTCCAGATTCGCGATGCACTCGGTTCCAATCGCCGCACCGAGGCGTAAAGCGTCAGCAGGATAAAGAATGCGCCCAAGGCCTCGGTGCGCTGCACGATATAGGTAACGCAAGTCGTTTGAAGCGGGTGAACCAGCCACAAAAGGGCGGCTGCAAAGGCCAGCGGCGTGGCGTTGGAGGCGAAGTGCTCGCGGCACAACGGACGAAGGAAGGTGCGCCGCAGGAGTCCGAAGAGCAGCAGTCCCGAAGCGGCATGCAGCGCTACGTTGAAAGCGTGATAGCCCCATGTCTCATAGCCGCTCCACGCATAGCTCAGTGCCAAGGTAAACGAAAGCAACGGGCGGTCGCTCGCCGTGCTGCTGGGAGGAGCGTTCAAGAAGCGCGAAATCGGCGTTAGCCCGCGAATATGGGTATTGTAAAGCACCGCGTCGAAGTCATCGAAAATGAAGATGCCGCCGAATGCATTGGCGTACACGGCGACCGTGGCTGCCATGAGCAACACCGCGAGGCCCGCGCGCACGGCGCGCGACCAGGAATCGGTGAAAGAATCGTTCATGCCGATTTGTGCGACTCCGCGGCAAAGCCGCCCAAAGCGGTCATGCCCGCGAGCATCGCGAAATCCAACAGATGCTCGAACTGATGCGCGGCCAGATTCAGCGCCACGCCGCGACTGGGATCCGATGAAAAGGCCATGATATCGACGCTTAGCACGCGCACTCCAATCGCCACGCACAGTCCGGCGCCGACGCCCCACCCCAGCCAAGCCGCAGGGCGGTGAAAATCAGGCGCGGCCGCTCGGCCCACCTGCCAGGCAAATCCAGCAAGCAACGGCAGCGTAACCAAAACGTGCGTGAAAATCTCGCGAGCTTGGTGCCCGGCGAACCGAGGCGACCAAGCGCCGTCCGCTCCCCATCGCAGCAACATGCACAAAAATAAGCCTATGGCCAACGCCAATCCCCGGGCTCCATGGGATCGATCTAGGGGCGCCAGGCAACGTCCCACGCCGAAAAAGATCCCGCCCAAGGCCAGGTCGCTCCACAAATGAAAGCGGAAATGCACGCCCGCCTCGGTGAGCCCCGGGGCCGCGTGGCCTTGCGAAAGATTGAGCCAAGCCGCATCCCAACCGTCCTCAAGACCGGACCATCCCGCCAAGAGCGCCGTGAAAGCTGCCGCGAAAGCCGCACTGCGGCCACACTGAGCCCACGCTTCCCGCCAGGTTCGCGGTCCACTCAAACCGGCCAGCCAGCATAGCCCCAGCAAGAATACGTGCGGGACTTCGCGCAACGCATGTCCGGGATACAGCGCGATGAAAAGGAGCGCGCGATCGGCACTCTCGTGCGCGCGATCGCGCCACAATGCGGAGCTTCCCAGTTCACGCCAGACCACGGCCAGGGATGCCGTAAGCACCAGGCCACCGAAAACCCAAGCGGCCATGCGCCAGCGCCACGTACCTTCCTCCGCTGCGCTCAAGGCCGAACCTCGGCAGGCGGAGGAAAGGCCTCGCCTCGTTCAAATGCGCGCACGCGCGCAAGGATGGACTCCGCTTGGTCGGGACGCTTCTGCGCTTCGGCGCTTGCCGCCGCCAGTCTTCCGATGCTCACCGCCTCCTCGTAGTTTCCTTCCGTGGCAAAGGCCAGCGCCAGCAGGAGAAGCGCCGACGTCGAGTCCTCTTCGGTACCGAGCGCCTGGAATCGTTCGTTGGCCTTCTCGCGCAGCACTTTAGCGTAATGGCGCGCCTGAGGATGTTCTGGCAGCAGACGCTGCGCGTAATAGATCTCACGCAGCCCTTCTTCCATACGCCCCGCCAAGCTCGCCTCCCAACCGCGCTTGACATGTCCGTCGGCCTGCCGCATCTGCAACTGCCCCCGTCCGTGCGCGAATGCGCGTGCGGCCGCGGGATCGTCTGGGCGCAGGCGATACGCATTCTCCAGGTAGGCCAGCGCTTCTTCGAGCTTTCCCTGCCTGGCCAGCGCCGCACCCAATCGCAAACAGGGCTCGTGCCAATTCGGATTTATCACCATGGCTTGGCGAAAAGCATCCAAAGCCGCTTCGTCTGCCTGACTCGCTTCATACACCATGCCCAAGTTGATCCATAAGCGCGCGTCGGACGGAACCAACTCCAGTCCGCGCCGCAACCACCTCTCGGCATCCTCCAGACGTCCGACTTGAAGCAGCGCGCCTCCGTAACTCAGATAGAAATCCGGATAATGACGTATGCGTGGATCGTCCTGTACGGCCTCCAGCAAAGGCAGCGCTTCGTGAAACTCTCCACGTTTCAGCAAATGGGACGCAAGATTCAAACTTCCCAGCGGATGCCCTGGTTCCACCGCAAGGCAATTACGAAATTGTTCCTCGGCCTGCTCTGCATGTCCGCGCCGATCGAGGTGAAATCCAAGCTCGTTGTATGCCAAAGGCGCCCGAGGATAGTTCCGCTGCACGTCTTCCCAAAGGGTTCGACCGCTTTCGAAGAGCATGTTGCGCCGAAGCGTCAAGACGCCTAAGGCGCCGGCCCATGCTCCAATCAGCACCAAGCCCAATAGGCCCAGGGTTCGTCCGCGCATCCCTCGATTAAGAATCAGCGTACTTGCGCCTACAATCAGGATTGCCACCGGCGCGGCCACAGGCAGATACATGCGGCGCTCTTCCGCCCGCGCCGGAAGCGCCAGGAAACTGCTCGACGGAGCCAACACTAAGAAGAAAAGCGCCGCCGGTACCGACCACGCGCGGCGCTTCCACAAGCCCCACAGTGTGAGTCCTGCTGCCAGAGCGATCGGCGCCATGGGCAGAAGCACCTCCGCCGGCGTGTCGCAAACGTCGCGATAGTGCTGAAAGCTCGTGGGAAACGGGAAAATCGAAAGCTTCAGGTAAAGCAGGTGTGCATCGAACTGATTGAGCAAGTACTGCCCGTGCGACCACTTTTGCTCCAGCACCTGGCCAACGACGCCTTGCATGCGCCCTCGCGCCACCAGAACCGCCAACGGCAACCACGTCAGCGCCAGAAGCGCATACAACGCTTTGTGGTTCCGCCACGCCAAGCGCCAGCCCCATGAGACAAGTACCGCATCAAAGACAAAGACTCCAAGGGGAGCGGTGGCCATATCCTGCTTGCAGCCCATGCCCAGGAGGCACGCTATCCCACAGGCCGCATACCAACGCCAAGGCCGTGAAGACAGGAAGCCGCGCAGTGCCGTATATAAGGTCAGTAGGTAGAATAGGCTCATCAGCGCCTGCACGCGTTGAATAGTGTACGTCACGCAAACCACACATACCGGATGCACGATCCAAACCAGCGCGACCGCCAAGGCCAGGCCTTCGGCGTGCTCGCCCACCCGCGCGTGCAACGATTCCAGCTTAAGCGTCCTGCGCATCAATCCATACAACGTCAATCCCGTCAGGAGATGGATCAGTAAATTGACGAGGTGGTAGCCCCAGGGCTGATACCCGCTCAAGGCATAGCTGACGGCCAGGGTGTAAGCGCCCACCGGACGATCGGGCGATTGGGAATCCGGATAACCGTAAATGGCTTCCCATGGCGGCCAGAGCTTTTGAATCTTCGGATTGTCGATCACGATGGTCCAGTCGTCGTGCACGAAAACACCGCCAAAGCTGTTCGAATAGACGGTAACGCCCGCCGCAACTAAGAGGAGCGGCGCGAGTATACTCAGCGCCGCGCGCGGCGAAGGATCATCTGCCTGCGGCGCCGCTAAACTCATGGTCGCGCACCGGTATCTAACGCGGGAAGCGGAAAAGCGAGTTTCTGCTCGTACAGCGCGAGCCTATCGCGGACCGTTTGAGCACGCTTCTCGTCGCGGGCGGCCTTTGCGAGGAGCAAGGCGTTTTCGGCCCAACGCCGGGCTTCGTCCCACGCGTCTTCGACGGCAAAGGCCGCCGCCAAGTCAGCCGCCTTCATAGGATCTTCGGTCTCGTCCAAGGCCATATTTTCTTCGGCTTTCTGGCGTGCGACGGAAACGTAATGCTTGGCCAGCGCGTGATCGGGCGCCAGACGCAACGCGTAGTACAACTCCCGCAAGCCGTCCTCGAGCTTCCCTTCGCCACAGCGCTCCCAACCGTTTCGAACATGCGCGTCGGCGCGCTGCGCGATCAGCATCTGCGCCACGCGCGCGCGATTCTCCAATGCGTAATCCCAACGCGGCTTTAGCGCGCACGCGCGTTCCAGCAGCGGCAGAGCGTCCGCCAGACGACCTTCGCGCGCATGAAGCCAACCCAGGTATGCGAACGCCTCGGCTTCGCCGCCGTGCGCCGCGACCGTTTCTTCCAGCAGCGTGCGCGCTTCGTCCCAGCATTCCTCCCGGATGCGCAGCAAAGCCAGATTGACGCGCAGCCCCGCGTGGTTGGTATCGACTTCCAAGCCTCGCCGAATCGCCCGATCAGCCTCTTCAAGCCGGCCAAGCTGCAAGAACGCGGCGCCGTAATTGAGATGCAGTCCCGCGCGCGAAGCCAAAAACGGCTCGCGGCGCGCGACCTCCAGATGCCGTAATGCTTCTTCCGTGCGTCCTTCGCGGAGCAACAGATTCCCGAGATTGAGGTTGGCCCAAGCGTGTTCAGGACCGACCTTCACCGCCTGTTCAAAGCATGCCTTGGCTTCGGACAGTTGCCCCAACCGCTCAAGCACGATGCCCAGATTGTTGTGGCCGCGCGGCGAGTTCGGGTACGCTTCTGCGACGCTCCTCCAGAATGTGGCGTGGCTCTCGAAGATACGGTTTCGGCGCACGGTCAGCGCGCTCCACAGGAGCGCCAGCGCGATTACGGCCAGCCAAGCCAGCATAGGTTTCCAGCGCGGTCTTGAGCTTTCGCCGGAACCGCGCAACCACACATGCCAAATGCCCCCGACCGCCAGCACGCTCACTCCGGCCAGCGGCAGGTACATGCGCCTTTCGTCGGCGATTTCACCGGTGGGAAACAAGCTCGTCGAAGGGGCCAAGGCCATGAAGAAAAACGCCATGGGAAGCGACCAGCACCTGCGGCGCCACAGCCCCCAACCGGTCAGCGCCAGCATTCCAACCACCACGGCCGCCGGTAATCCCACCTCCAGCCAGCCTTCGGCCACCGGGCGATAGTGCTGCATGCTCAGCCCGCTGGGCCATACCGCCAATTGCAAATAGAAGAAGATGTTTCCGAACTGCGTGCGCCCGTATTCTGCGCGCGTCCAAGCCAGGTCAACGGCCTCTTCGACTATGGTCGGCATGCCTCCGTAGGCCACCAAAAAACCCAATGGAATCCAGCACGCCAGCAGACCCAGGTGCAGCACCCAGCGGCGGCGCAGTGCTTCACGCAAACTGCCTGAAACCAGGACCGCATCCAGCAACAGCACCATGACCGGCGCGGAAACCATATCCTGCTTGCAACCCATCCCCAATACGCACGCCAACACGGCCACCAGCACCCAGACGCCCGGCGGCCTGGCGGTAAACGCGCGCACCGACGCATAGAGCGTGAACAGGTAAAAGAGCGCCATCAGCGACTGTGCGCGCTGAACGATAAAGGAGGTGCAAGCCACCCCCAGCGGGTGCGCGCACCATAACAGTGCGGCGGTGAGGGCGAGGGCATCCGCTGGAAAAGATCGTCGTAAGTCTAGGCGCAGCGTCGTAAATGGCGGAGAGTGAATAGAAAACGGGCAGCGAATGGCGGTTTTGACGGCGGGCGCGGGCCGCTTTGATCAGCGAATGGCTAGGTCCGGTCCGGGTCGCTCATGATCTGAACCACGCGACCAACCAGGCGCAGGCTGTGTTCTTTCGATATCTCAACGGGCTCACTAGCTGGGTTATCGCCAACAAGCCAGAGCTTAAAACCCGTGTCCTTCCTACTTGATACCCTCAAACGCTTTACGAGGTAGGCATCGTCCTCGTTAACCAAGGCCACAACGATCTTGGAGTGCAACGCCTTCCAAGGGCCTGGCGGCGCAGGAGGCCTTTCGTCTTCGATGTAGGGCGGAAGGTACAGGTCCATCTTTTTAACGACTACGGTATCGCCTTCGTAGAGGCGTGGTTCCATGGACCTGCCGTAAATCTTTAAGCAGTAATGGTCTGTGCGCGCGAAACGAACGTCCACCTCGACGGCATCGGGGGTCACGACAGATCCCTTCTGGTGATCAGCCACGCCAAGTTGCACGGGAACCTTATGACTCTTGGGCATTTGTACGACTTTGGCGTTGCCAATCGCAAGGGGATCGCGGGCGGGACGTTTCTTCCGTTTCAATCTCTCGGATACCTCCTGTGCTAAATCAGCGTCACTTAGGCGCGACGCATCTACTTGTATAACCTTAGGTGTCCCAAAGGATTCCAAGCTTTGTATTCCTCCGACGCCTGTAATAATCCTACCCTTGGGATCATCGGTGCGACACAACAGCCAATCAGTTGTGACGCCGAGTACTGTTGCTATGGAATGGAGTCGATCTCTACCTGGCTTAAAATGTCCGGCCTCCCATTGACCAACCGCACCAGGTGTAACGCCTAACTTTTCAGCCAACACGGGCTGAGTGATACCTAGGCGCTTTCGCGCCTCGGCTATTCTTACCCCCACCGAAGACATGGGCTGCTCTTAACCCAAGACTTTCTTAGTGCAACTAAAGATTCTTTTAGTTCCACTCTTGACTGCGTACTTAGTGCGACTAAGACTCTTAGTAATGCTAAGAGACGCGCGCAACATCCTTGGATTGACCCAGACTCAGATTGCAGAAGCAACGGGTCTAACCATTCCCACGATCATTAACGTGGAGCGTGGCTTTGGGCACGCAAGGTCTGCCGCTCAAGTGCGAGCCTTCTTACTTAGCCTATACCAGAAAAAGCGCCCGCTCGATCCTGCTGCGCGAGACCTCATGTGCCGACTCGCGTTGGGCCTGGAAGAACCCCCACTACCACCTAATCGTGGTCGACAAGGTGATTCCCGAACCGGCTCGGGAACCCCAAAACCACCTTCGGGTAAGAAGATTTCTGCCGATTCTAAGGGGCAGGAGGTAGTTTCCCGAACTGGTTCGGAAAACCCCACCCCCAGTCCTGCTAAGGAGAGGCCGGTATGTCAGAACCTAAGCCCTTCTACCCCGAACGCCCAGCGCCTGGAGAATCCCAAGAAGAGCGAGTCCAGCGCATCCAACGTAACAATCGACGAAAACTCCAATGGGAAATCGACCGGCTTAAGCGCTCCATCAGAGAACTCCAGCGCGAAAGCAGGGGATACGTCCAAGAGTTCCAACCAACGCACTTCTGGTACGAGTACCGAGTCGAGCAGCACCGCTTTAAGGGCGTCAGCGAGGACGCCAACGTCATGCTCTTCGTCC
>BTVV01000015.1:0-80258 GCA_045863855.1 Planctomycetota bacterium | reverse complement strand
TCGTGTTCAGCCGCCTTTTGGGCGTGGGCGTGGATTACGGCGTGGTGAACGGAACCGTGATCGTTTTCTTCTACGCGACGCTGGGCGGGATGAAAGGCATCACCTGGACGCAGGTCTCGCAGTACGTAGTGCTGATATTCGCGTTCCTGATTCCGGCATTCGCGATCAGCCACCAGTTGACTGGAAATCCAATTCCACAGCTCGGCTTCGGCAGCACTCTGGTGGACGGCCCGCATGCCGGGGAGACGCTGCTGCGAGCGCTGGACCAAATCAATACCGACTTGGGGCTTCCGGAATACACGGCAGCGTTCGTTAAAGGCAAGAAAAGCATGATCGATGTCTTTGCCATCGCGTTCGCGCTGATGGTGGGGACCGCCGGGTTGCCGCACGTAATCATCCGCTTTTACACGGTGCCAACGGTGCGGGCGGCGCGTTGGAGCGCATTCTGGGCGCTGTTGTTCATCGGCGCGCTGTACACCACGGCGCCGGCGGTGGGCGCCTTCGCACGCGTGAATCTGATCCAGACCCTGCACGGCCAGCCCTACGAGACGCGGCCCGAGTGGGTCAAAAAGTGGGAAGAAACGGGCCTGATTGTCTTCAAGGACACCAACGGCAACGGATTGATCGACGGCGTAGTGCGCAGCACCGAGACCGATCCGGCGAAGGAAATGAAGGTCGACGTAGACATCATGGTGCTGGCGAATCCGGAGATCGCGAAACTGCCGCCGTGGGTGGTGGCGCTGGTCGCGGCGGGCGGGTTGGCCGCGGCGCTTTCGACCGCGGCGGGGCTGCTGTTGGTCATCTCGTCGGCGATCAGCCACGATCTTATGAAGCGCGTGGTGAAACCGAACATGACCGAAGTAGAGGAACTCTTCTTCGCGCGTATCGCGGCGGGTCTGGCGGTGATCGCGGCGGGCCTGTTGGGGATCTTCCCGCCGGGTTTCGTGGGGCAAGTGGTGGCGTTCGCGTTCGGTCTCGCGGCGAGCAGCTTCTTCCCGGTGATCGTACTGGGCATTTTCAGTAAGCGGACCACGAAAGAAGGCGCCATCGCGGGCATGCTTTCGGGGATCGGCTTCACTACGGCGTATATCGTCTACTTCAAGTTCATCGTGGACCAGCAGTACAACAACGCCGATCACTGGCTGCTGGGCATCTCGCCCGAAGGCATCGGTACGGTAGGCATGCTGGTGAACTTCGCGGTGACGCTGGCGGTGACGGCGTTCACGCCGCCGCCGCCGCAGGACGTGCAGGAGACGGTGGAGATGATCCGCTACCCGCGCGAAGAACAGCATCCGGAAAAAGCCGCGGGGATTTAAGCACCGGCCTTAACCGAGCGATGGAGCCACCCTAACCTGCCCTTGCGCGTGGCGTTTGCGCGTACTATATCGCAGGAAGACGTGCGGACTATGCGGCCATGGCCAGGCGCCCAGGAGCGTCTTGGGCCGGGGCGAGGGGCGCCGTGGGGGGCGCCCTTCCACTATCAGCCCACCCCCCACTCACACCGGCCGCACACACAAATCGCCGCGCGCCTCCATGACCTCGGAGAGCCGAACCGCCGCCTATCGACTTCACTTCTCGAATCGGGAGGAATCCACCGTGGCCCACGCCCCCATACGCAATGTCGCGCTCGTCGGACACTACGGAACCGGGAAAACCGCGCTCGCGGAAGCCCTCCTATTCAAAGCCGGCGCAATCAAACGCAAGGGCACGATCAAAGACAAGAACACGGTCAGCGACTTCGATGCCGACGAAAAAGAACGCGGCGGGAGCATCGAGACGTCCATCCTGCACCTGGATCACGGCGGAACGCGGATCAATCTGCTCGATACGCCGGGCACACCGGATTTCGTGGCGGGCGTGGTCGAAGCGCTGGCGGCGGTGGAGACCGCGCTTTTGACGGTCAGCGCCGCGGCAGGCGTGGAGGTGATGACGCGTAAACTCTGGGGGCAGCTCGAGAACCGCGGCCTGGCGCGCATCCTGGTGCTGACCAAGATGGACCATGAGCGCGCGGACTTCGAGAGCACGGTCGCCAAGCTGCAGGACATCTTCGGCCCGTCGGTGGCGCCGATGTTTCTGCCCTTGGGGCACGGCGCGGGATTCAAGGGCGTCTGGAATCTGATGAACGATCCCTCGCACGCGCCGCAGGAACTGGCCGCGCGCGCGAAAGACCTCTCCGCCAAGCTCAAGGAGTCGATCATCAGCGCCGACGAAGCGCTGATGGAGCGCTACCTGATGGACGAGGCCATTCCCGACGATGAGCTCGCCGTGTGCTTTCGTAAAGCGCTGCTCGCCGGCGCGGTAACGCCGGTGCTGTGCTGCGCGGCGGAGCACGATCTGGGCTGTGCCGAAATTTTAGACATATTGAACCGCTACGCCCCGCCCGCCGAAGCGCTGAAACGAGCGGCGCTGCGCAAGCGCGAAGAGAAGACCGAGACCTTGGAACTGAATGGATTGCCCGAGGGCGCTTTCTACGCGCAGGTTTTCAAAACCAAGCGCGATCCGTTCATCGGTAAAATTAGCTACCTGCGCTGCTTTCAGGGCACGCTCCCGTCCGGCTCGAGCGCGCACAGCAGCAGCGCGGGAAAAGCCGAACGCTTCGCACACTTCCTCAGCGTCCAGGGCAAGGACTCGAAGGAGATCGATCGCGTTGCCGCCGGCGATATATTTGCGATTGCCAAGCACGAACACATGGGCACAGGCGACACGCTGAGCACCGACGACCAGGGTTTCGCACTGCCCAAGCTGGAATTCCCCAACCCCATGTCGGCGCTGGCAGTCAACGCGAAGAACCGTAAGGACGAGGGCAAAATCAGCGAGCAGCTTCGGCATCTCGCAGAGAGCGATCCGACCTTCCGCGTCGACGTCGATGCGGAGACAAAGGAACTGGTTGTGCACGGGATCGGCCAGTTGCATCTCGACTTGCAGATGCACCGGCTCAAGCGTTTCGGAGTGGAGGTGGAAACGCACCTGCCCAAGATTCCCTATCGCAGCACCGTCGCCGGCACGGCGGAAGTACGCTACCGGCACAAGAAGCAGTCCGGCGGCGCGGGGCAGTTCGGCGAGGTGCAAATCCTGCTCGAGCCCAATCAGGGCAAAGGCTACGAATTTGTCGACGAAATCGTCGGCGGCGTGATCCCGAACAACCTGATCCCGTCCGTGGACAAAGGCATTCAGAAGAAGCTCGTGGAAGGTGTCTGGCCGGGGATTCACGTGGTGGACGTGCGCGTGCGGCTGAACGACGGGAAGCACCATCCGGTGGATTCGAAGGATATCGCGTTTCAGATCGCCGGGCGGCAGGCCTTCGCGCAGGCATTCGAACAGGCCAAACCGGTGCTGATCGAGCCGATCGTCCACCTGGAAATTATGATTCCGGCTAAGTTCATGGGCGACATCACGGGACTGATCAGCGGCAAGCGCGGCCGCGTGCAAGGCATGGACCAAATGGGCGAGATGCTGGTCGTCAAGGCCCAGGCGCCGGCCAGCGAAGTACAGAACTTTGCGAGCGAGTTAAAGTCGATCACCGCTGGAGAAGGTTTCTTCTCGATGGATTTCAGCCATTACGAAAACGTGCCCACGCATATCGCGGCTCCGGTGATCGCGGCGGCAAAAGCGCGTCAAAAGGGCGAGGACGAGTAACGCGCGGAACGGGAACGGTCCCGAACCTCACGGCACCCCAGGAGTCTGGAGCGTTGATGCCCAAGCGACCGAATGTCCTCTTTGTACTCTCCGACGATCAAGGTCCGTGGGCGATGGGACGCAGCAATCCGGAGATTCAAACGCCGCACCTCGACCGGCTCGCGTGCGAAGGCTTGGCGCTCGACAACTTCTTCGTCGCGACCCCGGTTTGCAGTCCAAGCCGCGCGACGTTTCTCACCGGGCGGATCCCCTCGCAGCACGGCGTTTACGATTACCTCGAAGGACGTCAGGTGGGCCCGGACGCACACGCGTACCTGCAGGACGAGACCTGCTACACGGAACTATTGGCGCGCAACGGTTGGACCTGCGGGCTGAGCGGCAAATGGCATCTCGGCGCCTGCCAGCTTCCGCAGCACGGATTCCGCGATTGGTACTGCCACCAAGGCGGAGGGAGTCCGTACCAAAATGCGCCGATGGTACGCAACGGTCAGCTCATCAAAGAACCCGGGTACATTACCGAGCGGATTACCGACGAAGCGCTGGCTATGCTGGAGCGCTACGCCGAGGCGCAGAATCCATTCTACCTGAGCGTCCATTACACCGCGCCGCACAGCCCGTGGATCGGGCAGCATCCGCAAGCGTACGTCGATCGCTACACCGATTGCCCTTTTCAGAGCTGCCCGCAGGAACCGAAGCATCCGTGGGCGGGCCGCCTGACCGACGGAAATCTGGGGAACCGCGAAGCGCTCAAGGGCTACTTCGCGGCCGTGACCGCGATGGACGATCAGATCGGCCGGCTGCTGGCGTTTCTGGATGCGCGCGGCCTGCGCGAGAATACGCTGGTCTGTTTTTTCAGCGATAACGGCTTCTCGTGCGGGCACCACGGCTTCTGGGGCAAAGGCAACGGCACGATGCCGCGGAATATGTACGAGAACTCGATCCGCGTGCCCGCGCTGCTCAGCCTGCCCGGTCGCATTCCGCAAGGCGTAAGCCACGAGGAACTGCTCAGCGCGTACGACTTCTGCCCCACTCTGCTCGACTACCTGGAACTTCCGGCGATCGCGGACCGCAACCTGCCGGGGCGCAGCTTCGCGCCGCTGCTTCGCGGCGAGGCGCTCGATGCGCGCGACGAGGTGGTGATCTTCGACGAGTACGGGCCGGTCCGGATGATCCGGACGCGCGAGTGGAAGTTCGTGTACCGGCATGCGCACGGCGAGCATGAACTCTTCGACTTGATGCACGATCCCAGTGAGCGCACGAATTTGGCGCGGGAATCCGGACAGCAGGAGCGCATCCGCGAACTGAAGAGCCGTATGGACGGTTGGTTTGCGCGTTACGCCGTGCCGCAGCGCGACGGATTGAAAACCGACGGCTCTGTTTACGGACAGAAGAATCCGCTGTAGCTCAAGGGACACGACGCAGGAGGAGTGGACGGGCTGCGGCCGCGCTTGCACGCGGCGGCAACCGGTCCTCGCTGCCAAACCGCGCGGCGTCGCTCACCCAGAGCGCCGCGGCGGCAGGCGTTTAAATCGGGCGGGGCAACTGCGTCTCGCCCATCAGGAACTTGTCCACGCCGTGCGCGGCGGTACGCCCTTCGGCGATGGCCCAGACGATCAGCGACTGCCCGCGGGTCATGTCGCCGGCGGTGAAGACGCCCGGCACGCTGGTCATCTTGTCCGCGTTGGCTTTCACGTTGCCGCGTGGATCGAATTCGACGCCCAGCTTTTCGAGCATGCCCGGTTTCTCGGAACCCACGAAGCCCATGGCCAACAGCAGCAGATCGCAGCGAACCGTGAAATCGCTGCCCGGAATCGGCTCAGGCTTGAACTGCCCGTTCACATTCACCCAATTGAGGCGGCGGGCGTGGAGGAACTTGAGCTTGCCGTCTTCACCTTCGAGGCGCGTGGTCTCGATGTTGTAGTCGCGCGCTTCACATTCCTCGTGCGCCGATTCGACGCGCAGCGTGCGCGGCCATTCGGGCCAGGGGTTGTTGGCGGCGCGCTCCAGCGGTGGCTTGGGCAGCAGTTCGTACTGGTGTATCTCCTTCGCGCCTTGGCGGATGACCGTGCCCAGGCAGTCGGCGCCGGTGTCGCCGCCTCCCAAAATGACGACGTGCTTGTCCTTTGCGGTGACTTGGCTGGAAAGCTTATCGCCGTAGGCCACCTTGTTGGCCTGCGTGAGGAACTGGACGGCCGGATAGGTGCCTTCGAGTTCGCGGCCCGGCACCTTCAGATCGCGCGGCGATGACGCACCGCCGCAGAGCACCAGCGCGTCATGCTTGGACTTCAGCTCCAGCACGTCCACGTTCACGCCGATGTGCGCGTTGACCACGAAGACGACGCCCTCTTCTTCCATCTGCTTCATGCGCCGGTCGATGTACTTCTTTTCCATCTTGAATTCGGGGATCCCGTAACGGAGCAAACCACCGATACGGTCGGAACGCTCGTAGAGCGTGACTTTGTGCCCAACGCGGCGGAGCTGCTGCGCGCAAGCCATCCCGGCCGGACCGCTGCCGATGACCCCCACCGACTTGCCCGTTTCCTTCGTCGGCGGCTGCGGCTTGATCCAGCCGTTCTTCCAGGCGTGCTCGACGATAGTCTTCTCGATCTGCTTGATCGTCACCGCCGGCTCGTTGATGCCCAGCACGCAGGATGCTTCGCACGGCGCCGGGCACAAGCGGCCGGTGAATTCCGGAAAGTTGTTGGTCAAATGCAGCCGGTCCATGGCCTCGCGCCAGCGGTCGCGGTAAACGAGGTCGTTCCAGTCCGGCACGATGTTGCCCAGCGGGCAACCCTGATGGCAGAACGGCACGCCGCAATCCATGCAGCGGCTGGCCTGGCGCTGAAGCGTCTCCTGGGCGAAAGGCAGATACACTTCCTTCCAATCCCGGATGCGCTCTTCCACCGGGCGGCGCGTCGGCAACTCGCGTTGCTTGATTTCCATAAATCCCGTTGGCTTACCCATGGCTGGTGCGGCTCCCCTGATCGGTGACTCGTGTTAATCGGCGCCCGCGGCGGCCATCGGCTCGCCGTTCTTCAACTGTTCCAGCGCGCGCTTGTAATCGGTCGGCATCACCTTCACGAACTTCGGCAACAGCGCATTCCAGTCGTCGAGCACGCGCTTGGCCTGAAGGCTGCCGGTGAGCTTGTAGTGCTTTTCGACGAGCGTCTTCACCTGTACGAGGTCTTCGCTCACCTCGAGCTTTTCGAGGCCCACCATTTCCTTGTTGCAGCGCTGCGCGAAATCGCCGTCTTCATCGAGCACGTAGGCGATTCCGCCGCTCATCCCGGCTGCGAAGTTCCGGCCCGTCCGCCCCAGCACCACGACCCGCCCGCCGGTCATGTACTCGCAGCCGTGGTCGCCCACGCCTTCGACGACCGCACTCATTCCGCTGTTGCGGACGCAGAAGCGTTCGCCCGCCATGCCGCGCGCAAAAAGTTCGCCAGCGGTCGCCCCGTAGCCGACCACGTTGCCGATGATGATGTTCTCGTTGGCCTTAAAAGTGGCCTGCTTGGGCGGATAGACGATCACCCGGCCGCCGGAAAGTCCCTTGCCAAAGTAGTCGTTCGCGTCGCCTTCCAGTTCGAGCGTGATGCCTCGCGGCACGAACGCGCCGAAGGACTGTCCGGCCGAACCCGTGAACTTGAGGTGGATCGTGCCGTCCGGCAATCCTTCCGGATGGCGCAGCGTGACCTCGTGGCCCAGCATGGTGCCAACCACGCGGTTGACGTTACGCACCGGCAGTTCGTGCTTCACCGCCGTGCCCTTCTCGATGGCCGGCTTGCACAGCTCGATAAGCTGGTGGTCCAGCGCCTTCTCGAGTCCATGGTCCTGCGAAACGCTGCAATACAGCGTGGCTTCGTCGCGGCGCGGAACGGGCTTGGCGAAAATCTTGGAGAAGTCGAGTCCCTTTGCCTTCCAATGCGCCACCGCGGCATTGCTGTCGAGCAATTCGCTGTGCCCGACCATATCGGTCAGCTTGCGGAAGCCAAGCTGCGCCATTATTTCGCGAAGCTCTTCGGCCATGAACATCATGAAGTTGACGACATGCTCGGGCTTGCCCATGAACTTCTTGCGCAGCTCGGGATTCTGCGTCGCCACCCCGACCGGACAGGTGTCCAGGTGGCAGACGCGCATCATGATGCAGCCGCTGGCAACCAGGGCAGAGGTTGCAAAGCCGAATTCCTCGGCGCCCAGCAGCGCGGCGATGGCCACATCGCGGCCGGTCTTGAGCTGGCCATCGGTCTGCACGACGATGCGGTCGCGCAGGTCGTTCTGCACCAGCACTTGATGCGTCTCGGCGAGGCCCAGTTCCCATGGCACGCCGGCGTGCTTGATGCTGGTGAGCGGCGAAGCGCCCGTGCCGCCGTCGTGCCCCGCGATCAGAACCACGTCGGCGTGCGCTTTGCACACGCCGGCCGCGACCGTGCCAACCCCAACCTCCGCGACCAGCTTGACCGCCACCCGCGCTTTCGGGTTGCTGTTTTTCAAGTCATGGATGAGCTGCGCCAAGTCTTCGATGGAGTAAATGTCGTGGTGCGGCGGCGGGCTGATCAGCCCTACGAATGGCGTGCTGTGCCGCGTCTTGGCGATCCAGGGATACACCTTATGCGCCGGAAGCTGCCCGCCTTCGCCGGGCTTGGCGCCTTGTGCCATCTTGATCTGGAGCTCCCGCGCGCTGGAAAGGTATCGGCTCGTGACCCCGAATCGCGCACTGGCCACTTGCTTGATCGCACTGTTGCGCCAATCGCCGTTGGGATCGCGGTCGAAGCGGTCTTCGTCCTCACCGCCTTCGCCGGTATTGGACATCCCACCGATGCGGTTCATCGCGATGGCGAGGTTCTCGTGCGCTTCCTTGCTGATGCTGCCGTAAGACATCGCGCCGGTGGCGAAGCGCTTCACGATCTCGGTGGCCGGTTCGACCTCCTCGATCGGGACCGGCTTGCGCCCCTCGGCGTTGAACTTGAAGAGCCCGCGGAGCGTGCAGAGCTTCTTCGAGGTGTCGTTCACCGCGGCGCTGTATTCCTTGAACTTCTTATAGTCGTTGGCGCGCACCGCGTACTGAAGCTTGTGCACGGTATCGGGATTAAAGAGGTGGTGCTCGCCGTCGCGGCGCCACTGGTACTGGCCGCCGGCGTCGAGCTGTTCGACGGGCACATCGCGGGAAGGGAAGGCGCGGCGGTGGCGCGCGAGCTGCTCTTCGGCGATTTCGGGGAGGCCCACGCCTTCGACACGCGTAGCGGTAAAGGCGAAGTAGGTGTCCACGAGCTTTTTGTTTAACCCCAGCGCCTCGAAGATCTGTGCGCCGCGGTACGATCCGACGGTGCTGATGCCCATCTTCGACATCACCTTCACGACACCCTTCTTGACGGCCTTGATGAAGTTCTTGACCGCGGTCTTGTGGTCGATCTCCTTCGGCAGCACCTTGTCGCGAATCATGTCGTCGAGGCTTTCGAAGGCCAAGTATGGATTGATGGCCCCGATGCCGTAAGCCAAAAGCAGCGCGAAGTGGTGAACCTCGCGCGGCTCGCCGCTTTCGAGCAGCAGGCCGGTGCGCGCGCGCAGCCCGGTCCGGACAAGGTGGTGATACAGGCCGGAGGTGGCCAGAAGCGCCGGAATCGGCGCGCGCTTCTCGTCGACGCCACGGTCCGAAAGGATCAGAATCTTCCCGCCGCCGTGGATCGCGCGCTCGGCGTCTTCGTACAGATCCTGCATGGCGCGTTCCAGCGCTTCGGCGCCCTTGGACGGGTCTTCCGGCACGTCGAAAAGGATCGGGATCGTCACCGCTTTGAACTTCGGATCGGGGTTGTGCCGGATCTTCGCCAACTCGTAATTGTCGAGCACGAACATGGGCACTTTGATCTGGCGGCAGACCGCTTCGGGGTTGGGTTCTAGGATGTTGCCCGCGCCGCCGATGCAGGTGCCCACGTCGGTGACGAGTTCCTCGCGGATCGCGTCGAGCGGCGGGTTCGTCACCTGCGCGAACAGTTGTTTGAAGTAGGCGTACAGCATCTGCGGGCGGTCGGAGAGCACGGCCAGCGGCGCATCGTTGCCCATGCTGCCGATGGCTTCCTCACCCTTCACCGCCATCGGCTGCATCAGGATCTTGAGGTCTTCGGTGGTGTACCCGAAAGCCTGCTGGCGCACGAAGACCGTGTCGTGGTCCGGCTCATGCACTTCCGGCGGCTCGGGCAGATCGGCCAGCGAGATCATGTGCTGCTTAAGATACTCGCCGTACGGTTCGGACGAGGCGAGCTTATGCTTCAACTCCTCGTCGCCGATGATGCGGCGCTCTGCCAGGTCGATCAGGAACATGCGTCCGGGCTGCAGGCGGCCCTTATGCAGGATGTTCTCGGGCGGAATGTCCAGCACGCCGACTTCGCTGGCCATGATGACCTTGTCGTCCTTGGTCACGTAATAGCGGCTGGGCCGCAGGCCGTTGCGGTCGAGCACCGCGCCGATGCAGGTCCCGTCCGTGAAGGCCACGCTGGCCGGACCGTCCCACGGTTCCATCAGGCAGCCGTGGAAATCGTAGAAGTCCTTCTTTTCCTGGCTCATCGTCTCGTGGCCCGAATGCGCCTCGGGGATGAGCATCATCATGCTGTGGGCGAGCGAGCGGCCGCACATCACGAGCATCTCGAGCGCGTTGTCCAGAATCGCGCTATCGCTGCCGTGTTCGAAAATGACCGGCAGCATCCGCTCCATCTCGGCCTTCGTGAAGTAGCGGCTTTCGAAGAGGCGCTCGCGCGCGCGCATCCAATTGATGTTCCCGCGCAGCGTGTTGATCTCGCCGTTGTGGCTCAAGAAGCGGAACGGATGAGCGAGATCCCAGGTCGGAAAGGTGTTAGTGCTGAAGCGCGAGTGGACCATTGCCAGCGCGCTCTCGACGTCGGGCTCCCGCAGGTCGGGAAAATACTGGCTCACCTGCTCGGACAGAAGCATGCCCTTATAGACGAAGGTGCGCATGGAGAGACTGGGGAAGTAAAAGAGCTTCTCTTCCTCGATGTTCTTCGCGCGGACCATGTGCTCGGCGCGCTTGCGGATCAGGAAGAGCTTCCGCTCGAACGCCTGCGGATCGTCCTTTCGAACGGTGCCCTGCCCGATAAAAATCTGCCGCATCACGGGCTCGGAATCCTTGGCCGACTGCCCAAGCATGCTGTTGTCGACCGGCACGTCGCGCCAGCCGAGCACGTGCTGGCCTTCTTCGAGGACCACCCGCTCGATCACCTTCCCGCAAACGGTGCGGTCCTTCTTGTTCTGCGGCAGGAAGACCAGCCCGGTGCCGTACTGCCCCGCCGGCGGCAAGTCGATCCGCAGCTTTTTGGAGATGCGCCGGAAAAACGTGTCGGGTGTTTGGATCAGAATCCCCGCGCCGTCGCCGGTATTCGTCTCGCAGCCGCAGGCGCCACGATGGGTGAGGTGCTCCAATATAAGGAGAGCATCGCTAACGGTCTGGTGCGACTTGCGCCCCTTCATATCGACAAGGAACCCCACGCCGCAGGCGTCGTGTTCGAACTGCGGGTCGTAGAGTCCGTTCGCAGGGGGCACGCCAATCTGCTTGGCCATCGCATCTACCTCGTATTAAAGGAACCCTTACTTACTGGTGCATCCGGAGGTTTTTTGCCTTCGACTTTCACGCAGAAACCTTACCAGTCGTTACGAACGACGGGTAAGGACTAACACTGCCGAATTGTTAGAAGTCCGACAGGCGGACCGCCTTAAACCCGCAGCCAAATTATGACCAAGCCAAATATAATCAAGACGGAATATCAAATATACTTTACATAAGTAACACTTATACTACTATTGCCTGCGGAAACTGGACGCCAAGAACTCCACCAAACCCAAGGCTGCCATGAACCTAGAATCCCTGCGCCTCTTTTGCGAAGTCGTCCGCCTGCACAGCTTCTCCAAAGGAGCGCGCGCCATGAGCGTCAGCCAGGCCGCGGCCAGCCAAGCCGTCTCGCACCTCGAGGCCGACCTCGACGTGCTTCTGATCGACCGCAGCAAACGCCCGTTCGTGCTGACCCCGGAAGGGCAGCAATACTACGAGAGCGTGCGAGGGTTATTGAAAGGATACGATGAAATCGCGGCCAAAATCCGGTCTACGCGCAGCCAGGTGGCGGGCACGGTGCGGGTAGCTGCCATCTATTCGGTGGGCTTGCACGTCATGAGTCGCCACATGCAGCAGTTCATGACCACCTATCCGGAAGCGCGCATTCGGCTCGAATACCTGCACCCCGCCAAGGTGCTGGAGGCGGTGCTCGACGAAGAGGCCGACCTGGGCATCGTGAGCTACCCGCTGGCGAACCGCGAACTGCGTGTGGTGCCGCTGCGCAGCGAGCCCATGGTCTTCGTCTGCCGCCCCGATCACCGGCTGGCGCAGCGCAAGCGCATCGAACCTCGCGATCTCGACGGAGAAGCGTTCGTGGCCTTCGAAGGCGATCTGGCGATCCGCAAGGCCATCGACCGCTGCCTGCGCAAGTACCGCGCGGCGCCAAACGTGGTCATGGAATTCGACAACATCGAGACAATCAAGCAAGCGCTGGAGATCGGAGCCGGGGTCTCGATCCTGCCGGAGCCGACGGTACAGCGCGAGTCCGCGCGTGGCAGCCTCGTGGCGCGCCCCACCGCGATGGGGGAATTGACCCGTCCGATCGGGATCATCCACCGCCGCCGCAAGCGTTTTACGCCGGCGCTGAGCCGATTTATGGAATTGCTCAAGGAGCCGGTCACCGTCTGACGTCTTCGAAAAGGCGGTTTGGAGCTTATTGCGGCTCGCCGAATAATCCCTATAGTTATTGCGTCTCTGCGCCATAGGAGCCGGTCATGTCTAGATGCTCGCCCCTGCGCTATCGGATCCGAACCCACGCGTGGGCCTTGGGATTCGTGCTGCTGGCGTGGAACGTCGCCGGCGAGGAAGCCGAACCGGCCCCCGAACGCGTGGTCCCGCCGGACGCCGCCGCTCAGGTTGAGGCCAAGAAGACGATTCGCGAAGTCTTCGCCGATCAGTTCGCCAAACGCCTCCCCGAAGAACTGGCTACCTTTTCCAGAACGCTGCTCGGCCAAGCCGTCGAGACGCGCGACGATCCCATCTCACGATTCGTGCTGCTGCAAGAAGCCAAGGACTTGGCGCTGGCGAACGGTGCGCCCGACGTGGCGCTCGATGCCGTCACGACCATGGGCAAGTTCTACACGGTGGACACCGTTACGCTGAAAATGGAGGTGCTCAACAAAGCCTCCACCGGCGCGCGCAGCGCCGAAGGCGCCGCGCTGCTCACCGAGATGTACCTCAAAGTCATCGACGAAGCGGTGGACGCCGACGACTACCTGAACGCTTCGAAACTCGTGACGCTCGCGCAGGGCACCTCTCGGCAGGCGCAGAGCATCCCGCTGGTAACGCGGGTCAAAAGCATCGACACGCTGGTGCGCGACAAACAGCGCCACTACATGAACGCCAAGCAGGCTTTCAAGACGCTGGAAGCGGCGCCCGACGACGCCAAGGCCAACGGCACGGCCGGCGGCTACTACTGCGTGATCAAAGGAGACTGGAAGAAGGGCGTTCCGATGCTGGCCAAAGGCGACGACTTGACCCTGCGCGCGGTAGCCGAACAGGACCTGGCCGATCCGGCGAGTCCGGACGATCAGGCCAAGCTGGGCGACACCTGGTGGAACTTGGCCGGTAAGCGCCAGCGCGCCGAGGAAAAAGAGGCGTTTTTCGCGCGCGCGGAGCATTGGTACCGCAAGGCGCTGCCGCACCTGCAGGGGCTCAATCAGGCCCGCATCCGCAAAAACCTCGTGGACCGCGCGCTCGCGGAGGGGCCGCCCAAGGTCTACCTGGCCGATCTGGAACCGCTGGATACGAGCATGGGGTTCGGCGAATTGGGCTTGAACACCGAACTGGGGCACGGCGAACAGAAGCTCTTGATCAACTCGGTGCGCATCCAGCACGGCCTGGGCATGCACCCGCCGGCCAACGGGCGCGCGAGCGCCACGTACAGCCTGAAGTGGCGCTACAAGCTGCTGAGCGGGCAGGCCGCGATCAACGATACCGCGCCCAAGGGCCCCAAGACGCCGCTGGTATTCATCATCGAAGGCGACGGCAAGGAACTCTGGCGCTCCAAGCCGCTCGAGAAGCCCAAGCTGCCCGAAAACTTCAAGGTGGACGTCACCGGCGTGGACAAGCTGGTCCTGTACGTCGAATGCAAGGGCGAGATGGAACACGCGCACGCGGCGTGGGGCGACCCGCAGTTGAGCAAGTAGCCGCTCACCCCCGCGTCACGATTTCCCCGCCCCTCAAGAACACGTCCCCCATGCTCTTGGTCTCGCCGTTCGGCCGCCGGATCGGCTCGGTGGCGTACTGGGTCAGATACAGGCGGCGCAGGTCCGGTGAAAAATTCGGACCGCTGCGGTGGAACGTATAGCAACTGAAGACGATCAGACTCCCGGCAGGAGCAATCATCGGGATGCCCGGATCGTCGCCGAAGTAGCCGATCCAGTCGTTGCTCCCGGCTTCGACTTTATGATCGGTCTTGGCGCGCGTGCCGGCGCGGTCATAAGGCAGCACGAAAAGCGTCCCGTTCGTTTCGGTTAAATCGTCGAGTGCGCAGAGCACCGTGACGAAGTCCGGATTGTCGTGCTTGATGTAGCCGGCGTCCTGGTGC
Organism: Planctomycetota bacterium; assembly: GCA_045863855.1. Lineage (GTDB taxonomy): Bacteria > Planctomycetota > SZUA-567 > H5-PLA8 > H5-PLA8 > H5-PLA8. Next base: position 65,958 of record BTVV01000015.1, on the reverse strand, counting down.
CAGCCGAACTTCATGCCGCCGCCCCCACCCTTCACGACGAACTGCTCCAGGCTCAGACACGCTTCGCCGCCCACCGTGGCGCGGCAAACGTCGGCCAGCAGCGGACTGAAGATGTAGTTGCGCATCGCCTCGCGCTCGCGCGAGCGGAACGGAATGAAGTACCGCCGGTCGCGGTGGTTCAGTTCGCAGACCGTCGGATCTTTCCCGTCGATGCGGCGGTTCATGTGCTCGATGGAAAGCGCGCATTCATCGCGGAGCATCGCGACGTGTTCGTCCGGCACGGCGCGCTCGAGCAGGAACCAGCCCTGCTCGCGGTATTGGCGCGCATGGTCGGGCGTGACGCGGGCGGGGCAGGCAAGCGTGGACATGGTCTCGATCTCCTGGCGTAGCGTTATTTGTCGCTTCGCCAGGCACTCTACCTGGAACCTCAAACCGATGCTTCTCAAGAGCGATGCGAATAGTTATCATTTTTTGTCATGCGCTTCGTCACCCTCCCCCTCCCCGCCGAGTTGGACGGCGACCTGTGGCTGCGGCCCCGCGAATACGATTACGTACCGCCCGAACGCCGCCGTGGACATTGCCACGCCGAGTTGGAATTCAACCTCGTCACGCGCGGCAGCGCCGTCTACTTAATCGGAGGCCGGCGCGTGGAACTGCGCCCGCGCATGCTGCTATGGCTCTTTCCTGCCCAGCCGCATCTGCAACTGGGAGAAAGTCCGGATTACGCGGCTTGGATCGCGGTCTTTCGGCCGCGGCTGTTGAAGCGCGTCTGCCGAACGGAAGCGGCTCGTACGCTTCGCCGCAGCCTTCCCCCGGATCTGCTGCTGCGGCGGTTGAATGCGAACGCCGCCGATGCGCTGGATCGTTTGTTCGCGCCGGTGGCGTTGGCGCGTGAACAGGCGGAACTCTTCAACGCCGGGCTCGCTCACGCGCTCCTGGCCACATGGCAGGCTTTCGCCGCGACCGAAGACGCGCGCCCGGGCCTGGACGTGCACCCGGCCGTCGAGCGCGCGGCGATGCTGTTGCGCGAAGAGCGCTTGGAACTGGCGCTGCCCGAACTGGCCGCGCGCGCCGGCCTGAGTCCCGCGCGGCTCTCGCGGCTCTTCAAGCGCCAGACCGGTGTATCGCTCGCGCAATACCGCAACCGTTGCCGCGTGGAGCGCTTTCGCGAATGCTTCGGCGCCGGCCAGCGCCTCTCGCTCTTGCAAGCGGCGCTGGAAGCCGGCTTCGGCAGCTACGCGCAATTCCACCGCGTCTTCACGGCTCAGATGGGCATCGGTCCGCTGGCCTACCGGCGGAAGGTTCGGCAAGAGCAAGCGTAGCCTGCGCGGTGTTGCGCAGGGCCGCGCGCGTTGCACGGCGCTCTTCCACAATGCGGCGAAGTTCGGCTTCCCGGGACGTGTCCCACGGATCGGGTAAGCGTTCGGTGCGCTGGTGGAGCCGGTACAGCGCGATCCAAAGCGGGCACAGAACGGGAACCGAGACCAAAGGTGCGGCGGCCACCAGCGAGGGAAAAAGCAGCAGGCCGCCCAGCAGATAGAGCAGCCGCGTTTTTCGGCGCCGTTCGTTCAGGCGATTCAAGCGCCGCACGACCCAGACCGCCCCGCCGGCCATGAACATGCCCACCAGCGCCCCGCCCATTGCGGCATGCACGGCCAGATACTCGTTATCGAGGTAGACGGTGCGGCTCTCGACGGCCCACGCGATCGGCAGCGCCACCGCGTGCCCGACCGCCACAAACATCGTCAGCGCTTCGAGCATGTCCCACGGCGTGCGTTTCAGTTCTCGGTAAAAAGTGATGGCAAAGCTGTAGGCCACGACCGCGAGCACCAAACCGGAAACGATCGCGCCTTCCATCTGTGGCCTCCAACCTTGCAGAAGGAGCAGCATACGCTTCCGCAGATCGGCATCCGAGCCTTGGACGTGTAAAAATCTTTCGCTACCCATCTATTCCGCCTATAATGTCTATATCTTTCGAGGTGCGCTCGGGATTCCGAGCCCAGCGGAGAGCACGATGACTCGGTTATCTTCATACACCCTCTATTGTTACGGATGGTTAACGGGAGCGCTCCTGCTCACCCTAACTTCAACGCTCTACGCCGCGGACGAACCTTTTGCGCTGGAAGCGACCGACGATACGTTTCTTTCCTCCGAGCATACCGGCAAGCCCGCCGGACGCGGCGAGAAGGACGAGTTGCAGCTTTACGGCCGCACCGACCACACCTTTTACCGCGCGCTGGTGAAGTTCGATCTGCGCCAGGCGCCGCCGGGATTTCGAGCGGCGATCCTGCGCCTGACCTGCTGGAACTCGCACTGGTCCGAAACCAAGGTGGGGCTCCTGCGCGCCTACCCGCTCACCAGCGCGTGGAACGAAGCGAACGCCTCGTGGGACCAGGCAACGGGCGCGTCGAACTGGAAGCGCCCCGGCGGCGACTGGAGCCCCCAGGGCCTTGCCGCGACACGAATGCACGGTCCGTTCGGCGGCGAGATCAAGCGGGCCATCGACCTCGATCTCTCGGCCGCGGCGCGCATGTGGCAGGCGAATCCTGCGCAGAACCACGGCGTGGCGTTGATGCTCGAGAAGGCCTGTCTGGCGGAATTGCGCTTTCGCAGCAAGCAGTACAACGATGCCTCCGCACGCCCACGGCTGCTTTTGTATTACCGCAGCACACCGCCCAAAGACTTCGGGTGGTTAGACGCCAAGGACATTCCACCTTGCGAGTCCTACGATCCCGATGCGCCGGTGGTGACCCTTTCAAGCCTTCCTGGAGCGCTGAAACTGAACGAGCCTTTCGAATTCAAACTGGGTTCTACCGGCGGCAAACCGCCACACGCATTCGGGCCGGCGGGCGCGCTTCCGCCGGGCCTGAGCCTCGCGGCGGACGGAACCATTAAGGGGAAGCCTTCGCGAGCAGGGACCTTCATCTTCGGCGCAAGCTGCGCGGGGTCCGACGGGAAGCGGGCGACGGAGTGGCTGCGCTGGAGCGTGACGGATCCCAACGCGCCGCCGCCCAAACGTCCCGATCCGCCGGCCGCACCAGCCGCCAAGTCCGCCGCGCCTGAAGGCGATGACGCGCCCAAGAACCCCGCCGCCAAGACCGAAGCCAAAAGCCCGGCGGTGGAAGAAGAGGAAGATTAGAGCGTGGGCGGCGATTCCGGCAGCTTCCACTGCGCGCCCAGCCAGGCGTTAAACTTGGGGCAGGCCGTCGGCGTGTTGGGCAGCCCCGCCTGCGGGTACACGGTCAATTCGCCGGCCACGATGCCGCAGTCGGTCTCGTACAGATCGACGCGCACGAAATCGATGCCGCGCCCGAGCGCCTCGGCGGCGCGCAGCAGGCCCGCCAGATCGGTAGGGCGCGGGGGCAGCGGATCGGGCAGCGTTTCTTCGTAGCGCGTCAGTTCGATGGGGTTCCATTCCGGATCGAAAAAGATGTTCTCGCCCCGCTCACGCAAACGGGGCGAACCGATATTGATCGCCGCGACTCGGCCGTCGAAGACGTAGCAGCGGTAATCTTTCAGGTCGCAGCCGTCGCGCGCGCGCAGCCACTCCTCGATCACGATGCGCGGTGGAATGTGCTGATACGCCCACTCGCCCTTGTTGTGCCGGATGCTCAGCCAGTAATCGCATTGGCGCTGCCACATTTCGCGGTCGAGACGGTACAGCGAGGGCGCGGCGAGGTTGAGCGACCCATCGGGATGCAGCAGCCCTTCGCCGTTGCCGAAGCGGTAAAGCCCGCCGTCCCAGCCGATCAGGTTCCAGCCGCATCCGTGAGCCGCCTTGACGATGAACCGATCGCCCAAGCGACGAAACGGTATCCCGCCGGGCCGATGGGAATGCCAAAGCAGACGTGCCGTCGCCACTCCACGCGCTTCCACGTAAGCGCGCGCGGCGTATTTGTCTTGGAGGGTGACCAATAACGGATTACGGTCGTGCTCGATCCGCCAGCGGACCTTGGCGGCAAAATCCAGGGGTTCGGAGGCGGTTGTGTTCACGAGACGTTCCATGCCTGATGCGAGCTTTGCGTCTGGGGCGGCAAAGTCAAGAATCGAGCACCCAAAGGGCCTCGGCTCATCCACCCACACACCGTCGTGCTTTATAAACACAAATAAGACAATAAGTTATAAATTCATAAATTTGGCCCATAAATATAGACAACCGGTTGTATATATCACTAGGACATGCGGTCTCCAGGAGCCTCCCAATGCACTCTTCATCCTTTAAGTACGTGGCGGCCATCGGTCTGATGGCGGCGCTGGCGTGGACTACTTCCACGCAAGCCGCGGTCGAGGCCTACAAGGTCACGACCGACCGGACCGTGGACGCCAGTTCGCTGGAGACGCTGGTCGCCGACGTAATTCGGCTTGCCGGTGCGAAGACGAACGACGAGAAAGCGATCGCCCTGTACGACTACCTGCATCTGGTGCTCTTCCATAATGCGTATCCCAAGGAAGCGGCGCCGCAATCCACCGGGCCGCTGAAGGTAATTAACGTGTACGGCTGGGGCCTCTGCGGCGGGCAGCATACGGTCATGAAGGCTGTCTTCGAAACCGCCGGCTGGCCGGTCCGCTACCGCGGCTGGAGCAGCCCCGGACATACCACCGTGGAAGTGCAGTACGATGGCAAGTGGCACTACTTCGACGTCTTTCTGAAGAGCTACTTCTGGATGAAGGACAAGTCCACGATCGCGGGGCAGGACGACATCGTGGCCGATCCGAGCATCGTACTCGCGGCCAAGGAAGAAGGCCGCGTGCCGCCGCACGGGTTCCTCTGCTGCGGCGACACGGCTGACGGGATCGTGCAGGGCTGCAAGAACTCCAAGGCGAACGGTGTCTCGAAGCATACGGATGGCTGGGCTTCGGTGACGGGCCGCGACCAAGGTTACGCGCCGCTCTTGAGCCTTCCGTCCGGCGCTGCGTTGCGCCTGGAGTGGCAGGGCAAAGAGGGCCAGATGGTCGCAAACGGCACCAAGGGTGTGCATACCTGCGGTACGAAGGACTTCCGCTACGATGCCGTCCTGGGGCCGATCTTCATGCATTACGGTCCGCGCAATTTCTCGAACGGAACCTTTACCTACGCACCGGATTTCGCCAAGCCGGCCGATCTGGCCGACGTGATCCTCGCCAACGCGCAGGCGCAGGGCGGCAAACTCGCCGCGAGCGGGGCCGGTTCCGCGATTTTCAAGCTGCCGTTGAGCTACCCGTACGCATCGGCGACGGTGGAGGCCGCTTTCGAGGGCGCGGGCAAGCTCTTCGTTTCGGTGGACGGCGGCAAGACGTGGGCCGAAGCCGCGCCGGGCGACGTTTCGGCGCAGGTGCGTCAGAAATACAACGTCTGGTTTAAGGCCGAATTCGGCGGCGCGCTGACAAAGTTCGCGGTCAACGCGATCGTCGAGCACAACCGCGGCGCGCAGCCGTTCCTCTACAACGGCAAGAACGAGATTACCGTCTCGACGAAGGACAACAAACTGCCCGAAGGGACGGTCCTGAAAGTCACCTACGCGTTCCAGGAGACAACCGCGCCCGGCAAGCTGGACCGCTACGACCAACCGCAGCGCGTGACCTACGCAGAAGCGAAGACGGTGACGGAGACGATCGAGAAGCTCCCGCATACCTTCACGCTCGAAGCGGGCGGCAACTTGCCGCCGAAGATGCTTTACATCGAGCGCGCGGTGGCTGCAAAATAGCCTTCATGCGCTGGAGCCTCGATCTCGCATCGCCGGCCGTATTCGCCTCCTCGGGCGATGCGCCGCTGCTTCCCGAAAGACTGGCCTCCACGCCGGCTCTGGCGTTAGGCCCCGATGCCGCGGGCAGGCGCGCGCAGGTGGGCCTGCGTTGCGGCGCGGACGGCATGGAACTCGCGGTTCTGGCCCATGGGCCGGCCTCGCCTCGCCCGTCCTTCCCCGAATGGTATCTGCGCGACCACGCGGTCTTCTTTCTCGATCCGGCCCACGACCACGCCACGCGCTGGATGTACGCCGTGGACGATACCGGCGCGGTGCACGCCACCGCCGAATGGATCGCGCCGGGCGAAGCCCCGGGCGATAAGCCCTCCAAAAAGCTGCCCGACCCGCCGACCGCGCTGGGCTCGTTCAAACGGTTGCCCGATGGCGGCTGGTGGGCTTCCCTGCGCCTGTCCCCCGGCGCGCTGAACGCCTCTGCGCAGCCCGTCGGCTTCGCGGTGAAAGCAGGCTTCCACGAGGAAGTGGTCCCGGACCCGCTCACGTGGCCGGCGATGCCCGCTTGGGCCGCGGACACGCCCCTCGCCTTCGGCGATCTGCATCTCCATAGCGCGCCGCTCGTGCTGGAGCGCCTGGAAGTTCCCGAACCGGCCTGGGATCGGCCCTGCGCGCTGGCGCTGAGCGGGCGCAGGCCAGGCACGGCCCCAAACGCCGGACGCATTCGCGCGAAGCTTGTGCTGCCCGGCGACTCCGAGCAGACCCTCGAGCCCGTGCGCTGGCATGCGGCCGGCGACGGGTGGCGCGCGGAGTATCCGGTTGCGTTCCCGGCGCGCGCGAAATGGTCGAACGATCTTCTGCTGACGGCCCGGCTGGAATTGCGCATCGAAGACGAGGCGGGGACTCCGCTCTGGTCGGGCGCGTACCCGTTCGGCTTCGATCTGGGCATCATCGCGCGGGAACGATTCGGGCGCGCGGGGCGCGCGCGGCTCCCAGAACGCCCAGCCAAGAACGATCCGGCGTACCTCGACCTGATGCGCGCGTACATCCTCGCCCGGCTGCCGGCCTACGAGCACCGCACTACGCGGGATGGCGCGCCGAGCGACTTCTGGCTTGCCGACCTCGAAGGCGAGGCGCATCTGGATTTGATGCGCGAGGATGCTTTCGAGCGCGTGGCCGACTTACTGGCGGAACGCTTTCCCGATTGGCGCGACGCGCTGGCCGCGGCGGCGCTCTGGATCTTCCACCCTTGCGTGACACGGCATTCGGCGAGTTGGTCGCGCGTGAGCACACAGTCGGAAGTCCGCACCGTCGTGCGGCTGGCGGGGTGCTTCTGCAGCGATACGTCGCGCATCGGAGCGTGCTTGGCCGAACTGATCGGCGCGCGCCTGGGTGTGCCGATCAAGGGGTATACGCTGGGCTTGCGCGGGCATTTGGCGACGCTGCTCGACAGCCCTGACGGGCACGTTGTCATCGACGGGATGATGGGGCATTGGTACCCGGCGCTGGACCATTCCCGCCTGGCGACGCTGGAAGAGATGCGCGCCGACGCCCGGATCGTCTCGCGCGTGTGGTACTGTCCGCGCGCGCACGGGCACGAATTCTACTTCGGCACCAACAATCAGATTATTCGGCCGTGGCGCGAAGGCGAGCTGGCGTGGCCGGCGGAAGGCCCGCTCCGGTAATTCTCGTTCAACAGGAAAAGCTTTTAGTTGCTTTCGAGACGCCCGCGGATGAATTCGGCGCGCCGGATGTCGCGCTGGTGGGCTTCGAGCGCCTTGCCGGCCAGCTTCTGCAAGTGCGCGGGCTGCGAGAAGAGAAAGAGTTCGTTGACGGTGCCGATATCCAGCCCCGGCAGGATGCCGAGGTGCACGCCCATGCGCACGGCGCTGAGCAGCATCATCGACTCGTCGCTGGTCATCACGCGCACATGCTTGAGCAACCCGTACGCGCGCCAGACGCGGTCTTCGAGGCGCACGCGGTCCTTCTTCAGCAGCTCTTCGCGCGCTTTGCGTTCGTAATTCACGATCGTCGGTATCACCTGCTCGACGTTCGCGACAATATCGGCCTCGGTCTTGCCCAGCGTGACCTGGTTGCTGATCTGGTAGAAGTGCCCGCTGGCCTCGGTCCCTTCGCCGTACAGGCCGCGGACCGCGAGGTTGATCTTGCTGACCGCCTGGAAGACCTTCTCGATATGCCGCGTGATCACCAGCGCGGGCAGGTGCAGCATCACGGAGACGCGCATCCCGGTGCCGACGTTGGTGGGACAAGCGGTCAGGTAGCCCAAGTCGGCGGAGAACGCGAAATCGAGGTCTTCGTCGAGCTTCGCATCCACGCCTTGCGCCTGGACAAACGTCTCCTGCAAACGCATCCCGCTCTTGAGCACCTGCAGGCGGATGTGGTCTTCCTCGTTGAACATCACCGAAACGGCTTCGCCGTCGCCGATGGCGACGCCGCGCGGATGCGGCGCTTCTTCGTGCTCCTTGCTGATCAGATGGCGTTCGACGAGAAGCTTGCAGTCGAGCTTGGGGACTTGCTGGAGTTCGAAAATGCGGTCGGCGGGCGCCACGCCGCGGGCGATCAGGCAGCTTTTGACGAGATCGACGACGGCTTGGCGTTCGGCCGTGTCCATGCGCGAGATGAAGCGGTACTTAGCCAGATTGCGGGCCATGCGCACGCGGCCGGAAATGACAATGTCGGCTTGAGGGCCGGCGCCGCCCAGCCATTCGCCGGGGCTTTTAAGCAGATCGTCCAGAAGCATCGGGGCGCGGCCTTGCGGCCGCCTCCTGGTCAAGCGCGGCCTATTTTTTCGCGCCGGCGAGCAGATCCTGGAGCCGCTCGGGCCGGCCGGTCACGATGCCGTCCACCTTCATCTCGATCAGTTCGGCCATCTCGTCCGCCTCGTCGGCGAAGTGGGCGTACACCTTAAGCTTCTTGCCGTGCGCGTTGCCGACGAGCTTGGCGTTAAGCTGCCGCGTGTGCGGGCGGATGAAGTTGAGCTTCAAGCTGCGCGCCTTTTCGATGTGCAGCCACCCGTCCACTTTTTCGTCCAGCGCGAGCACATACTCGAAATCGGGTGCCTTTTCGCGCAACGACTTCAACGTTCCGGAATCGGGGCAGACCAGCAGGTCGCCGGTGCCCGCGCGGCCCTTCAGCAGCGCAAGCAGGTTCCCGCCGAACGCGGAGCCCGCGTCCACCTGCGGCAGGATGAACATACCGCGCGTCTTCTTGCCCAGCGCCGCCAGCCCGTCTTCCAGCGTCGCGACGGACGTGCCTTTGAACTTGGCGTCGAACCAGCTCCCCGCGTCGAGCGACTGGATCTCCTTCAGCGCAAGTTGCGTCACCTTGCCTTGGCCGTTGGTGACCCGGTCGACCCGCGTGTCGCCGATCAGAATCGGCACGTGGTCGGACGTGGGCTGCACGTCCAGCGCCACGATATCGACCCCAGCCTTCACGGCTTCCTTGATTGCGGGAACGGTGTTCTCCGGCGCAGCATGCAGCGCGCCGCGCAGAGCGATGACAGTCACGGACTCAGCCACGTGGATGGGCTCTCCTGCCGGTATCGACTTCGACTCGTGGGCACGTTGGCGTGCGAACCAAGACTGAAGGCATACCCTAACGGGCGCGAAAGACCAAGCGCAAATGGGCTTTCCGCGGTCATCGCTCAACGCTCGCGGTACGTCGCAGAGCAGCCGGGAGACTCGTACACCTGCACGCTGGCCATGCGCACCGCCTTGGGCAGGCGCTTCTTGAGCCTCAGGTACAACACGCGGGCGATGTTCTCCGCGCTGGGGCTTAGCTTCCGAGGGCCGAATTCCGGCACGTCGGTATTCAAATTGCCGTAGTGCATGCGGCCGACCTCTTCGTCGATGAGCGGCTTGAGATCGAGAAAATCGATCGTCATGCCCGCCTTATCGACCGTGCGCCCGGTGATGGTTACGCATACCTTAAAGTTGTGCCCGTGGACGGGTTCGGTGGCGCCCTTGTAATCGCGCAGCGCGTGCGCGGCGCAAAAGTGCGTCTCGATGGTGACGTCGTAGTAAGGCACGAACCATTCTCCTTGCGGTCCGCTTTTCAACTCACGGCACGGCCTGGACCGATTCGACTTCCGGGAACTGCGCTTTCAGCCGGCTTTCGATACCCATGCGCAGCGTCATCATGCTGCTGGGGCAGCCGTTGCAAGAGCCCTTAAGCTTCAGCATCACCACGCCGTTGTCGAATCCGGCGAAGACGATGTCGCCGCCGTCCATGGCCACGGCCGGCCGAATCTCGCGGTCCAGCACTTCGACGATGCGCTTATCGAGTTCGGTGGCGGCCTCGGCGCTGTGCGCGCCGGGCTTCATCTCGGGCGGCGGCGCGCCCACCGGCGCTTCGCCGCGCTCCACGAAATCAGCGACCAGCTCGCGGATCAGGCCCTTCACGTTGCCCCAAGCCGAACCTTCCTGCATCGTGACGGTCACGAAATCGGGGCCCACGAAAACGCCGGCCACGCCGGGCATCTTGAAAAGTTCCTCGGGCAGCGGCGAACCGAGCGCGGCGCCGCGATGCGGAAAATCGCGACCGGGGCCCTCGAGCACCTTGCGGTTCACGGCAAAGCGGTGGCTGTTCGGATTCGGCGTCGCTTCGATCTGCACCTGCACCGGCGTTTCGTTCGTGGCGCTCATGGCGATACCCTCTGCGCGGAAGATACGTACCCGCAAAAATTCAGTATACTCCCCCGCTCGCTTACGAACCGACCAGTTCTTTCCAATGCGTCTTGGGCCGGACGGCTTGCGAGCCCAGCTTGCAGAGCGGGCAGGCAGCGGCATCCCACGTGTTGATTTTCAATTCCAGCAGCGGCGTGATCGCATACCCTTCGAGATCGGCGCGCCCGCTGCGGTTCACCAGGCAGAGAATCTGCGGCAGCACCGTGACCTTGCCCCCGCCGGCCTGCCGGATCCCTTCCAGAGTCTTCAGCGTGCTGCCGCCGGTGGAGATTACGTCTTCGACCACCAGGATCGTCTCGCCGGGCGCGAGTTCGAAGCGCTTGAGCGCCATCGCATCGCCGTCTTTTTCGGTGAAGCCCGCGCGCGCCTCGAGCCGTTCGGCCACCGCGTGCGCGAAGGTGATCGCGCCAAAAGCCGAACCGATCACCCAATCGATCTTGGTCTTCGGCAGTTTCGGCGCCAAACCTTGCGCATCGCGCAAGAGCCGCGACACGAGCGCGGGGCGCTGCGTGACGTACGTGCAGTTCACGAAGCCGTCCGAATGCAGGCCGCTGGTGAGCAGCGCGTGAGGTCGCTGCGCCGTTCCGTCGTGCAGCCAGACTGCGCCGGTGCGTTTGAATTCATCGAGCCAAGAGTTGGACATGAACGCTTCCTCGCATGTGGGCGAGCGGTTTTAAGCGCAGCCCGATGGCGCCGCAAGGTTGGAGAAATCCGGGAGACGCGGCTTCAGCACGCGAAGCGAATCCGGAAAAGCGCCAGCGGTTCGGAGAAGCCTTTGACCGTCGCGCTGAACGCCTCGACCGAAGCGCCAAGCTGCTCCAGCCGCGCGCGCACCCCCGCGCGTTCCAGCATGGCTTGGCTCAGAATCAGGTCCCCGCCCTCGCTTTGAGCCTGGACGCGCTGCGCCAGATTGACGGTGGTCCCGAAGTAATCCAAATGCTCGTCCGTGCCCACTGCGATGCAGGCTCCGGCATGCAGGCCCAGCTTGATGGCCACCTTCGCCGCGCCGCCGCCCGCGCGCTGCTGCGCCTGAATCTCGCGCTGGATATCGAGCGCCGCCTCCAGCGCATCGAGCGGCGAAAGGAAGACCGCCATCACCGCATCGCCCATCGTCTTGACCACCGTGCCGTGCCGGTCCTTGATGTGCTTGCGCAGCACCTTGAAGTGGTCGCGCACGAGCACGTAAGCGCTGGCGTCGCCGACCTGCTCGTAGAGCGCGGTGCTGCCTTTCAGGTCGGTGAACATAAAGGTGAGGCTGCGCACGGCAAGTTCCTCGCCCGGCGCGAGAAACTCGCGGCTGAAGAGATCGCGGAAGTCTTGCAGCGTCGTGACGAGGGCGGCGCTGGCGGCCTGATCGGTCCAGGCCTGTTCTTCCAGCCGCACTACGCGTTCGACGGCGCTGGCGTTCTCCAGTTCCACGCTTAAGCGTCCGGCACGCGCCTCGTCCAGATCGAGCTTAAGCTGGCCGTCGGCCAGGCGCGCGGAGAGGGTTCCACGTTCGCCCGCGTCGCCGGCAGCGAGATCGAAGTCTTGCGCCAAGTCGGTCTGCAGTATGCGCAGCGTGTAGCGCGCAGGCGGCAGCGCCAGTTCGAGCGTGCGGCGTTCGCCGGGTTTCAGCCGCTGCTGCGCCCAAACGTGCGGCGAATTGAGCGGGCCGCCCATGCAGAAAACCTGGCCTTTGGTCTCGCGGATCGACGGGTGTACGGTGAAGCGGATCTCGACGAGCCGGTCGAGATCGGCGTCGAAGTTGATCCCGCAGTAATCGCAATGGCAGCCGCGGTGAACGTCCTGCAGCTTTCCGTGCTCGTGCTTGGACACGCGGCAGCAGGGGCAAAGCACGTTCCAGGTCATGTCCACCAGCCCCGCGCGCGTGGCCTGCAAAAACAGAACCAGCACGGCCAGGCGTTCCGACTTCCAGCGGTCGGCGAGTTCGAAGGCGCGCATCCGGACGACTTCTTCCTCGGGCGCCGTGCGCAAGTGTTCGTACAAGAGCGAGCACAATCCGGGATCGCCGCCGAGTTTCAGCAGCCGCTGCGCCGCGGCCTCCAGCGCCGGTGTGTCGCACTTGATCTTCCCCGCGCGGCGCGGATAGGGCGTATTGAGCTCCTGATTGAGATACTTGGCGAACGAGTCGGCCGCGTTGCGGACCTGTTCGACGTTGCGCGTCAGCCCCAGCGACGCGCCAAGGTGCCCGAAGACGCCGCGCGCGGCGACTTCGGCGAAGACCGTCACCCGCGTAAGGTCCGTATCGGCCGGATCGCGCGCGATGCGCACGCCTGCACGGATACGGTCGAACGGGCCTTTGCGGAACTCGCGCTCCACCACATACTCCCGCGGCGCGGCCCACTCGAAGGGGTGTTCGATCCACTCGAGCGACGCGCCGAGCGCGCTGGCTTTGGCAATGACTTGCGTACGCCCTTCCGACTCCCGTTGCAGCGCATAGGCCACCGACGGCAGCCCGATCTCGCGGTTGAGGCTGTCGGTGTTCGCGATCAGCGCCCAGATCTGCTCGGGCTTCGCGCGGACGGCGATCTCACGTTCGATTTTCATGCTCCGTCCATGATACTGGCCGCCCGCGCTTCGGCGAGCGCGCCTTGACGGCCTTCGAAGCTCGACGGCCCGTCCGGCCTGCGCCATTCCCGGCACTTGCCGGGCGGGGCCAAGGTGCGAAACTCGCCGGGACATGAGCACACGCATTCATCCGTCCGCGCTGGTCGACCCGCGCGCCGAACTCGGCGACAACGTCGAGGTCGGCCCGTTCGCGGTCGTCGAAGCCGGCGCCAAGATCGGCGCGGGCACCCGGTTGATGGCGCACACCTACGTCTGCGGGCAAGCCGAGTTGGGCCCGGCCTGCGTCATTCACATGGGCGCCGTCCTGGGCCACACGCCGCAGGACCGCTCCTATAAGGATGAGCCCACGCGCGCGACCATCGGCGCGCGGACGGTCGTGCGCGAAAACGTCACCATCCACCGCTCGACCGGCGAAGGCACCGCGACCCGAGTCGGCGACGACTGCTTCCTGATGGCCGGGAGCCACGTGGCCCACAACTGCGTGCTCGGCGACCGCGTGATGCTCGCCAATGGCGCGCAACTGGCCGGACACGTCCAGATCGGCGACGGCGCGATCGTCAGCGGAAACGTGGTGATCCACCAATTCGTCCGCGTGGGCCGGCTCGCGATCCTCTCGGGCGGCTCGCGATTCGGCATGGACGTTCCGCCCTACCTGATCGGCGACGGAACCAACAGCGTGACGAGCTTGAACAGCGTCGGCCTGCGCCGCAGCCCGGTCCTGACGCCGGAGGACCGTACGCAACTGAAGGAAGCGTACCGTATCCTGTACCGCAGCGGCCTGGACCTGCCCGGAGCGCTGGAACGGCTGCGCGCGGAGTTTACCTCGCCGGCGGTGGCGCATTGGGTGGAATTTCTATCCCAGCCCAGCCCGCGCGGATTCTGCCGCTATAAGCCTTCGCGAAGGCACGGCCCCGAATAGCAAAGATCGAAAGGTCGCCGCGCAAACGCGTAAAACATATCCATTTCATGCCCTTGCGTATGAACCGCTTTGCACACGCCTGAACAGGAGCTTGACCCATGTTCGCACGATCGATACTTGGCGCGTTGGTTGTCCTGGCCTTCGCCTGCGCAGGCCTGCGCGGCGCGGACGACCTCAAACCGGAAGCGCTGCTCCCTGAATCGACCGTCTTCGCGGTCCTGGCCCCCGATCTGGCCACGGCGCGCGGACAGCTCGCGCAGACCAAGTTGGGCCAGATGTTCGCTCAGCCCGAGATGCAGGCCTTCTGCGCGCCCGCCTGCGCCGAAATGCGCACGATATACGAGGAATTCGCCGCCAAGCAGCCGATCCTGCCCAAGCTCGCCGATATCGACGCGGGCCTTTTAAGCGGCGGGCTCCTGGTGGGGCTCTACACGCGCGACAACCCGCGCATGCCGGTGGGCCTGTTGATCGCCCTGAAGCCCAAGGATCTGGAAGCCTTTAAGCGCCTGGTGCCGCCGCCGATGCAGGAAGCGCTGCTGGGCGGCAACCCGATGCCCTTGGGCCTGGAGCCGGATGCCCCGGCGCTGGTCTTCAGCGCAGGCCAAGTGATGCTCGTCGTGCCCCAGGAAGATCTGCCGCTCGTGCAGCAGCGCGCCACCGATCCGGCGGCGCGCCAGGCCGGCACGCTCGCGCAGGCGCCGGCATTCGTCTCCGTGCAGCAAAGCCTGGATTCGCCGCAGGCCTGGAGCTACCTGGCGCCCGCCCGGATTATGGACTTCGTCTTCCAGCAGACACCGCTGGGAGCGGATCGGGATGCGCGCATGGTCGCGCAGGCGCTGAAAGCGCTGGGCATGGACTCGTGGCAAGCTTTGGGCACGGGCCTGGGCTTCAAGAACGAGCGGGTCGAAATCCGCGGCGCCATGAAGCTGGGCGCGCCCGGCGCGGGCTTTTGCGCGCTCTGGCCCGCGGGTACGCCCGTCGCCGCCGAGAGCCTGAAGATCGCGGAGAAAAACGCACCGTACGTGGCCGTCTCGCACTTCGACGCGTCCAAGCTGATCCCGCTGCTCCGCTCGGTTACGCTCGCGGTCGAGCCGAAATTCGAACAGCACTTCGATGCCGGTCTCGCGATGATTCAGAATCTGTTGGGCATCGACGTGCAAGCCGACCTGCTCGCGAATTTCGATACCGAAATCGTGACCGCTCAGACCGAAGTGGACACTTCCGCCCCGATCAGCCTCGTACCGGGGCTGGTCTTGGCGGTGAAGCTGAAGGACCCGGCGCGCGTGGATGCGGCGCTCAAGAAAGCCGTCGGCGCGCTGGCGCAAATCACGCAAGGCCAACTCTCGCAATTCTCGCTCAAACCGGTGCCCTACAAAGACAAGACCATGCACTACATCAGCGACGGCCTCGTCGGGGCCGGCCCCGGAGCGTTCATCGTGCTGGGCGACCGGTTGTATTACGGCACGACGGTGAACGCCTTGCGGCGCGGGCTGGATCAGCTCGAACGCAAGGAGTCGATCGTCGATCACTCCGGCTTCCAGGAAACGATCGCGCGCCTGACGGGCCAGCCCTTCGATCCCGCGAAGCTTCCCGCGCAGTTCGCTTACGCCGCCGACCGGGGCAAGGGAACCGGCAGCCTGATCCTCAGCGGCCTGGGTCTGCTCGGAGCCGGCGGCGCGCTCGCTGTGCTCTCCGAATGGCCGGGACTCGCCGAAGCGCCGGCCGGGGATACCGCCGCGAACGAAAGAGCGGCCGCGACGGCCTGCAAGGCCTACGCCGAAGCGCAGGACATCTACCGGCGCACCGACTACGACGGCGACGGCATCCTCGAATACGCGCAAGCCCTGCGCGGCGCGAACAGCCTGTTGGAAATCACGCCCGGTGCGGCCGATCTCGTGCTCATCGAACAGAAAATGGCCGAAGCCGACGGCAAGCCCAACGAGACCGGCGCATTCCACGGCTATCGATTTAAGGTGCTCAAAGGCCAAGCCGGAGAACAGGTCCCCGGCGGTCCGAAGCCCTACCTCGTCGGCGAGAACATGACCATCGGGTACGCCCTCTTCGCCTATCCGGCGGAATACGGGAAATCCGGCACGCGTTGCTACCAGATCAACAACACGGGCGCCCTGTACGCCAAAGACTTGGGCGAAAAAACAGCCGAACTGGCCGCGAAGTGGGACGCTTACAACCTCGACGGGGATTGGAAAGAAGCCGACCTGCCGAATGAAGAAAACGGGCATGAAATGGAGCCGTTGAACCAGCTCAATCCGTTCAGCGGAATGGAACGCGAAGCCGCGGGGCGCACGGCGCTGCGCCTCATGCGTTCGGTGGACTTGGGGCTGTGGCCCGACGAAGGCTTCTTCCGCGCGTGGCAGTTGCCGTCGGGCGCGCTGCTCCAGATGAACGAGCAGGGCTGGGTCTGGCGCAGCGAGTTGCCCGCGCCCAGCCCCGAATATCCGGGCAGCATCTCGCCGGCCTTGCTCACCGCCGGCGTCGCGGTGATCGCCGCCGTCGCCATTCCGAACCTCCTGCGCAGCCGCTTGGCCGCCAACGAAAGCGCCGCCATCGCCGCATGCAAGATGTACGCCGAAGCACAGGACATCTACCGCCGCACCGATTACGACCAGGATGGCGTGCTCGAGTACGCGCAAACCATCACCGGAAAGCACAGCCTGTACGAGATCGAAGCCGGCCAAGGCGACCTGACCCTCGTCGATCACGCCTTTGCCCAAGCTTCGACCGACGCGGGCACTGCCGCGCCGAAGGCCGGGTATTACTTCAAGGTGCTCAAGGGCCAAGGCGCGCAGGCGCCGGGCGGACAGCGGCTGTATTCAGGCGGCGAGAACATGACGATTGGGTACGCGCTGGTGGCCTGGCCCGCACGCTGGAACGACACCGGACGCAACACGTTCATCATCAACAACACCGGCACCGTGTACCAGAAGGATTGCGGCGCTCAGACCGACGAGATCTGCCGCGCGATGACCGAGTACAACCCGGACGAAACCTGGGTGGTCGCGGAATAACCCCCGCGCCTTGGCGTGGAAAGCGCCACGGAACGCTTTAAGCTTTCCCATCCATAACGATTTTTCGTCCTGCGCGCGTCCGGGCGTCCGGAAGAGCGCGGGCTTTCACCTTCAGGAGGCCAGCATCCGTGGGCAAAATCGGCATCGCGGTGATCGGGATCAGCGGCGTGGGCCGCTCGCATCTTCAGGCGGCGAAGGATACCCCCGGCTTCGAACTGCGCGCCGTCTGCGACGTCAACGCGCAGGCCGCCGAAGCGTGCGGTAAAGAACTCGGCGTGGCCGCCTACACCGACCACAAGGCCATGTTCAAGGCCGACCCGCAAATCAAGGCCGTCTCCATCGCCACGCCGCACTGGTTTCACCCGCCCATCGCCATCGACGCCGCGAAGGCCGGCGTCCACGTGCTCAGCGAAAAGCCGATCGCGGTGACCGTCAGCGACGCCGACCGCATGATCGCGGCGCACAAGAAAGCCAAGACCACGCTGGCCGTGGTCTATCAGCAGCGCTTTCGTCCGGCGCTCGCCAAGGCCCGCGAACTCGTCGCGTCCGGCGCGCTGGGCCGAGTAAACCGCACCCTCCTCGTCGCCGCCGACTACCGCACCAACGCCTACTACGCCTCCGCCGGATGGCGCGCCACCTGGAAGGGTGAGGGTGGCGGCGTGCTGCTCAACCAGGCGCCCCACGACCTCGACCTGTTCCAGTGGATCTGCGGAGCCATGCCCAGCGAGATCTACGCCAAGACCGAGACGAAGATGCACCCCATCGAAGTCGAAGACTGCGCCAACGCGCTGCTCTGGTACGCCAACGGCGCCATCGGCTACCTGTACGCCTCCACCTGCGAAATCCCGCGCGACCAGCGCATCGAAATCGCCGGAGACAAAGGCAAGCTGATCCTCGAAGGCGACAAGCTCCGCTTCGCCCGCCTGAAAGAGGATTTGCGCCACTTCACCGCCACCACCGACAAAAAATGGAGCCAGCCCGAAGCCGCGTGGGAAGAAGTCGCGCTCGGCGAGCCCGGTGTGCAGGGGCACACGCGCGTCTTCCACGATTTCCACCGCGCGCTGGATACGAATTCGCGGCCGGCCGTCACCGGAGAAGACGCCCGCAACAGCCTCGAACTGGCCAACGCGATGATCCTCTCCAGCCGCACCGGAAAACCGGTCAAGCTCCCCGTCAACCGCGCCGCCTACGACGCTCTGATGAAGAAGTTGATCGCCACCAGCATCGGGCGCGGCCAGACCACCGCCAAATCCAAACCCAAGCCGAAAGCCAAGCCGAAGAAAAAATCCAAAGCGAAGCGAAAGTAACGATTCATGGCAACCGCCCTCGGCCTCCCCGCTCCCGCGCTGCTGCTCACCGGCGCGGAGTGGGAGGCGTTGCCCGAGAAGCTGCGCGATCCCTACTTCCAGCGACTCCACGAAAACAACCTCGAAGCCTTGGACCGCCTGGCCCGCGAACATGCGCCGGGCGATCCCACCGACGTGCCGTGGTATCTCGGCACGCCGCAGCCGCGCGCCGATTTTCCGTGCCGCGTCCTCAAAAACCGCATCCAGCGCGCCACCGTCGCGTGGTACCTGACGCGCGACCAGCGGCACCTGGCCTTCGCCAAGGAAACCCTCGAACTCGCCTTCCGGTCGCACGACTGGCGTCCCGTGAACGGCGATTTCCTGCGCGGAGCCAACCTGCATACGGGCGATCTGCTTTACACCGTCGCGTTCGCGCTCGACGCGCTCGATCCGTACCTCGACGCCGAACTCAAAGCCCGCTGCGTCGCCGTCCTGCGCGATACGGGACTCGATGCGTACTTGAAAGGCCTCGAACGCCACGACTGGTGGGAACGCTGCAACTTCAACTGGGGCTCGGCGCTGCACGGGAACGCCGGCTTCGCGGCGCTGGCGCTGCGGCACGCCGAACCCGGCCTCTCCGCGCGCGTCGTCGCCGAAGCGCGCGACCGCCTGCGCCACGTGATCGATAACTTCCCCGAAGGCGGCGGCTGGACCGAAGGCATGATGTACCTCGGCACCACCGTCGGCCACCTGACCGATTTCGTCGTCGCCCTCCAGCGCCTCACCGGCGACGACCTGGGCCTGCTCGCCAACGAGCGTTTCCACGCGGCGATCGAAAGCTGGTCCGTATTCGAAGGCGGCGATAAGCGCCCGCTGAACTTCAGCAACATCAACGACGACACCACCGAATGGGGCTTGCCCCACGTCTTCTGGTGGGCGCGCCGCATAAATCGGCCGGAATGGGCCGGATTCCAGGAGCAAGCCCACATCCACCGCAAGTGGGAAGATACGCACGGCGTATTCTTCGATATCGAAGCGTTCTGGTTTCGCGAAGCGCATCAACCGAGCGCCCCGCCGAAGCGCGGCGGCTTGCGGCATTACCGCGGCCTCGACTGGGCCGTCTGCCACGGACCCCAAACCTGGTTCGCGCTCCGCGGCGGATGGAACGGCGGAAACCACAACCAGAAAGACCTCGGCCAGATCATCCTGGGCCGCGGAACCGAACGCTTTCTCTGCGATCCCGGCTACGGCATGAGCGCCACCAGCCAGCACAACATGTTCACCGTGCGCGGCCAGGAAGGCTGCGACGCGGCCACGGCGCCCTTAAAAAATATCCTGGCGCTCGAACGCGGCTTCCGCATCACCTGCGACCTCCAGGCCGCCTTCCCGCATGCGACCGATCGCGCGCTGCGCCATCTCGTCTTGCTCGACGACACCCATCTGCTCGTCCTCGACGACCTGCGCGGGCGCGGCACCCTTCGCGCCGGCGCGCGCTGGCATCTCCAGACGCGCCTCCCTTGGCGCATGGACGGGGAACGCCTGCTCCTGGAAGGCCGCACCGCCACGCTGAGCGTCCACCGCTTCACCGACGCCGCGCCGGTCCAGGCGAAAGAGTGGGATTTCCGCGGGCCGATCCGCACGCTGAGCTGGCGGCACCTCTACGACCGCGTCCACGCGGTTCATCCCATGCTGCTCACCTTCGGTGCGCCGCGCGTGGCGAGCGCTTGGCACGACGATACGTTCTCGCTCGAAGTAAACGACCAGCGGGTGCGTTATGAAATTGCTACAGCTCGGCTATCGGTCGAAGGGTAGCGTTCCTGCCGGCATGCGGCGTCTGGACGCCCTCCAATTCATCAGATATTCTTCGAGTCGGACGGACGAACGAAAGGGAACGTTTCATGACCCGGCAAGCGGTGCTGCAACAGGCGCTTATGCTGAGCCTTGGGGATCAGAAGCGGTTGGCGCAAGAGATCTTGGCCCGCGTGAAGACCGAATGCGCGGAGGATGGGCCGGCCCAGGCACAGCGAGTGGAGCTTAGAAGGAGACTCAAAGCCTACCGCAAGCACCCCGCCGATGTGATTCCGCACGAGCAGGCCATGAATAAGCTGCGCCACAAACGTTAACATGGTCATACATTGGCTGCCTGCCGCGCTACAGGATGCCTGCGAAGCTCGCGACTGGTACCTGGGCCAAGACACGAAACTGGCCGCTCAATTTCCGCATGAACTGGATGCCTGTGTCCTGGAAGCGGCGGCCACTCCGAATAGCTTTCCCAAAGTGGAAGGCCCAATCCGCAAGCAACGGCTGAGGAAATTCTCGAGGTATGGCGTCTACTATTATCCAACTCGGGAGCATCTGGTCGTGGTGAGCGTCTTTCACGGTATGCGCGATCCCGTGGAGTTACACAAGCGGCTGGGCAAGGCCTCGCGCAAGCGCACCCGGCGCGCCAGGAACACGCCATGAGCCACCCCTTCATGCAGCGCACCGAGTCCCTCGCCGCGTTCGGCGCCTGGCTGCGCGAAGGCAAGCACGCCCTGCTGCTGGCGCTGGGCGACTCCAACACCTGCAACACCGGCTTCACGCGCGGCGCCAAGCAATGGCCCGAACTGCTGCACAGCGAACTGCGCGACCGTTACCAGACCCAGAAAATCCTGCTCGTCAACAGCGGCATCAGCGGCGACACCGTCCACAACGCGCTCCAACGCTGGCACACCGATGTCGCCCGCTTCATGCCCACGCTGGCCATCGTCTGTTTCGGCAGCAACGACGCCAACAAGCTCGACGACGCCGAATTCGCGGAGGGCCTCGCCGAAATCGTCGACCGCCTCCAAGCCCTCTCCTGCGGCGTCCTGCTGCGCACGCCCACGCCGATCCTAGAGTTCAAACCCGAACCGGGGCACATCTGGAAGGAAGACCACAAGCTCAAGCGCCGCGTGGAACAGATTCGCGAACTGGCCGCCCGGCGCGAGCTGCCCTTCGTGGACGTCTACGCGCATTGGTGCGCGCTGGAAGCCGCCGGCGAATTACGCATGCCGGAACTGATGGCCGACGCGGTGCACACGAACGCCGTCGGCCACGCCATGGTCTTCCGCAGCCTCGCCCCGGCCTTCGGCCTGCCGCCGACTCTGGCATGGGAGCGTTAAGCCAGCGCCGCCTGCACCGCTTTCCAAACCTCGTTCGTCCCGCCGCTCGTCACATCCAGACCGTTCGAATACGCCTTATGGTCGTCGAGGCCCGCCGGCGTGACCATCCGCGCCAGAACGAAACCCCGCGCCGGATCGATCAGACACATGTTGGCGTACGCGCCCAGCGGCGCGAACGCGCGCGGATCGGCGTCCGGCCAAAGCTTGTTCACGTTGAGGTATTGCAGGTAGCCGTAGTTGCGCGACTTGAGTTCCTGCTTTTCCGAAAGGCACGCGATATGGGCGAAGAGCGGATCCTGCGTGCGCATCGCCTTACAGAATCCCGGATCGACCAGGGGCCGCCCGTTCCACGCGCCGTCGCGGCAGAGCAGCCAGCCGAACTTGCACAGATCCCGCGCCGAGGTCAGCGTGCTCCGCCAGGTTTTGCAATCTCCGTTCTTCGCGCGCAGCCACTCGACGCTTCCCGCCCCGATCGGCCCCAGCACCCGCTCGCGCAGGAACTCGATCGGCTGCTTGCCCGTCAGCCGCTTCACGATCGGGCAGAGCGCCTGAACGGTGGCTTGCTCGTAGCACCAGACCGTCCCGGGCCGGTGATCCAACGGCCAGGCCAGCACCGCGGCGGTGGGGTCTTCCGAGGCCGTGAACGTTTCGAAATCGAGGCGCAAGCCCGACGTCATCGTGAGCAGGTGGCGAATCGTGATCTCGCGGTGCCCTTCGCGTTGCCATTCGGGCAGGATGCGGCAGGCCGGGTCGTCGAGCGCCAGCGCGCTGTCGCCGATCAGCAGCCCGACGGCCACCGCCGCATAGGCCTTCCCGATCGAATACACGTCGAACGCCGTCTCCGGGCCGTGCCCGTCCCAGTAGCGCTCCCAGACCAGCTTGCCCTGCACCAGCAAGGCCGCCGCGCCGGTCTTGTGCGCGCCCAGCAGCGGCGCCAAGCGCTCCTCGAGGACGCGGGGATCGACACCCAGTTCCGCGGGCGCGGCGACCGGCAGATCAACGGTGGCGGGCGGCATGCAACGCTCTCCGATTCGGGATGCCGGAAAGAATACCCCGGACGCCCCGATCGAACACGTCCGATCGCCACCTCCGCGCGCCCATTGGAAATGCACGCGCGCATGGATTAGAGTCGGCCCCATGAAACGCCGCAAGCCCGCCGAAACCGAACCGCCCATCGTCAGCCTGGTCAACCTGGGATGCGCGAAGAACCTCGTCGACAGCGAACGCATCCTCGGCGCGCTGGCCGAAGAAGGGTTCCTGATCGCCCAGGACCCGGCCATCGCCGACCTGTGCCTGGTTAACACCTGCGGCTTCATCGACGAAGCGCGGCAGGAAACGGCGGCGGTCCTGAAAGAACTCAACGGCCTCAAAGCGGGCGGCAAGTTGCGCACCGTCGTCGCTTTGGGTTGTCTGGTCGAACG
The DNA here is from genome assembly GCA_045863855.1 of Planctomycetota bacterium. Lineage (GTDB taxonomy): Bacteria > Planctomycetota > SZUA-567 > H5-PLA8 > H5-PLA8 > H5-PLA8. The sequence continues at coordinate 43,211 of BTVV01000015.1, read as the reverse complement.
CGCGGCCGATGCCTCGGAACTGAGCCGCTTCCTGAGCCACGCCGACGCCCGCTTGGGCTTCAAGGACTACCCCACCCTGCCCAAGATCGTGAAGGAACTCGTCGAGGCCAAGGGCGGCAGCGAGCGCTACGCGCAGGCGGTCCGCAGCTACGCCGAAGGCCCCGCGGTCAGCGCCGCAAAAAAGAAGGTCCCCAAGAGCTACAACGATTTCCTCGTCGCGCCGCGCATGCGCATCGGCGCGCAGCATCACGCGTACCTGAAGATCAGCGAAGGGTGCAGCAACCCGTGCCGCTTCTGCAGCATTCCGCGCATGCGCGGCCTCCAGGCCAGCCGGCCGGTCGAGGAACTGGTCGAAGAAGCGCAGCGCCTCGCCGAAGGCGGCGCCCAGGAAATCAGCCTGATCGCGCAGGATACGTCCAGCTACGGCAAAGACCTCTACGGCGAGTACCGCCTGCCCCAGTTGCTGGAGGCGCTCAAGACCGTCGCCGGCCCGCGCTGGTTCCGCCTGATGTACGCCTACCCGCGCTACCTCAACGCCGCCATGCTGGACGTCCTGGCTTCCGATCCGCGCTTCTGCCCGTACATCGATATCCCGCTCCAGCACATCAGCGACCGCATGCTCAAAGCCATGGCGCGGATGGTGACCAAGGACGAGACCCTCCAACTCCTCGATCTCATCGCTGCCAAGCTGAAGGGCGCGGCCATCCGCACGACCTTCATCGTCGGGTATCCGGGCGAGTCCGAGGCCGACTTCCTCGAAGTCCTGGAACTCGTCGAATCCGGACGCTTCACCCACGCCGGCGTCTTCCTGTACTCCAACGAGCCGCTCACGCCCGCCGCGCGCGAACCCGAGACCGTGCCGCTGGATGAAAAGCTCCGCCGCCGCGAAGCGCTGATGCTCGCACAACTTGAGGTCTCGCGGAAACGCCTCCAGGCTCGCGTCGGACAGACGGTGGACGTGCTCGTCGACGGTGCGCTGCCCGCCGGCGCCGACGCGCCCAAAGGCGCGCACGCGGCCGGCCGCACGCAACTCGAAGCTTGGGAAGTCGACGGCCTGGTCTACCTCAGCGGCAAAGCCGCGCGCGGTCTCGAACCCGGAACGCTGATCCAAGCCCACATCACCAAAGCGCTGGACTACGACCTAGTGGCGCAGCCGCTGGCGTAAACGAGCCGCGCGATGCACGTGTGGAATGCATGTCCCTGCCGCCCCGCCCCATTTTTCGAATCACCTTAAGCATAGAATAGGTATCCGCTTAAGAACCAAAGTCGAAATATGCGATTGACAAAACACACATTGTGCATTACATTTCATATCGTGGTTCTGCGTAGGTCCAAAGCAGTGCTCATGAGCGTTACGAATGCTGGATTTGAGTTAATCCATCCTCGTTTCTCTCACCATGGCTTGCAGATGTAAGAGGGGTGGCTATACTGCCGCTCATTCGACTAAGTTATGGATGCCGCGCACGGACACTAGGTGCATGTTCTTTTAGAGTGTCTTGGCGAAGCCTATTTCGTCGCCTCGGGCAAGGGAGGAAAGCTCGGCGTGTCCGATAGCGCACCGCAGACCCCGATGCCGATGGACGCCAGCCTCGAAGGCGGCCCCAAGCCGGCTTCACGCGCGGCGGCGCGGCGGCCGGGAAGCTCCGGATTTTTCCGCGCCATCGACTTGGCCGAACCCGGCAAAGGCGATCCGGTCGAAGAAAATCAGATTCTGCGCCGCGTTCTGCGCAAGCAGGAGCACGACTTTTCGACGCTCTTCGAGATCATCGGGCAGACCAGCGCACGCTCGCTCGACCTCGTCAGCATGCAGACGTACCTCCTGCGCACCGTTTCAGGGCACTTTACGACGCCGCGCCTGATGATCGTGCGCCAACTCGCCGAAGACGACGCGGCGTTGTGTTGTTCGGCCGCTCAAGGCTTGCGCGAAGTCCGCGCGCGCCTGCCGTCCCATTCGCCGCTGTGCGAAGAAGCGCTGGCCCGGCGCTCCTGCCTTGCGTTGAGTACCCTGCCGGCCTCGTTCCAGGAACTCCCCGAACTGATGGCCCTGCGCGAACTGGGCATGGAGGTCGCCGTTCCGCTGATCCAGGAAGTCGAATCCCCGGCCACGGTGCTGGAAGGCTTCCTCCTCTTGGGCGGACGGCTGGCGGGCAAGGCTTACTCCGGGCCCGATATGGAGTTCCTCTACTCGCTCGGCAAGATGCTCGCCATCTGCCTGCGTAACGAAGCGCTCTATCGGCGCAGCATCATCGACGACCTCACCGGTGTCGCCTCGCGCGGGCACTTCGACGCGCGCCTGTCGCAGGAGATCGCGCGCGTGAAGCGCGACGATCACCGCAGCCTGGGATTGGTCATGCTCGACATCGACCACTTCAAGGGCTTCAACGACACCCACGGGCACCAGACCGGCGACCGCGTGCTCCAGGAAATGGCCCGCTCCATGGTCAGCCAGGTCCGCGCGGTGGACATGGTGGCCCGCTACGGCGGCGAGGAATTCGCGATCGTCCTGGCCGAGATCGACCGCCAACGCGTCAAGGACGTGGCCGAGCGCCTGCGCAGGGCCGTCGAACGCATCGCCCTGCGCGCACCCAGCGGGGAAGTCCTGAAAATCACCGCCAGCTTCGGCGTCGCCTGTTACCCCGACGACGCGGACAACAAGTACGAACTGATTCAGTTAGCCGACGCGGCGCTGTACAAGGCCAAGGACGGCGGGCGCAACCGCGTCGTCCTAGCTCCGCCGGGAGGCAACCGCGGCCAGTCGGCCTTGCCGGAGCCCCAGGCGGACGATGCGCGATCCCCGCAGCCTTCCGGGCGGCTCGCGGCGGGCTCGGCGAACTAAGGCATTCGGCCTGGAAGCGCTTGCGGGGCTCGCTTGAGCCCTAGGTGCGCTCGGCTCATGTATTCTGTGCTTGCACAAAGGGATAGGCGGAAGGGATAACTCCCCTGCGTTTCTGGGCACGTCGTGCGCCAGACGCGGATGAGTGCACCGAGGAATGCCGTGGCCACGCGACGCAGACCACCGCGCGAGAGCAAGAGCGGAGGGCGGAACGCCCCGCCCCGCCGCCCGAGCGCCCGTGCGCAGCAAGCGCCGCCCGCCGCCGAAGACGAAGCGCTCCTGCACGACGACGGCGCTCAAGAGACGGAGTTGGCCGAAGACGCCGTGGCCGGACTGGACGAAACCGAAGAAGTCATCACCGCCGAAAACCTCGACGACGTGCCCGGATCGCCGGCCGAAGAAAGCAAGCGCCGCTCCTCCGGAACGCGGCGCTCCTCTGGACATTCGGGGCGCAACCGGCCCGGGCGCGGCAGCGGCAGCGTCGAGAAGCCTTCTCGACAGCCCGGCGCCGAAATCGGCCGCCTGCACCGCCGGGGGCTCTCGCTCGCCGTAAAATTCAGCCTCTTCATCTCCCTCCTGATCATCCTGATCTCGGCCCTCTTCGGGCTGGTGGTGATCCGCATTTTCCAGGAGAAGCTGCGCGACGACATCCTGCGCTCGGGGTACCAGCAGGCGCTCACCCTGCGCGCCTTCGGGCGGCGCGTGTACGACCGCTTCGTCCAGTTCGACAAGGACGAGGATAAATCGCGCACGGCGAAGTATTTCCACGAGACCGCGGAAGGCCAGTCCGACCAGTTGCTGCTGCAAAAAATCGTGGAAGGCGATCCGCGCGTGCAGGACATCGCGATCTTCGCCAGCCGCGAACCGCTGGCCGAACCGCGCGGCCGCGTCGTCATCGCGCGCAGCGCGGAAAGCTTCTCCCCGTACGCCGACGAATACCGCCTCGATATCCCGATCGAGGGCGGAGCCGATTCGGAGATCGTCGCCTACCAGGGCCGCTACAACAACCAGCGCTCCATCTTTTTCCGCGCATCCATCGAAGGCAAAGGCAAGCAGCTCTACGCCACCGCCAACCTGATCCTCTCCGAGGAGCAGGTGCAGATGGAAGTCAGCCGCCTCCTCACCAAGATCGCCCTCTTCGGGCTCGTCTTCGTCGGCGCCGGCATCGCCCTCTCGCTGGGACTGGCCAGCGCCGTGACGAGCCCCATCAACGTCCTGGTGCGGGACATGGACATCGTCGCGCGCGGCGACCTCGAACACGAGACGCGGCCGCAAACCAACGACGAGATCGGCCTCCTCGCCATGGCGTTCAACCGCATGACGCAGAGCCTCAAGGACGCCCGCCAGCAGGAACGCGAGGTCGAACGCCTCAACAGCGAACTCGACTTGGCCAAGGAAATCCACGCGCAGTTGATGCCCAAAAAACTCCCGAACCTGCCCGGCTACGACATCTTCACCGGCTACTACTGCGCCAAGGAAGTCGGCGGCGACTACTACGACTTCATACCCATCGACCAGGAACACCTGGCCATGGTCATCGCCGACGTCTCGGGCAAGAGCATCCCCGGCAGCATGGTCATGAGCTGGACGCGAACCATCCTGCGCATGATGGCCCCGATGAACGCCAGCCCCGCCGACGTCATGAGCAAGACCAATTACCACGTCGCGCGCGAGATCAAGCGCGGCATGTTCGTCACTTGCCAGTATGCGATCCTAAACGTCCGCACCCGGGACATGACCATCGCCAGCGCCGGCCATAACCCCATGATCATCTACCGCGCCCAGACCAACGAGTGCGAACTGATCCGGCCCAACGGCATCGCCTTGGGGTTCGATAAAGGTCCAATCTTCGACCGGACAATTCGTGAGAAACAGGTAAAGTTGTTCAAGGGCGACCGGGTGGTCATGTACACCGACGGAATTCCCGAGTCGATGAACCCGAATCGCGAAGAGTGGGGCGATGAAAACCTGGTTCGATTCTGCAAGGAGTACGCGAACCTGAGCAGCAAGGAATTCGTGCGGCTGCTGGTTCAGACCCTGGAACATCACCAGGGTTCCGCCGAGCAGCACGACGACATCACCGTGACGACGTTCCGAATCGTGTAGGGTGAGCATGGGCAAGCCGGCAGAAAGAGAACTGACGGTCCTGAACGACACGGCCTACCTGGCCGAGGTCCGCAAGGCCGTCCTCGAAGTGCTGGGCGACGGCCCCTTCAAGCCGGCCGAGGCGCAGCTCGTGGCCTTGGCCGTCGACGAAGCCGTCGCCAACGTGATGGAACACGCGTACGAAGAAGAGCTATCCGGAGCGAAGCCGATCAAGGTGCTGATGAACGTCGCCGAAGACAGCTTCACGGTCCGCATACACGACCACGGCCGGCCCTTCGACCCCGGCACCGTGCCCGACGTCGATTTGCAGGAACACGTCCGCCACGGGCGCAAAGGCGGCCTCGGCATCTTCCTCATCCGCAGGATCATGGACGAGGTCACCTATTCGTTCCAAGCCGGCGCTCCCAACGAGCTGCGGCTGGTCAAGTTCGTTGACAATTCGCAAGGCAAAGCTAAAAGCACAAAACCCAGGCGTCCGGCCAAAAGGAGTCCCTAAGCGATGGCGCTAGACGAATTTACCATTGAGACCGAGACGCTGAAGCAACCCGACGTCACCATTATTCGGGTCGCTGGCTACCTGGATGCGCACACCTTCGAGCAGCTCGAAGAAACCATCTCGGAATTGTTCGGGCAGAACCACTACAAGCTCGTGGTCGATCTGTCCAAGGTCGAGTACATCTCCTCCGCTGGCGCGGGCGTCTTTATCGGCGCGCTCTCCGAAGCGCAGGAACACAACGGCAACATCGTACTGATGAGCCCGACCAGCAACGTCCGCGAGGTCTTCGACTTGCTCGGACTGACCCAGATCTTCCAGGTCGTCGACGGACAGAAGGACGCGCTGGCGGCGTTCTGATCGCATGCCCGACAAATCCGCCCGGCGCGTGGCCGTGTACGCAGGATCCTTCGATCCGGCCACGCTCGGACACCTCTACATGATCCGCGAGGGCGCGCGGCTCTTCGACCGCCTCCTCGTCGCCATCGGCGACAACCCCGCCAAGCGCTACGCCTTCACTCTCGACGAACGCCGCGCCGCCCTGCGGCGCTGCACCGCCGGATTGAAAAACGTAAGCGTCGAGACCTTCGAACGGCGCTTTCTCGTGGACTTCGCCCGCGAAGCAGGCGCGCAGTACATCGTCCGCGGCATCCGCAGCGCCGGAGACTTCGAATACGAACGGACCATGCGCCACGTCAACCACGACCTCGCGCCCGCACTCACCACCGTCTTCCTGATGCCGCCCCGCGAACTCGCCGAAATCTCCTCCAGCTTCGTCAAAGGACTCGTCGGACCCGCCGGATGGGAAAGCGTCGTCAAGCGCTACCTCCCCGCGCCCGTCTACAAACAGTTCCTGCGCCGCTACACCGAACCCAACCGCTAATCCGACGTCCGCCGCTTGATGTCTGCCGTTTGCCACTAATACCTCATCCCTTCGGCTTCTTACGCAATATATGCTCCACCGCGTCCAGCAGTCGATCCTCGCTAAACGGTTTCAAGATCACCTCCGCGCGGCCCGGGCACGAAGCCAGCAGCGCCTGCCGCGAAGGGCCGCGCACGAAACCGCTGACGAAAAGCACCGGCAATTCGGGGCGCAGCGCCTGCATGCGCAGGTACGCCTCCAGGCCGCCCATCCGCGGCATGTACGCGTCCAGCACCGCCAGCGCGTAACGCTCCGGAGCCTCCTGGAACAACTCCGCCGCCTCCCGCCCGTCCGACGCCATCGCCACGTCGTATCCGTTCTGCTGCAACACCTGGCGCACGAAGTCGCGGAAAATCTCTTCGTCGTCGGCCAGCAGCACCCACGTCCCGTCGCTGCTCTCTTCGCCGGCCGACGCGCGCACCGCGGGCAACTCCGATGGCTCGCCTTCCGAAACCGGGCGGGACGCCGGCGGCAGCGGCCGCTCCGCGTCGCCGCTGTCGGCGGGCAAGCGCGCGGCCGGCAGCGGCGCGGACTGGAACGGCCGCGCTTCTTCGCCCGGCAAGACGATCCGCCACGTCGTCCCGCGGCCGGGCACGCTATCGAGTTCGTACTGCCCGCGGTGCCGCCGGATCACCGCCCGCGCGATCGCCAGATCGAGCGGATCGCCCAGCCCCGCGGCGGGTGACGGCACCAGCCCCTTCTGCGCCTCCGCCCGCACCACCGGGTCCAACCCCACCCCGCTGTCGGCGATTTCCAGGCCCGCGCACGGCGGAGCGGCGGGGCTGCTCGATTCGACCGCATACGTCCGCACCTGCAGCGTGCCCCCGGCCGGCATCGCGAACGACGCCATCCGGCCCAGCGCCAGGATCATCGCGCCCAGCAGCCCCGCGTCACCGCGCACCGGCGGCGCCGGCACGGACGCATCGAGCCGAATCTCCATCCGCCCGCCCATCTGGTGCCGCAGCAGCGTCACCGCGTCGGCCGCGACGGCGTTGAGGTCCACCGTCTGCGACTCCGCGCTGCCCGGATGACCGACTTCGGCGCAACGCCGCAGCAGCGCCGCCGCTTCCTCCGCCGCATCCAGGATCGCGCCCACCGCCGGAGGCGCCAGACGCCCGCCGGTCGCCGAGAGCCGCAGCACCGACGCCTGCGCCATGATCGCGCCGAGGTAGTTGTTGAATTCGTTGACCAGCGTCACGTTGAAGAGCGCCACCGCGCCGCGCAACTGCTGCCGACGGCCTTCTTCGTCGGCCAGGCGGGCGAAGGTGCGGTCTTCGGCCACCGCCAGCACGTCGTCGACGACGCCGTGCTCGCCGGCCACCGGCCAGAAGGCCAGCGCGATCCAGCGTTCCGGGCGCGCGGCCTCCTGCTCGTCGGCGTGCCACCAGCGCGCCGGCGCTTCGGCCGATTTTCCTTCCAGCGCGCGCTCCAGCGCAAGCCGCGCTTCGGGCAAGGCCGCCAGCGCCACCGCCCAGGCGGGCACCGCGCTCTCCGATCCGGCCAGCGGATGCAACCGGCCTTCACGGTCCGCGCGGTAAACCCAGCGCCGCGCGCGCCCCGAACGCGCTTCCAGCGCGCGCCGCAGCCATTGCGCTTCATGGTCCTGGTGTTCGAGCCGAGCCAGCTCGCGCAGCACCACCAGTACCGACTGTTCGTCTTTCCATGGAACCAGGGACGCGTCGAGCACCACCTCGGGACCCGCACCGTCGCTTTCGCCCAGGCGCGCGTCGAGGAGCAAATGGCCGAGCTGTTCGAGCAGCTTCAGCCGCTCGCGGAACACGCGACGGTAGCGCGGTTGAAGGTAGCTTTCGAAAGACCGGTCCAGCATCGAACCGCGCGCCCGGCCCATCAGGCGCGATGCCGCCGGATTGAAGTCCACGATGCGGCCTTCGAGATCCAGCATCAGCATGCCGGCGCCGGCCTGCTCGAAGACCTTCTGATAACGGTCGCTCACGGGAGTGCGCTCCCCGGAGCCCGGCTTCCGTTAATGCCCGGACAACGGCGGGTCCTTGATGCCGCGGGAACTCTCCGGCTTGCCGAGCTTCAACAGGTACTTCTCGGCGGCCTCAAGCTGCGCGTATCGCTGGTAGTAATCGATGTTCTGGCGCTGCTGGCTGCGGTTGTAGGTCGTGTCCTGGTCGAAGGCTTCCAGCGTCGGCACGAAGCGTTCCGCCACGTACCCCACGCGGAAGACCATGTGCCGCGTCTTGGGATCGTTCTTGGCCGCCTCGGCGTCGTTGTCCTGGTCCACCGGCAGGATCGTCCCCACAGGTACCGGCGACGCGCGGAAGCGGCGCGCCAGCGTGTTCGTCGAATCCGGGCCGCAAACCTCGTCTTCCAGGTCTTCCGGCTTGGGCAGATCCGTTCCCGCCTCCCATTGCTGCTGCAGCGCCTTGGCCTCTTCCTCCGCCTTGTCGATCGAGCGGTTCACGATCAGGCGCTTCACGATCTCGTCCTTGGCTTCGTCCAGCGTCTGCACCCGGCTGGGCTGGAAATCCGCCAGACGCAGCGCTGCGAAGCCTTCCTTGTCGGTGAAATGATGCACGCGCAACGGCGGCTGCAGCTTCTTGCGGTCTTCCACGCGCTGCTTTTCCATCTCCTCGTCCGGACCCGGCTCGGCCAGGCGGAACAGGTTCAGCGCCAGCTTGAAATCTTCCGCGTTCACGTCGTCCTTGCCCGAACGGTAGGCCTCCTGCGTCTGCGGCTTGGTGCGCCAGTAGGACAGGCTGCGCGCCTTCGCGAAGCCCGCCCAGTCGAACGCGCCCGCCTCCGGCTTCACCTTCGCCAGCTCTGCGTCGAGTTCCTTCGTCCACTTCTCGAAAAGCTCGTTCGCCTTGGCCGAACGCTTGTCGCGCCGGTAACGCTCCAGCACGTCCGCCTTGACGTCCGCGAATGGCTTGAAACCGCCCTTTTCCGCGTCCGCCCAGAAGATGGTGCGGTATTTCTCGTAGTACTTCTCCAGTTCGGCGTCGTCCGGCTTGATCTGCTCGTCCACCTGCTTGGCTTCGAGGAACAGCACGTCCGCGGCGAGTTTGGACTCGGTGTACAGCGCCCCCGGCGAACCCGCTTCCAGACCCTTCTGCTCGTCGTAGTACTTGCTCACGTCCTCGTCCGTCGGCTTCTCGACCGCGCCCGCCTTGTCGATGCTGCGGATGCTCTTGAAAAGCAGCCGGACCTTTTCCTTCTCCGAGCAATAGCGCACGTACAGGAACGGGTCGGAAATCGCCACCTGCACCGAAAGCCGGAAATACTTGTCGATCAGCACGCGCTCGCGCATGAAGCCTTCGAACTGCTCACGCGTCAGCTCGTGGCGCTTGAGGAAGTTCTCGTACAGCTCGGGGTTGATCTGTTCGCGCTGCGTCTTCTTCTTCAGAAAATCGCGGATCGAATCGGCCACTTCCTTGGGGCCCGCCTCGAAGCCCATCTCCGTCGCGATCTGCAAATGCGTCAGGTGGTGCAGCGCGCTCTCGGTCGGCACCTCGCCGCGTTCTTCGAAGCGCGAGATGATCCGACGCGTCGTCAGCAGCTTCACCGGCGAGTACTCGTGCCGCGTCCCGTCCAGCCCCACCATCCAGCCGTTCGGGCCTTCCACGCTCCCCGTGGCGTTCTCCGCCCCGGAAGGCATGAAGATCACCATGCTCAGAATCACCAACGGCGCGACGATATACCAGAGCTTGTTCTGGTGGTCGCGAAACCACTCCAGCTTCATGTTCGAAACCTCGGTTGTGCGGCAAGGAGGCCACGGCGCCCCCGGAAACCGGTAGTGTAGGGGCTTCGGAACCGTTTGCCAGTCGGGAACCCGCTCGGCCAAGGCCTTTCGGTTCCAGGTATCGCGGGCGTCTCGCCCGCAGGTCATGCAGCGGCAGCCGGCACACCGGCCCAGGTATCGCAGGCGTCTCGCCCGCAGGTCATCTAGCGGCAGCCGGCACACCGGCCTTCGAGCCGCCAACGCCTGGAACCGCCCACTCCGCACCCAAAAATCAATGCGCCGCGGCCGGAAAAACCGTGCGCAAAACTTCCTGCGCCTCCTCCACCCCGTCGGCCCCCGCAAGCCGCGCCTGCGCGAAATGCTGGTCCGCCGGTTCGTGCCGCCCGGACATCCACAAAAACGCGCCCAGCAGGTAATGATCGCCCGCGCGCGCCTCGTCGAAGACCACCTGCATCAAACCCAGCAGATCGGACTCGCGGATCTGCGCCCACGTCCAAGGCATCTTGTTCCCGTTGAACGAAAGCTGCAGGGTCTTCTCGTCGGCGCTCAACAGCTTCACCGCTTCCGGCTTATCGCCGAAGATGCGCAAATACGCCCGCGGATGCGCCCCGGCCTGAATCGCCTCGATCACGCGCGCCACGAGCTGCGCCTTCCAGCGTTCCCGCTGCGTCTTCTGCCGCGCCTCGTCGACCGCCGGCTTCGCCGGCGCGGCCTCCGGCTTGGCGGCCGGCGTTACCGCCGCCACGGCCGTCCCTTCGCCGGGAGATGCCGCCGCGGCCGCGGCCGCCACCGCCAACCCGGCTTGAGCTCCCGACTCGAAGGCCCCCAAATCGGGCTCGCCCTCGATCTTGCGCGCTTCGGTCTTCAACGGATGAACGTAATGCTTCAGCGCCAGCGCCCCCGCCGGCGGAGCGCCGGGCACCGCCGGAAGCACGAGGTCCTTCAGCGCCAGGCCCGCACCGAACGGCGCCGCCGCCTGCTTCAACCGGTAATCGAAGACCGCCGGATTCTCGAAGGGCGGCGCCTCGCCCGCGCTCACGTGGTTCCCCTCGGCGGTCAGCTTCGAACCGCCCATAAACTCGGCCCGCGGCCCCATCCAGTTGTGCGTCCCCGAAAACGCTTCGGGCTTGATCGCTCCGCGCACGCCGGAGATGCGCAGCTCTTTGTCCGAAGGACCGGCCTGCCAGACGATGTTGTTGAACAGCTTCGCGCTTGCCCCCGGAGCCGAAAGCTCCACGATCGGCGCGCGCGAATACGTCACGATCGTGTTGTGGACGACGTGAATCGTGCCGTTGTGCGGGCTGCCCACGTCCTGCCCGAACTGGATCACCGTCCCGTTGTCGCATGTGGGGCTCTTGACGATCAGATTCCCCAGCAACACCGCGTCGCTGTTCGGCGCTTCGGTGTTCTGGTGCCCGTCCACCAGATCGAACTCCCGGTTCAGCGAATCGTGAACGAAGCAGAACTCCACCCGCGTGTGGTGCGCGCGGCTCTTCACGTTATGCCCCGTGACCGGGTGGCTCACCTCGCAGCCGTGCAGCGTCACGCTCGTGCCGCCCAGATAAAAGTTGTGGTTCAGCCCCGGATCTTCTTTGTTCCCGTTGTGGTGAACGTGGCAGAACTCGACGCGCAAGTTCGACATCGTACGTGTCTTTACGTCACCGTTCGCCATCATGCCCATATCGCAGGTGTGGATCTCGCAGTCGCGAATCGTGACGTGGTTGGCCGCGTTCACGCGCACGCCCGCGCCGTTGTGCGATCCGTTGTGCGCGTCGTACAACTCGAAGCCTTCCAGCACGCAGCCGTCGGCCCCGGGATTGAACTGAAAGATCGCGCGCGGATGCGGCTCACGCCCGCTGTAGTCCACGCCCTTCCCGTCGATCTTCACCCGCTTGCCGTCGGGGCCCTTGATGCCTTTGAAGTAGATCCGCGCCTTCTTGACCTGCAGTTCCTCGCCCCGGTACCCCTGCCCGTTCGGCAGCGGCAGCACCGCGATCATGTCTCCTTCTTTTGCTACCTTATAAGCATCCATAATCCGGCCGTACGGCTGGCCCGGCCCCACCCCCAACGTCGCTGCACAAGCGCATAAACCGCTGCAACCGACCCATAATACCATGAACCAAAGCAGGTTATGAAATCGGATCGGCATGCATCCCACCTCCATCCGGCCTACCCTTCACAACTAACGTATAGACCACCCGCACCTTTCTCTATACATGCACCGATTCACGCCTCCGGAGCACGACAATACTGGATAAAGTCCGTCCGCGGGCACGCCACGCCCTGCTCGGCATAGTAACTCGAAAGCTGCCCGCGGTGATGGAACGCGTGCGTGACCAGATGCAGCAGGATATCCGAAACCGGCGACGCATGGCGCTCGCCGTTGAAGCGCCGGTACTCGATCGTGCGGTTCAAATCGCCCGCCAGGATCTCCGCGTAGCGCGCGCGATGCGCCTCCTGCATCCGCTCCAACTCGTCCCGGCTCAGCAATGCGAACAAGAGCGGCCCCGGTTCGCGCCCGTCCAGCCGGTCGAACCAAGCCCGCTCCGCCAGCAGCAGATGCGCCACCAGCCGCCGCGGGCGGTCCTCGAGCGCGCGGTCGTACACGAACGCGATCCAGCGCGCGTTCGCCCATTGGGTTTGTTCGATCAGCTTCTTGAGCACGCGAGCCTCCCGGGAGCGCTCAGGCTCCCGGGAATAAGCTCGCGGCAGAGACGATTCAGGTCAAGCGGTGAGAGCAACCGTCTTACGAAGTCTTGCCTCGGACCTCGCCGTCTCCCCTCCTTGCCAAGGTGGGGCAAGGAGAGGTGAGCAGAACCAACCGCGCGAAGCGCCTTCCTTAAAGCCTTGACCGAAAAGGCTTACTTCGCGTCGAAGACCTGCGCCTTCACGATCATCCCCTTCTGCACCGTCGTGTACCCGCGCAGCAGATAGCCGCTCTTCTTCAGATTCTCTTCCGTCGAAGGACCGGCCGCGATTCCGTTGACGCTCAAATGAATCCCGTCCTTATCGAGGTACGCATCCATGTAGCCGTCGCCCGCCCGCGCCTTCATCTCCGCGTTCAAATCCAGCAGCGGGATCTTCTTCTTCTCGGCCAGTTGCCGCAACGCCGTGTTGTACGCTTCGCAGGCTTCCAGGCGGTGCTTGTGCGGCGGGAGCGTCGAGAGAATCGGCACCGTCCCGTTCGCGAGGAACAGATCCATCGCCTTCTCCACGTCCGCGATGTACTGCGCCACCGGACGGTTGCCCGAAAGATCGTTCGTCCCCAGCATGTACAGCACAAGCTGCGGATTGTACTTCTTGATCAACGCATCCAGCGCCGGGATGCCCGCCTTGCCGCCTTTCAGCGACTCGTCGGCGCGAATACCGCTCACCGCCGTGTGGCTCCGCCCGCCCGCCGCATCCGCCGAAGCCAGATGAAACCCGTCGCTGTCGTTCTTCTCGCCCGCATGAGCCCACTTCAAGAATGCCTTCTCGGCCGGCGACTGGCCCTGCCCGTAGCGGCAGTACTGCGTGTTCGGATTCGCGTACGTGATCGAATCCCCCACCAGCAAGTACACGCCCTGCGTCCCGCTGAACTTCTTGGCGACCTCCTTCATAGGCGTCGCCCAATCGTAGGTCTCCGCCGGAGCTTTCAGCCCTCCGCCCTCTTGCGCCCATACCGTCCCGGCGCCTAAACATGCACACAACATCAGCTTCAACAAAGGTTTGTAAGACAACATGAGCCCACCTCCCAAAATCCACCCAACGAGGTTTAGACATCTAGCGACATATACACCACTAAACACCCGCCCACCCCCTGTTGAAGCATTTCAGCGCGCTTTCGGACGCTTCCCGTACACCGCATAGTTAAAGACCGAGACCATGTCAGCCGCGCGCCATGACATGCTCCGGCTGTGGTTAAACGTCTTGCCCGGACCCGCATCTTCGGGCCGGTACGAGGGTTCGCGCATCTCGATCTCCAGCGTAAACGGCCCCTTCCACGCCACCGGCGGGTGCTTGCCCTGCCGCGCCTCGTCCACCGCCCGAGCCGAACGCTCCCGAATCTCCGCGCAAACCACCGCAGGCATCCGGTGGATCGCGCACTGCTCGCTGAACCCTTCCTTCGTCTCCACCGTGACGGTCGCCGGCGCCAGCGTCTTCACCTGCTGGCACGCCAAACGCTCACCGCTGAAGAACGGTGCCGGTATCCCGTGGTGCCCGGCGATCAGAATCGAGATATCGAACTCGCTGACCGGACGGCCGTTGACCCGGTAATGCTTCACGCTCTTGCTCATCGTGTGGCTCAACGTCCCCGCCGTCGTATCCGAGATCGCGTGCATCCCGACGTGAAAGATCGCGTCGCAGCGGTCGAGCCCGATCAGCCAATACGGCCGCATCTTGCCCCGGAACAGCAGCGCCTTCGGATGCAGCTCCTCGATCAGAATCGTCCGGCCCGCTCCGTGAGCGTCGTTCACGATCACTTCGTCCACGCCCGCGTCCACGCAGCCTTCGACGCATGCGTTCACTTCGGCGGTCAAGAGCCGCTGCATCTCGGCGCGCTCGTACACGTAGCGCGCGGTATTCACGTAATCGGCGTGCCGCGGATCCCAGTCGTCGACGCCCGCGCAGCCTTCCAGATCGGTCATCAGGTACACGCGGCGCACGTCCCGCGCCCGGCTCGCTTTTTTCGCCATGCCCCACCCCCTCCCTCGAACCCCGGCTCGCATGCGAATCCGCCGCGCCGCTCCCGGGCGGCGCGGTATACTGCTTCCGATTCGTGCACGCTTGCAACCTTTACTCTTAGCGAGGATCGCTCGCATGGCCAGTGCCGTCCTGCCCCCCATCCGCCCTCAGCATCTGCTCCCGCATTGGGAAATGCTTTGCAACGCCATCGGCGAACGCCGCGCCGGAAGCGCCGCCGAACACCGCGCCGCCGAATACCTCCTCGAACAGTACCGCCGCCTGGGCTGCGCCGACGTGCGACTCGAAGCCTTCCCCTGCCGCATGCTCAAACGCGCCGAAGCGCGCATCGAAATCCCACACGGCAAACGCTGGGTCCGCGTCCCCTGCTCGGTCCTCGCCGGAAGCCCCTCCACCACGCCCGCCGACCGCCCCGTAGAACGCGAACTCGTCTGGCTCGAACTCCCCGATCAGAAAGAACGCCTCAAGCCCGGAAGCCTCAAAGGCAAAGCGCTCCTCGTCTTCGGCCCCCTCAGCACCGATACCGACGGGCACCGCAAGCTCGTGCGCAGCGGAGCCGAAGTGATTTTGTGGGTCGACGACCGCCTGCCCATGGAGTGGCCCAAGGCCGACGGGCTCCTGCCCGAATGGGTCCGCCTTCACGGAGCGCGCCCCACGGTCGGCGTCGCCTACCGCAGCGCCTACCAATGGCGCATCGACGGCGTGAAGCGCGTGCGCGCCTGCGTGCGGACCGAAGTGGTCGATGCGGTGAGCTACAACGTCGTCGCCGACTGGCCCGGGCGCGATCCGAAGGCCGGGATGGTCGCTTTCGGCTGCCACTACGATACACAGCTCGGCAACCCCGGAGCCGACGACAACGCCAGCGGTACGGTCAGCCTATTGGCGCTCGCCCGAGTGCTCGCGCTGCGCGCGCGCAAGAAGCCCACCCGCCGCGGACTGCGCTTCATCTCGTTCGGGACCGAAGAACAGCTCAGCGTCGGAGCCAAGCATTACGTCCTCAAGCACCGCCGCGAGATGAACGCCCACGCGCTCCTCTTCAACTTCGATTCCCTCTCCTCCGCCCTGGGGCATACCGATCTGCTCATCGCCGGAGCCCCCGCCGTCGGGCGCTGGGCCGTCGAACGACTCGCCCAAGCCGGCCTCGAAGTCCGCCCGCACGTGACGATCACGCCCTTCGGCGACCACTTCCCGCTCACCGTCTACGGCGTCCCGGCCGTCTGGTACCACCGCAGCAATTTCCCCGGCGGGCGCTGGCAGCACCACAGCCCGCACGATCATCTGGGCACCGTCAGCCCCGAGGCGCTCTGCCGCGTGCTCAACGCCGCCGCACCGCTGGCCCTCGAAGCCGCCGAAACCCCCAAACTCCCCTTTCCCCGCGGCATGCCCAAAGAACAACGCCCCGAGATCCTCCGCCTCGCCCGCGATCTCTTCGACCTGCCCGTGTAAGCGCCACAACCGCACTGTCCGACCGAAGCCTCCATGTCGGCGGCTATGCGGTCTCACCAATTGCATTTTGCTTTTGACCGAGCCTTTCCCCTCCTTGCCAAGGAGGGGTAGGGGAGGTGAAAAAATTTTCCGCGCGAAGCGCGCACCGAAACGAAATCGCCTTAAGTAAGACCGCTTAACAATCCACTTAATCCTTAACGGCATTTCGATCTGCCATAGTTCTGAAAAAGTGGGCGGCAACAAAAGTAGTTTCGAGCCAAATCAACACCACAAATACCGCCAAAGCATTCTCCTGGTGAGGGTCTCCTTCTGTGGAATGCACCGACAAAAAAACGGATGAAATAATGATCGGAATCAGACCTAGAAGCAAAAGCCTCTTAATCGATTTCATGCAAGCTTTTTTCCCAATAAACCAACCAAGCCAGAGCGGCATTAACACAACGATCCACGAAAAAACGGGAACGATAATAGATTGGATGGTCATTATTGCATTCCAGAAAATAAACCATCATTCCATGATCTAAGCGCCGCGCGCGTTCAATACCTATTCAGCCATGTTACGCGGGACTCGGCTCGCCTGTGCACCGAGGCATGCGAGCTACGCCGAACTCAGGGCCTACGCATCGGGCGGGACGGAGCCGGCGCTTTCCGGAATGCGAAAGCTGGCCAGCAGGTTGGAACCGAACATCCACAAGCCCGATGCGCCGCCGACCAACAGGATCGAGAAGTAGAACCCCACCCACCAGCTCCACTCTTCAGTGCCGAGCTGCGCGCCGGTTCGAATCTCTTGGGCGCCCGAGGCAAAGGTGACTTCGTAGCGGGCTTGGGGAGCGCCGTAGAAAGAACTGGGATTTCGCGCAGCCAGCGGCTGGAATTCGAACCAGGCGAAGGACGCCACCGCGAGCAACAGCACGCCGCTCAATGCCATCGCCGCGCGCGCCCGCCCTGCCGGGTCGCTCTTGAAGCGATCCAGAATCAAGGCACTCGCGAGCGCGCCCAGTATAAGGATCGCGAACAGGCTTCCGAGCGTGCCCGCAACGAGAGCCTTGAAACCGCTTTCGGCGACGATCTCCCCCGTGAGGAGGTAGATGCCCCCAACGCAAGCCGTGACATAGCCCGCCAAGCCCAGGAAAACCCACAGGCCCGTATAGCTGGACTTCCCTTCCGGCGCGTCCGTCACGCGATGCCTCCTGCCTGCCCTACAGTATGGAGGAAACGCCGCCGCGCGAAAGCGCCAAGAGCAGAAGTCAATCCGGCTTGAGTCGGCCGGCGCCGCCGGCAGTCGATCGTCGCCGAACCCAAACGCGTCACGCGCCGAGTGCCACAGAGCAAGCGTCGTGGGCGCTGCTCCGTACCCCGCCGACTGCACGCACTCAATCCTCCACCCCATCATCTACCGCCACGGCATCCATAAAACAGACGCCTACCTCCCCCGCAGCATAACGAACGCGCTTGCCACCCGCGCCTCTCGAATCAACTCGGCGCACCGCCGCGCGAAGAGCCCTGGCGCGCTACGGCACCCCTCCTAAGCAGCACCTCGATAGATTTTTCCCGCCTGTTTTCGACCGCTAAATCCAATGGCGTACTTATATGGTCATCGTCAACGGCATTTATGTCCGCGCCGCTCTCAATCAAGAATTCAACAATATCGAAAAATCCATACCGTGCCGCCTCGTGTAAGGGTGTAGTTTTATAAGTTTCTTCGCGACAATTAACATCGGCGCCGCGTGCAACTAAAATCATGCAGACGCAAATTCTTCCACATTCGGCGGCTAAAAAAAGCGGCGTCTTCGTATAATTCTCGGAATCGATGCAGTTCACATTTGCTCCTGCGTCCAATAGATATTCCACCACGGACGTACGCCCGCGTTCTGCGGCTAAATGCAAAGGCGAATAGTCGTACTCATTTCGCGATTCGATGAGACCGGGATCATGCTCGAGTATTTCTTTGACCCGCTGCAGATCTCCGTCTCTTGAAGCCAGATGAATCTCGCCCATAAACGACTGCCCTTAGGCCGGGTACCCGGGTGCCCCCCATCACCCCGTGATGGGGGCGCCGCAGGCGTCTACAACCCCATGAAAACCGCGCTCCATCTCTCCCGTCCGGATCGCACCCCACCGCATCAGCCGACTGCCACAGAGCAAGCGCCGTCGGCGCTGCTCCGCGACTCTCCGACCGCACGCGCCTAAACCTTCAACCCATCACCCACCGCCACAGCATCCTTGAAACTAACGCCCACCGCCCACCGCCCACCCTACCCCTTCCACGCGGCCTCACGCCACCGGCTCCCGGTCCAAATCCGAGTACGGATAGTGCCCGGCGTCCTTCAGCCGCTGGAGCAGCGCCGCGCCACCTTCCGTGCGCGCAAACGCCATCTCCGAACGGTAAACTTCGATCACAGCCAGCACGCCAAAGGCGCGTTTCGGCTCGGGCCTCGGAACGCCGTACGCGTCGAAGATCAGGCACTTCCCGCCCACGCGCTCCATCTCGGCCGGAAACTCGCACGTCTCGTTCGGGTTCAACGACGCCGTGGCGCTGTACCGAGCGATCATATTTAATATCGAATTGATGGTTCCGTGCGCGCGGCCAAAGGGAGTCGACGCATCCTTGGCTTCATCCAGGTTCAACGCGTGGCGCGTGAACATCGCGAGTTCGTAGCACGAAAAGACGCGGTTCGACGAACCCTGGCCGGGCAGCTCCGAGAGTTCCTTCGTCGCGATCCCCGTCCCGGGAACCCCGTGCGGATAGTAGTAAAGGTCCAGCGCCCCGCCCACCGCATACGGGATGATCGCGTGCATCACCATCCCGTGCTCGCGCCCGAGAATCTCCTCCATGAGCTTCGACTTCCGCTCGTACCAAGCCTCCGCCTGCTGGGCGAATTCCTCATTCGTCGGCGGCGGCTCCTTTTTAGAACCGCCGAAGAACTGCCTGATGCGATTGAACATGGCGCGCCCTTCACCTCCTCGCACGAGCCTCGATATAGCGTTCGAGCGGATGGCCGATTTTCACATTGCCCCGGCGCAAGCGCCGTGGGCGCTGCTCCGTGCCCAACCGTCCGCACGCGTTCAAGCCACCGCCCAACCATCCACCGCCTAGCCATTCATTAAACAGGTCTCAACCAACCTGCTCATCTTCATCCATCAACCGAGTGTGTTTCGCATCGCCCCTTTTCGACGTAGAAGGTAATCACATGAGGATCCTCTTTTTCCTGCCATTTAAATCGTAGGGTTACCTCGAAATCGTCCTTGGTAGACACTCTTACGCAAAGTAACTCCTCGGTACCCCAAAGCTTTTCTGGAGAGGCGAATACCGGTACGCCAGCGACAGCGTCTGCATAGGGACTATAGAAATCAAACGCTTGATCTTGAATTAATCCGAGCACTTCACTCCAGTGTGATTCAATCCAATCGTAACCTGTTAATGCGGCCGGCCAAGGTCCGTCCTTGGAGCCATTGGCGAAGCAAACCTCGATGGGTGTATTACTAAAGGGGACCGTAGCCTTGTCGGTCTGCCAATCGACATCTTCTGGATAAAGTTCGCCAAGTTTGGGGTGAATATAAGTACTATCCATAGTGACCTCCCGTGATTTTGACTTTGTGGTTCCGGTCTCTGGATCGCAGCGGCCCATTGCAATCAAAACAACCGCAAACACGGGGAAATACTTCAGGACGCCTAGCATGGATGGCGATGGGGAACGTTTTTGACCAGACACTCATTCATTCCCCCGGGTTACGCTTCTCAGTCGGGTGCGTGGACAGAACCGGGTGCCACGCCCGCACCCGCTCAAACCTCCCGGGTGCCCCCATCACCCCGTGATGGGGGCACCGCAGGCGTTTACAACCCCATGAAAGCCGCGCCCCATCTCTCCCGCCCGAATCGCACTCCACCGCACCAGCCGAGTGCCGGGTGCCGCGGACCAACCGCCGTGGGCGCTGCTCCGTGCCCAACCATCCGCACGCGCTCAAACTTTCAACCTATCGCCCACCGCAACGGTAGCCCTAAAAAGGGTTCCCACTGGCTTCCCGTCTATGCGAGTAAACCGCAAACCGCACTGCCACCCACCACTCGTCACTCCTTAAGATCCATGACCGTTACCGGCGTTCTTAATACGACTTCAATCAGCTTTGTGATGCGCCTTAAATTCTCCGCTTCGTCCTTTCCCTTTGATTCATAGTACACTTTTCGTTTTTGGAGTAATTCGAGCGACTGCTTTCGAATCTCATCCGAGTTAACTTCTTCTTTCGGAAACCAAGGCGGCATGTTGGGCACGCTTACTCTCATCCACAATCTGCCAAGAACGATGGACATCTCCGTATCATCTAACATAGCCCGCCCGTCCTTTTCATGAATGAAATCAAGGATAGAAAAGCAAACAAGATCGGGCGATGCATGCTTCACCAATAAGTCAAAGGCAGGCCTCAACGCCTCCGGCAGTCCTCTGCTGGATGCGGGGTATGTGGTAGTAACCACCATGACATGCCTGATATGGCGAATCATCGCCTTTGCGGTGTGCGTCCCAATCTTTTCACTGCATAGCCCCAAAACTAGAGACAATTCCGTGGCATGATCGCCGTCACCTGGGTCAAGCGCATTAAGTCTATTGGCAATCTCTAAATCTAATAAATAATGCAGTCCATGAATATTTCCGACGACCTTCCCTGTTTCCTTTTCGTTGGTCACTTTGGATTTGAAAGCTTCTAAAAGCACAGGATCAACGAAATGGACCGGCGATTCTTCGCCAGCGCAAATCGACCCACACATTAGGAAGTGAATTACCCAAGTAATTGCCTTGAAGTGCATCATTCGACGCATAGGACGCTCCCAAAGGGCGGGTGGCCGTGATCTTGCGTTTGGCTCCCGGGTGCCCCCCATCACCCCGTGATGGGGGCGCCGCAGGCGTTTACAACCCCATGAAAGCCGCGCCCCATCTCTCACGCCCGTCCCGTCCCCCGCATGGCGAAACCACGGTCTCATCGCCGCTCAAACAAAACAGCCCGACCATGCCTCACGTAAAGCACCTGCGCGCCATCGGCTGAACCGATCAGCACTTCGCTGCCGTCCGCCAGCCGATAGACAGAAACAAAGAGTCCGCTGCCCCTATCCTGATCCGGCGCGCCAAGTCGGGCGGTCACTTCCCTAAGCGTGGTGGCCGCGCCGATAAATCGAAAGGACTCAACCGTCCGTGCGGGCAATTCGGCAGGAGCGTAAACGGCAAGCGCGCCATCCGAATCGTGCAGCCCGTCGCTCACGGTCCACGCGAACCCAAGGCACAGGAACAATGGAAGTATCATACGCGTCGAACCGCCTCGCTTGAATTAGGCCACCCCTCAAAAGCAAGTCCTGAACGACTACTCGAATTCATGTATATGAGGTTCCGCACTTCGGACAATGGGACGCGGGATAACTAATGGTGAATAATCGCTCCCGACAATTCGGACAACGCTTGGACGAAATACTGGACGCAACAGCCAAAACGGAAGCGAGGCCGGCAAAAACCGCCAGCAGGTAGCTGCGCTCCCCAATCGCCCAGCCGGTGACAGGCAAACCTAAAAGTACGGCGCCGAAGAACAGCATACGCCTCCATCGTGGGAATCTCTGTGGACTGGTCGGGCTCATGGGAAATGCAGCTTCCTATCTTCCAGGCCAGTAGCGGCGACCCCGGCGCAAGCGCCGTGGGCGCTGCTCCGTGCCCAGCCGACCGCACGCACTCAACCCACCCCCACGGCAACAAATAAACCGTCACGCTTCTTCCCACAGCGCATCGTCTTGAGCCCACGTCATTAACATCCGGGCCCGCGATTCAAGCAACGGTCCTAATTCGTTCCGGGAACTCAGATCGCCGATGCGAGTATGCTCGATTTCTCGCCCTTCCCTCCAGGCCTGCACAATGCCAAGCCAGTTCTCGGCGAAAATGCGCAAGGCTTTCCTGGGATGCTGCGGCGGTTCCACGTCGGCTGCAGAAAGGTAATCCGTCGGCAGATCGCCACAGATGGCCCACCAGCCGATCCATTCGGGCCGGCTCAGGCTCTCCACGGCCCAGATCGACACATGCGGAGCTACGTGCCATGCCGGCCCATCCCCGATTCGACCGTGCTTGAGTTTCTGAGAACGCAGGTAATCGGCGACCGCCTTCCGCTGCGCATCGCACCAGCGCGCCTCAACTTCAGGATCGTCGTAATCCGGTTTAGTCATCACGGTCTCAGCCGGTTCCGAAAACGGCCACCGTCGCTTCCAGGGCCAGCATCCCTACGCTTAGCAGGCGGTTCGGCATGGAGTAAGAAAACAGCCTTTGCTCCATAGCGCCCAAAAATCAATTGCCGGGTGGCCACCCGCCGATTGCTCCAGATTACTCGCAACACTTCTCTACTGTCCTCTCGCTAGGTCGCGACTCCCGCAAGCACCAACCGTACGCCCCGCAGTCGCATCACCTCGTAAGGCGTCATGCATTTGACGCTGACGCCGGCGCACGCGTCAGGGACTTTGATCTTCCGTTTGCTGGGCGTCGTGGCGGGCTTCTCCAGGGTCACTACGGTGTGATGGCCAGCTAGAGCCTGTGCGACCAGGAACGAATCGGCTACTCCAAGGAACTCGTTGTACGCTGCGGGTTGGAAACCTGAGGTGAGCGCCCACTGGCTCACCTGCTGGAACGCAGTACTGAAGGTGGCGTCGGGGCGCAGGAAGAATCCACTCGGTAACGCCGCGGCCCAAGCGCTCAGTTCGTCCTGCTGTGCGCCGATTTCGTCGGCGACCTTTTCGATGGAGCGGATCGTGCCCGACTTAGCCTCACGCATGAGCCAGTCCCAGTAGCCGGGAACAAAATCCAGACCGTAGAATCGGCGCTTGGCCTCAATGAATACTCCGGTGTCGAGGAGGTAGGCCATTAGACGGCCCCACCACTAAGGTAGGCGGCCATGCCGAGGCGATCGCCGAGGGATTCGAGGGTCTTGACGTTGCGGCAGCCGAGCAGGCGGAACGCCTCGGTGAAGCTGGAGCGACCCTCCCAGGTGCTGGCGAGCACGGCCTTGGCAAAGCGCTCGCTAACGCGGACGGAGGTCGTCGCGTAGTAGTCTCCACCGCCGCCCTTGGCCTTGCGCCGGGCGAGTTCGGATTTGAGGCGCTGGAGTTCGGCGTCAAACGCTACCTGAAAAACATCGCGGGTTAGGCCGCCGGCGTCGAACATTCTGCGGAGGATGACCAGCGTGCTGACCTTGTATTGCCGGCTGAGGCGCTGCATCTCCGGCCGCAAATCGGCACGGCGGCGGTAGGCCTGTTGGAAGCCCTCGAGGGGAACGAGCATCTCCGCCGCGACGGCGTTGCACCAGCGCTCGATGCCGGCTCCGCCCTCAGTCCGCTGCGGAAGGGACGAGGCGGGGGTGACATCCGAGACGCCAGACTCGCCGAGCCACAGGTGAGCCAGTTCGTGGGCGAGCGTGAACATCTGGCCGGACTTGGTGTCGGCGCCGTTGATAAATACGAGCGGGGCGAAATGGGGAGAGGCGTCGCAGAGGGCGAAGCCACGGAACTCGGCGGTGTCGAGCGGTCGATGAGAGTTGTGCCCCACGATGCCGCTGACCATGACGAGTATGCCCGCTTCGTCGGCCGCGTCGATCGTCATGCGGAGTGCGTCGAGGAAGGTGGACGCTTTGACTCGGGCGTCGAGGTCGAACCCGACGGTCCGGCGGATGCGCGCGGCGGTAGCGACGACATCGCTCCGCACGGTGGCGGAGCCGATGAAGTCCAGCGCCGGATCGCCCAGCATCAAAGCGTTTTGGCGATACCAATCTTGGCGCTGCTGGCAGAGAAAGATGGTGTCCAGCAAGTCGGGCGAAGGGTGCTGGAGGCGCTCGCTCCCGACGGTGCGGAAGTCGGGTATCGGGATCGTCTCGACCGGTGGTTCCTGTAGGAAAAAGAAACCGAAGGGCGTGCGGGTTGCTCGTGCGAACTCTTCGAGTTGCTTAAGCGTGGGGTGCTTCCTGCCGGCCAACCAGCCCTCGTAGCCAGCAAATTTTTCGGCTAACGCCGACTCCGGCTTGCCCGCGCGCGCGCAGGCCCAGCGAAGGAGTTCAGGTTTAACCGGTACTCTCATTACAACGATCTCCACAACGGCGAGTGTATTCCCCTTTGCTGGCCAAGTAGCCGAGAAACAAAGGTACCATGGGGAAATTTCCGCGTGCTTGCTCCGCGCCCAACCATCCGCACGCGCTCAAACCTCAGACCTATCGCCCACCGCCACAGCATCCATTAAACAGATTCCTGCCGGCTACCCGGCCAACCACGCCCACTACCGCCCCTGCAATCCCACTCCGCCAAGTTGTTATTCCTTTTACCGAGCCTGTCAACCGTCTCCCGTACCCCAACCCGTCCGGCGCCCCGCCTATCGCGCGTCACGCATAACGTTTACTTTTTACTCTTTGCTCTTTACCGCCCTGCCCATCGAACGCCAAAGGCCACGGAAAGCCACGCCGATTCCGCCGCCACGCGCCGGCCTCTTTATTTTCGGAATGTTGCCAATCGCCCGAAATTTTGAATTTTGAATTTCCAATTTTTAACCCACCCGCACCCGTTCAGCCCCTCGCGCATAGCCGCCCGGACACTAAGCACCTGCGTGCAAATATACGCTTTGCAGCAGCGATTTATGGCAGTTTTATAGCAGAATCGAATTTTTGCTCGACGTGCGCGAGGTGGTATAGACCGCGCTTTCGCGCTCATAAGTCCTTAAAGCTCGTTCGAAAAAGAGGCGCACGAGTGCGAAAACAGAACGGGGAAAGTTACGAACCTTGCCGGAAAATTACGCGCGCAAACTGCGCGTAATCGTCATCCGAGCGCTCTCCTGCCAGCGCAGGATCTCGTCCAGATTCCGAGCATCCATATCCACGATCAGCGTCAACGACTCCGCTCGATCCGGCTCGTCGGTCAGTTCGAGCCGCTCGAAACTCACCTGAGCGCGCAAGCGGCCCCGCCGGCCGGTCGGCGTCAAATGCGTGACATGCAGCACCGCGCGCTTATCGAGCTTCTCGCCCAGCATCGCGGCAAGCGAACCCTGCAACACCACTTCCAGTTCGAACGGCGCCCCCGCCGGCGTGAGCTGCACGCTCAACACGCGTTGATCCCACTCGGCCCCCGACGGTCTGGGAAGTTCGAAGGAAAGCATGCGCGAAACCCCCACGGTGTCCGGCTCGATGCCGCTCCGGCGCGCCGTATGCGACATACGCACAGCGTATGCTCCGAAGTCCTCAAGGCAAGCCTCATCTGCCCGCATTCGAACGAATAAATCGTGCGTACGGGATGTTCCGGCGCCAGCCCTCGCCCGCCTGCTCCTTCTTGCAGGCTTTTCCGCGGCCGCCGAAGCCTATCCGTTAGTGCCACCGAACCGCCCGCGGCGCAGAATTTCCTCAAGAGCACCAGTGCAACCGGTCGATGGTGGTAAAGCTCCAGCCAACTATCTTCGAATTCCTGCGCCGCCGACCCACTACCCCTTGCGTAAGTAGGGAAAAATAAGCCCCACATCTGCACCCCTCTTCGAAATCCTTACATTCCAACGAGATACCCCCCTTGACGCGCTCGGTAGTGCCGAGTATCTTTCCGGCGTCCCAAGTAGTGAGATTTAGCACGAAATAGAGCGAATGCGAGCGACCGTGACCACACTAGGGCCGACTACTCCGAACGAACGACCCACCGCTCCGCGGCGCGCCACGTTCTTCGGCACGGCCTTCCATAAGGTCTCCGGGCGCAACCAGGTCGCAATCCCGCGCAACTTGATGAAGACGCTCGAAGAGAGCAACGAAGGCCAGCTCCTCTTGATGCGCTGGAACGACGAAGGCTTCCTGCGCCTCTACACGCAGACGCAGTTGGACACGATCATCGACAACATCCGGCAACGTCAGGATTTGGACGAGGCAACGAAGGCCGAACTGGTCGCCCACCTCTCCGGCGGGGCCGAGCCAATCGAGCCGGACAAGCAGGGACGCTTCGTCCTGCCCGCCGCCTGGGTCGACCAACTCGGCATGCGCGAAGAGGTGGCGTTCTGCGGCGCGTTTAACCGCATCGAACTCTGGCCGGCCGAAGCGCGGCGCGACTACGATCAGAAAAAGAGCGCGCGTATTGCTGAAACGGCCATGAAAGTTACAGGGCTTTTGAATCTCTAATAGAGCGCGGGGGGCGGCCCCCCGTTACCACCGCGCGGAGGAGGGGAAGATGGGCAAGTCGAGCATCGATCGGGTCAGCGAACACCTGCGGAGCAAAGGAGCTAACGCTCCGGCGCCACAGGAGTTACACGACGACGTGGAAGCTTTGGTGCGGCGCTGCGACGAAGTCCGCAGCCTTAGCCAAGCCTTTGGCGGCGTTGAACTTTCACCGTTCATGCAGAGCCTGCTGCGCGTTTCGGGCCTCGATGCGCGCGCGAACGTCCGCGCGCTTCCGGCTCGCCACGCCGCCGCCGCAGGCCTGTAAGTCTGGTCGGAATAGGGATATAGGAAGGAGCCGCGCGGGCCTCCGCGCGGCGATTCGCTCATGGGCGCACCCCCCGACGCCCCGCAGCCGCCCGAGTCCAACGCATCCTCAACGCCAGAAGCCGACCCGTCTCCGGGCCTTCCGCACGTCTCCGTATTACCGCTCGAAACCCTTGATGCGCTTAGACTTCGGCCGGGTGATCTGGCCGTGGACGCCACCCTCGGCGCCGGCGGACACTCCGCCGCCATGCTCGACGCGCTGGCCCCGGGCGGCACGCTCCTAGGGCTCGACGTGGATCCCGAGGCCCTCGAACTGGCCCGACCGCGCCTGGAACCCATTGCCGCAGCTAAAGATGTGAAACTGTTGCTGGTCCAATCCAACTTTCGTGAACTGGGCAGCGTTCTCGACGCGCACCTGGCCGGACGCGAACCCCGCGGCATCTTGGCCGATCTGGGCGTCTCGTCGATGCAGCTCGACCGCCCCGGCCGGGGCTTTAGTTTCCGCTTCGATGCGCCGCTGGATCTCCGTATGGATCCTAGACTTCCACATACAGCGGCGGACCTTCTGCGCACCCTCTCCGAGACCGAGATCGCAGACGTGCTCTTCCATTTGGGCGAAGAACGCCGCTCCCGAGCCATTGCGCGCTGGATCGTCGAAGCCCGCCGCCGCGGCAATCCGGTGCAGACCACGGGGCAGCTTGAAGAGCTTGTCCGCCGCGCCCTTAAGGTCCGCGGGCATCAACGTATCCACCCTGCCACACGGACTTTCCAAGCACTACGCATGGCCGTAAACGGCGAATTGGACGCGCTGGAAGCTTTCCTGGTCGCCGCGCCCGAGCGCCTCGCGCCCGGCGGGACGCTGGGCGTGATCAGTTTTCATTCCGGCGAAGACCGGAAGGTCAAACAAGCCTTCAAGTTGCAGGCCCAAACCGGACGATTCCAGAAGGTGCATAAGTCGGTGCTGCGCCCCTCGGCAGAAGAGGAACGCGCCAACCCCCGCAGCCGAAGCGCTAAGTTTAGAGCGCTGCGCAGGTTAGAGGATGCACCGGCGCTCTAGGAATCGAACGCCATGTTTAGCGGACGGCATCTGCTCTTCTTGGGCGCCCTCGCCGCGGCCGGCTTGGTCTCGGTCCGCGACAGCCAAGAGCAAATCGAGCGCGGCTATGTACTTGCCGAATACGAAGCTCAATTGCGCGAAGTGCGCAAAGAAATCGCGGCAGAACGCGCCCGCTTGCTCGCGCTCCAAACGCCCCAGCGTGTCATCGACCGAGCGGCCGAATTGCGCCTCCCGGTCCGCCCGGTTTCGGAACTGGAACTCTATACGCCGCGCGAAGTTCGCGCGACGCATCCGTAACGCAGGCTTCGGAGGCCAGACCAGCCTCGGGAACGCATGAACGATCCAAACCCCACCCCCACCCCGCAGCCCGTTCGAGGCGATACGACCATCGCGCACCGCTTGGCCTGCCCCGCCGCGCATTCGGCGGCGTGGGGACCGCAAGGCGGCGTAGATCGCGCCGTCCGCACCCGCTTGGCGTTGACCGTAGTCCCTGTCCTGCTTGTATTTATAGCACTTTCCTGGCGCCTGGGGACGATCCACATCGTCGAGCACGAGTCCTGGGCGCGTCTGGCCGAACGCCAGCGCACCGCCAGCGAACGCCTCCCCGCCCCGCGCGGTCCGATCCGCGGCGCCAACGGCGAAATGCTGGTCCAAAGCCGCGCGCGGAAGATCGTTTTCGCCGACCTGCACGTGTTGAAGGCCGAACAGAAGGACGAAACCGCCCGCAAACTCGCAGAACTCCTTAACGTAGACCACGATCTGCTGCGCCGGCGCATGGACCTCGCCGACCGCCGCGTCGTGTACTTGGCGCGCAACGTCGAACCCGAACAAGCCGAGAAAGTCGCCGAGCTGAAGATCCGCGGCGTAGGCTTCGAAGACACGTTCCGGCGCGAGTATCCGCTAGGACCGCTGGGCTCGCACGTGCTGGGCTGGGCGGGCACCGACGGGGGGAAGGAAGGCATTGAGCTGGCGCTGGAGGGCCTGCTGCGCGGCATCCCCGGTTACCGGACCTACGAACGCGACGCCTCACGGCGCGCGCTTTCGCGCGGCGGCGATGTCTCGTACGTGCCTGAAATCCATGCTCCGCAGCCGGGCCTGGACGTGCAGCTCACGATTCACCCCGGCTTGCAGCACGTCGCCGAAGACGAACTGGACGCGATCATGGAGGAATTCCAGCCGAAGGGCGCCGTCGCCTTGGTGCTGGACGTGCGCACGGGAGCGATTCTGGCGCTGGCCAATCGTCCGGCGTACGACCCCAACGCGCCGGCCTCCGCCGATCCCGCCCACCGCCGCAACCGTGCGCTGACCGATGTCTTCGAACCCGGCAGCACCTTCAAGACCTTCATCGCGGCCGAAGCGCTGGAGAAGAAACTGTTCCGCCGCAATGAGCGGATCTACTGCGAGAACGGCGCCTGGCGCGTCAGCTACCGCACGCTGCACGATTCGCATGCCTACGGCGCGCTCACTTTCGACGAAGTGATCGTCCACTCAAGCAACATCGGCGCAGCCAAGGAAGGCCTGCGGCTGGGCATCGATGGCGTCTACGAAGCGGTCTACACCTTCGGCTTCGGCGCGCGGACGCGCATCGACTTGCCCGGCGAAGTCTCCGGCATCGTGCGCCCCAAGCACAAATGGACCAAGGACAGCCTGCTTTCCGTGCCGATGGGCCAGGAGATCGCGGTGACGCCGCTGCAACTCGCCACGGCTTATGCGGCGATGGTGAACGGCGGCACGTTGCTGCGCCCGCAAGTGATCCAGCGCATCGCCAACGCGAAGGGTGAGGAACTCTACACGCTGCGCGCCGAGCCGGTGCGGCAGGTGATCTCGGCCGAAACGAGCATCGCGATGCGCGAGATGCTCGAACGCGTGGTGCTGGAAGGCACCGGCCGCCGCGCGTGGTGCCCCGAGTACTCCGTCGGCGGCAAGACGGGCACGGCGCAGAAGGTGATCGGCGGAATGTACAGCCACGAGAAATACGTCGGCAGCTTCTGCGGCTTCGCGCCGGTCGAACAGCCGCGGCTGGTCTGCCTCGTCACGGTGGACGAACCGGACAAGCGCTTAGGGTACTACGGCGGCACGGTCGCGTCGCCGGCCGTCCGCGAAATACTGCGCCGGGGTCTCAAAGCCCTGAACGTCCCGCCGCGCAGCGGGGAAGCACAGGAACTGGCGGAGCGCGAATTCCGCGCGCGCCGCAACGGAGGATAACCATGCGTCTGGCCACCTTGCTGAAGAACCTCGAACCCGCGCCGCGCCAGGTTCAGCGCTTCGATCCGAGCGTGGACGTCACGGGTCTCTCGATCGACAGCCGCCGCGTGCAGCGCGGACACGTTTTCGTCGCGCTGCCCGGACAGAAGGCCGACGGCGCGAAGTTCGCGCAGGACGCCTGGGAACGCGGCGCGGCGGTGATCGTGACCGAGCGCGAAGAACCGCTCACCGGCCTGCCGCAGGTGATCGTGCCCCACGCGCGCACGGCGTTGGCGCAACTCGCCCGCGCCCTGCACGGCACGCCCGACAAGAAACTGCGGCTCGGCGCGATTACCGGCACCAACGGCAAATCGACGACCGCTTACCTGGTCCGCCACATCCTCAACGAAACCCGCACGCCCTGCGGTATGCTGGGCACGATCGAGTACGACGTCGGCGAACCCGGCGCGAAGCTGGAAGCGCCGCTGACCACGCCCGAGGCGCCCGACATCTGCGCCTACCTGCGCGCGATGGTCCGCAACGGCTGCAAGGCCGCGATCATGGAAACCTCCAGCCACGGCTTGGTCCAGCGCCGCGTCGAAGGACTTCAGTTTTCCTGCGGCATCTTCACGAACCTGACCCAGGATCACCTCGACTTCCACCGCACGATGGAGCAGTACCGCGACGCGAAGCTGCTGCTGTTCCAGATGCTCGACGCCGATGCGTACGCGATCCTGAACTACGACGACGAAGCCGGGCGCTACTATGCGGCGCGCACGCGGGCGAGCACCATCGGCTATTCGCTCGAGAACCGCCGCGAAGCCGAACTGCGCGCGGAAATTACGCAGACGGATATCCACGGCACGACGTTCCGGATCCATTCGCCCTGGGGCAAGCGCGAAGTGCGCTGGGGTCTGGTGGGCGCACACAACATCCAGAACGCGCTGGCCGGACTGGGCGGCGCGCTGGCTCTGGGCAGCAGCCACGACCGCACCTTTAACTTCGACCGCGCGCTCTCGGCGCTGGAAAAGTTCAGCGGGGTCCCCGGCCGGCTGGAAGCCGTCGGCGACGGGCTGGCGCCGTTCCGCGTTTTGGTCGATTATGCGCATACCGACGACGCGCTGCGCCGCGTGATGGCCGCGCTGCGCGCGCTGAAGCCCAGCCGCCTGATCGTCGTCTTCGGAGCCGGCGGCGACCGCGACCGGACCAAGCGCCCCAAGATGGGCCGCGCCGTCGACGAGATGGCCGACCTGGGCGTCGTCACCAGCGATAACCCGCGCACCGAGAACCCGCACGCGATCCTGCGCGATATTTGCGAAGGGCTGCGCACCCAAGGCAAGTTCACCATCGAGGCCGACCGCGCGCGCGCCATCGATCTGGCCGTCCGCGAAGCCCGGCCCGGCGACGTGGTGCTGATCGCCGGCAAGGGGCACGAGAACTACCAGATCGTCGGCGCCGAGAAGCTGCCTTTCGACGACCGCCAGCAGGCCCGCTACGCGCTCGAACGCCGCTTCGGGACGGCTCCGCGTTCGGCCGCGGCGGCCGGCAGTTGAGTCCAATTCAGGTCATCGATCGCTGTACACGCGCCACGGTTCAAAGCCGTGGCGCGGTGCTTTCTGGACCGCGCTTGCGCAATACCCCGTGAAGCCCATACTGCCTGACCTGATTCAGATGCTGAAGGCGGCTCCATGAAACTCCTCTACCCCGGCGAAACCGCCGCGCTGGCGACCGCTGCCTGCTGGACCGTCAGCGCGCTCTTCTTTGCCGCCGCCGGCAAGCGCATCGGCTCGCTTGCGCTGAACCAGATTCGCCTTTTCATGGCCTTCGCGCTGCTGTGCCTCTACGGCGTGTTCGTGCGCGGGCATGCCTTGCCCGGCGACGCGACGCCGGAAGCGTGGGGCTGGCTCGCGCTCTCCGGCTTTATCGGCTTCACGCTGGGCGACCTGTGCCTCTTTCGCGCCTATCTCCTCGTCGGCCCGCGCGTCTCCATGCTGGTCATGTCGCTTTGGCCGCCCATGGCGGCCCTGTTCGGGTGGGCGCTGCTGGGCGAACGGTTGCGCCCGACCGATTGGCTGGGCATGGCGCTCACGCTGGCCGGCGTCGCCTGGGTCGTCCTGGAGCGCCAACCGGCCGCGCAGGAGGATCCGGCCGCCGAGCGGTCCAAGGGCATCGCGCTGGCGTTCGGCGGCGCGGTGGGGCAAGCACTGGGCCTGGTGATCGGCAAATTCGGTATGGGCTCGTACGATCCGTTCGCCGCGACGCAGATCCGCGTGGTGGCGGGGATCGCCGGATTCGCGGTGCTCTTCGCTTGCATCGGCTGGTGGCCGCGCGTCTGGAACGCGCTCTCCGACGGACGCGGCATGCTCTACAGTTTAGGCGGAGCGTTCGCGGGACCGTTTCTGGGCGTGGGCCTGTCGCTGCTGGCCGTGCAGCACACCGCGACCGGAGTGGCCGCGACGATCATGGCGCTCGTCCCGGTCCTGATCATTCCCTTCGCCGTCTGGCTGCATAAGGAACACGTGACGCTCCGCGCCGTGCTGGGCGCCGTTCTCGCCGTCTGCGGCGTGGCGCTGCTTTTCCTGAACTGATTCGGCGCTTTTCACGCTCTGCCCTTGAGCTACAGTGTCGCGCTCCTTCAACCCTCCATCTTCCCAAGGGAGTCACCGCCATGGCCGACCGCACGAACCACCAGGATATTCGCATCGGGACGCTCGCCCCCGGGGACAAGGGCGCCGCTTACCTGCGCCAGATCATTCCCCACGGCTTCGAGAGCTTTCAGCTCAACTTCTGGAAGTACCTCGGCGGCACCGATCTCAAAAAACTAGCCAAAGAAGTCAACGCGCTGCTCGACGAGACCGGGCGCACGGCGATCGTCAGCAGCCTGGGCATCTACGGGAATCCGCTCGAAGACAAGCAGACGGCCAAGGACTGGGCGCGCTGCATCGACGCGGCGGCGCTCTTCGACTGCAAGCTGGTCTGCGGATTCGCCGGGCGTGTTGTGAACAAGAAGATTCCCGAATCGATGAAGACCTACAAGCAGGTCTTCGGGCCGCTGGCCAAGCGCGCAGCCGACAAGGGCGTGCGGCTGGCCTTCGAGAACTGCGACATGGGCGGCACGTGGGAATACGGCGACTGGAATATCGCGCACGCGCCGACGGCCTGGGAAATGATGTTCAACGAACTGCCCGCCGAGAACATCGGGCTCGAATGGGAACCCTGCCACCAGATGAACAGCTTGATCGACCCGCTGCCGCAGCTGCGGAAGTGGATCAAGAAGGTGTTTCATATCCACGGCAAAGACGCGACGGTGCTCTGGGATGTCGTGCGCGAGTCCGGTATTCGCGGCGGCAAGCCGTACGTCTTCCACCGTACGCCCGGCTTCGGCGACACGAACTGGACCGACGTGATCGGCATCCTGCGCCAAGGCGGGTTCAGGGGGAGCATCGATATCGAAGGCTGGCACGATCCGGTCTATCGCGGCGATCTCGAGATGACCGGCCAAGTGCACGGCTTGAACTACCTCAAGCAATGCCGCGGCGGGGCGTTCGTCGAAAACCCCAAGTAAGCGTATACTCCGGCCATGTCGAAGCGAATCGAACGACGCCAGGAACGGGAGCGGCGCGAGGAGTCGGAGTACCGGCTTCCCGCGCCCGGCAGCGCGTTGCCGCAGATCGTCCTGATCGAACGCCGGCCCGGGAATCATCCGTGGATCTTCCGGCGTATGCTGGAAGAACCGAGGCAGCGCGTGATCCCCGGCGCGCTGGTGGAATGCGTCACCCGCGACGGCCGCCGGGTGGGCTGCGGGTACTACAACGCCAACAGCGAGATCACGCTGCGTTTGCTCAGCGAAGATCCGCGCGTCGTGCCCGACGGCGAATGGTTCGCGCGGCGCATCGCCGATGCCGTGGCCTTTCGCCACGACGTCCTGAAACTGCCCGATACGACCGACGCTTACCGCGTGATCCACAGCGAAGGCGACGGACTCAGCGGGTTGGTCGTCGACCGTCTCGCGAACGTGCTGGTGCTGGAACTTTACAGCGCCGGCCCGTTCCGCCATCTGCCGTGGATCCAGGCGGGCTTGCGCGCGTGCTTTCCGGACGCCGAACAGGTCGTGCGCGCCGACGCGCGCAGCGAGAAGTACGAAGGCGTCGCGATGGACGGCCCGCCGCCCAGCGCGCAGGCCTGCGAGTTGACGGTCCGCGAAGGCGCCGCGCGTTTTCACGTCGATCTGCGCAAAGGCCACAAGACCGGCTTCTTCGCCGACCAGCGCGAACACCGCGCGCGTCTTGCCGAATTATCCCGCGGGCACGAACTGTTCGACGGTTGCTGCTACAGCGGCGGCTTCGCGATCCAGGCGGCGCTGGCCGGCGCGAAGCGCGTCGAAGCCGTGGACCTGGACGAGAAGGCCATCGCGGTCGCCGAGAGCAACGGAAAGCTCAACGCGGTGACCGATCGCGTGACTTTCGCGCACGGGAACGTCTTCAACGTGCTGCGCGAACACCGCGCCGCGCGCAAGCGCTTCGCGCGAATGGTCCTCGACCCGCCCAAGCTCGCCGTTTCGAAGAGCGAGTTGCCCAAGGCGCTGCAGAGTTACAAGGACATGAACCGCCAGGGCATGCAATGCGTGGAGGCCGGCGGGGTACTGCTGAGCTGTTCGTGCACCGGGCTGGTCAGCGAACTGGATCTGATCGGCGTGCTGCGTGACGCGGCCAGCGAGGCGCGCGCGGATTTGCAAATCTTCGCCGTGGGCGGCGCTTCGCCCGATCACCCGTGGGCCGCGCGAATGCCCGAAGGCCGCTACCTGAAGGTGATCTACAGCCGCGTGCGGCCGCTGGGATAATCAGAACAGCAGCCAGACCGCCGCGATGCCCAAGCCGCCCGCAAGCACTACGGCTGCGCTGGCCGCCGCCACGTATCGCCCGTACGCGCCTCCGCCCAGCGTCCAGGCCAGAACGCCCTTTACGACGGTATTCGACATGCCGGCGGCCAGAATGCAGGTAGTCGCGAGGCGCTCGTCGGTGCCTTCGCGCGCCATACGGGCCATGGAAAGCGTGACGGCGTCCATGTCGGTCAGCCCGCCCAGCACGCCGGCGACCAGCAGCCCGCTTGTGCCCAGGTAGGTTTCGGCCGCTTTGCAAGCCAGTCGGACCGCCGCGAAGAGCAATCCGAACTTCACCGCCTGACCCAGTTCAAACGGGTTCTTCAGACGCGCTTTGTCTTCCACAGTGGCTTGCGGAGGAGTCTGCACGCGCTTTCGATGCAGCACGTACGCGCCGGCCAGCCCCGCCAGGAGCAGCACCGCCAACGGCAAACTCGCTATGCGCAAGAGGCTTGGATTCACCGCACCCACTTCCAGCAGCACGCGCAGGGGCACGACGCAGGAGGCCAGAACCACCGCCAGCGCGCAGGCCGAAGCCAGCCCCGGTTCATGCTTCGCGCGGCCGCTCACCGAAAGCGTAACCGCCGTCGAACTGACCAGTCCGCCGACCAGCCCGGTCACGCCCAGGCCGCGGCCCGGCCCCATCCAGCGAATCGCCACATAGCCGACGAAGCTGATGGAAGACATGAGGACCACCATCAAGCCGATGTGAAACGGGTTTAGCGTGCCCAGCGGTCCCATCGCCTCGTCCGGCGCCAGCGGCAGCACGATGGCCGCGACCACCAGGAAGATCAGGGTTGCGTACAGCTCTTCGCGCGTCACTTTCTTGACCAGCCCATGCAGCGGCTCTTTGGTCGAAAGCAGCGCGGTGGTGGCGATCGCGACGGCCGCCACGAGCACCAGCCGGTTCGTGAACGGCTCGGCCAGCCCTTGGCTCATGGCCAGCGCGCCGCAGAAGAAGGAAACGAAAAAAGCCATTTCGGAGGTCAGGCCGCGGTCGCGGCCTTTGCGCAGATCGTCCTGATACGCCAGGACCAGCGGAACGCTCACCGCGACCAACGCCGCACCGACCAGCCAGTAGCCAATCTGCCGCGCCAGGAGCATCGCCAGCGCGCCGACCAGCGCGTACAGCGGGTGTGTGCGCACGCCGCCCAGGAATCCCTGGTCTTCCCGGCCTCCCTCGGCAAACGCAGCTTGCTCGCGTTGAAGGCCGATCAGTAAACCGCAGCCCACTGCGACGGCCAGCGCCACGAACGGCTCGTACGTCTCCATGGGTTCGATTATAGCGTGCGCTTACGGATCGAGGGTGCCATCCTTCAGGCCCACCGGAATCGCGGCCGGGCGCGCGCAAGTGCTGCCCAACTCCAGGTGCTTGCCCTGGTCGCTGGATTCGTGCAGCGTCTGCATGATGTCGAGGACGTGAAAAGCAAGTTCCCCGCTGACGCGATGCGGCCGCCCGCTGCGCAGCCCGTAGGCCATATCGGCCGCGCCCAGTCCGCGCGCGCCGTCGTTGTAGCGATGCTTGTTTGTCGCCTCGACCCAGCCTTGGTACTGGCCCGGCAGGCGCAGGAAGACCTGCCCGCCGAAGCCGTTGGGATCGGGGACGCGCATGCTGCCTTCGGTGCCGTGCACTTCGATGTTCGGCAGGCTGTGCCCCCACACGTCGAAGCTCTGGATGATCGTTCCCACCGCGCCGTTATGGAATTCCAGCAGACCGGTGACGTGCGTCGGCACCTCGACTTTGATCACTTGCCCCGCGCGCGGCTGGCTGGTGACGGTGCGCTCCTTGAAGGTGACGCGCGTCATGCCCGTCACGCGCTTCACGGGGCCGATCATGTTCACCATCGCGGTCAGGTAGTACGGCCCCATGTCGAACATCGGCCCGCCACCGGCCTTGTAATAAAACTCTGGGTTAGGATGCCAGCTTTCGTGCCCGTGCCCTTGCATGAACGCGGTGACCGAGACAACCTCGCCGATCGCGCCTTCGTCGATCAGCCGCCGCGCCGTCTGGTGCCCGCCGCCCAGGAAGGTATCGGGCGCGCAGCCGACGCGCAGGCCCTTCTGCTTGGCCAGCGCCAGGACCTTCTTGCCGTCGTCGCGCGTGACCGCGAAGGGCTTCTCGCTGTGCGGATGCTTTCCGGCCTGAAGAATCTTCTGGTCTACTTCGGCATGCGCGCCGGGAATGGTGAGGTTGATTACGATCTCGATCTCGGGATCGGCGAGCAGCTCGTCCACGCTGTACACGCGGGGCACCTCGAATTCCTCGGCGCGCTTTTTCGCGGCTTCCGGAAAGAGGTCCGCGCAGGCGACGACTTCGGTGATTTCGAGCGCCTTCAAGGTCTTGAAGTATGCGGCGCTAATGGCGCCACAGCCGACCACGCCGATTTTGGCTTTCTTGAGAGCGGACACGAAACGTCTCCTCCGGGGTGTACGAAGCTCGAACCGCGCCGGACGCGGCGGCCGATGGGAAGCAGGTTGGTTTAGCGGAATCGCGTGGGCCGTCTACTTCAGATGTCGATGACCGTGCTGCCCTTGGCCAGCTCAACATGGTAAGGCTTGTCGCGGCTGAGGCGGGCGAGTTCCTCGTCGGTCTTGACCTGTTCGCCCCATTCGCGGTCGGGGTCGTGGTGCCCGATGTACGTGCGCTTCACGCGGCATTGCTGCGCACGCGCGACAACATCCTCGACGCAACTGTGGCCCCAGTCGATCCGCGGCGCCGCCGAAGCATGTCCAATGGCGCGGATGCCCATGTACTCGGCCATGAAGTACTGGCCGTCCATGTACGCGGCCTGCGCGTCCTGCAGGTGCATGCGCAGGCGCGCTTCGGCTTTTTCGCTTTCCACTTGGCTGGGATGCTTCGGATCGTTCCCATGGCGCAACTCGTGATCGGTGCAAAAGACGAACTTCTTGCCTTTGCGTTCGACGACGTACCCCAGGCACGGCGTCGCCCCGTGGTACACCTCGAACGGCGTAATCGTCATCCTGCCGACTTTCACCGGCGATCCCAGATCGTGCACGCCCCACGGACCGTGCGGCGGGATGGTGCCGTCCTCCTCGATTTCGCGAATCTCGAAGCCTTCGAATTTCGCGGCCATGATCGCGTAATTCACCGGCGCATCGCGGCTGACTACTTCCTTCGTCTCGCGCGAAAAGAGGCCGAAGCGGTCGTCCAGCGAAGCCAGGAACGATCCGTTGCCGTAAATCTTGATCGTGTAATTGTTCGGGCGCACGAAGCAGAAGGTTGCGAACGGAAGTCCGTTGCGGTGGTCGAGATGTTCGTGGGAACCGAAGATGTACAGCGTGCGGTCCTTGCGGTCCGCCCACTTCTTGTTGACCAAATTCAGCGCGCAGTTGCGGATGCCCGTGCCCCCATCGAGGATCACGATGTTTCCGTCGGCGTCTTCCACTTCGATGCAGGTGGTGTCCCCGCCGAAGACCGGCAGGTTGGGCAGTCCCAGCTTGCGCTGGTATTCCTCGATGGTTTGTTTGGTGGGCGGACCGCCCAGCCACGTTTCGTAGCTGACCTTGCCTTCCTTCATCCGCTGCGCCAGGTCTTCGAATGCCTTGGTCAGCGTATGCACCGCCGCCATACGCACGAACTCGGCGACTTCATGCGGCGTAGGGAAGTACGGGCAGCTTCCCTGCACGCCCCACAACGTCACGCGCAGATTCTTGATCGTATCGCCCATGCGAGTTCAAAGCACCCGTTCGCGAAGACTGCCGCCGCAACTTACCGCCTCGCCTCCAGCGGAACAAGACGGAGGTGCAGGGTAGGCGGCTATAGATCGTCCGCCACCCCAAAAGTCACACGTGCGTCCGATTACTTCAGCGTCTTCTTGGCCACCTCGGCCACATTCGACGCCGTGAAGCCGAATTTTTCGTACAGCGTCTTGAACGGCGCGCTCGCGCCATAATGCGGCAGGCAGACATACGCGCCGTCGAGCCCCACATACTTGGACCAGCTCATCGGATGCGCCGCCTCGACCGCCACACGCGCGCGAACGTCCGGCGGAAGCACCGAGTTGCGGTAGCTTTCCGACTGCGCGTCGAAGAGTTCGAAAGCCGGCATGGCGACGACGCGCGCTCGAATCCTGTCCTTCGCCAGCAACTCTTGCGCGCCCAGCGCGTACTGCACTTCGCTGCCCGTCGCCATCAGCACGATCTGCGGCTTGCCGCCTTCGGCGTCCTTGAGCACGTAGCCGCCCTTCAGGAGCCCCTCGGCCGGCGCGGTCTTGGAGCGGTCGAAGACCGGCAGGTTCTGGCGCGTGGTCACGATCGCCGTCGGTCCGTCCCGCCGCTCGATGGCCGCCTTCCACGCCAGCGGGACTTCGTTCGCGTCGCTCGGTCGGATCGTCACCAGCCCGGGTATCGCGCGCAGCATCGAAAGCTGCTCCACCGGCTGGTGCGTCGGACCGTCCTCGCCCAAACCGATCGAATCGTGCGTGAAGACCCAGATCGACTGCACGCCCATGAAAGCGCTGAGCCGGATCGCCGGTTTGCAGTAGTCGCTGAAGATCAGGAACGTCGCGCCGTACGGGATCAGCATCTGGCTCAGCGCCATACCGTTGAGCGCCGAGCCCATCCCGTGTTCGCGTACGCCGAAGTGGAAATTCCGCCCGGCGTACGTGCCTTCGTCGCCCTTGTTGCCGGGGTGCTGGAAGTGCCCGGTGCCTTTGACGATGGTATTCGTCGACGGCGCCAGATCCGCGCTGCCGCCCAGGAGCATCCCCAGCTTCGGGCCCACGGCCGCGAGCGTGTCGCCTTGCGCTTTGCGTGTCGGGACATCCTTCCCCGCCGGATACACCGGGAGATCCTTGTCCCAGCCCGCCGGCAGCTTCTTGTCCAGCCAGTCCTGGAATTCCTGCGCCAGCGCCGGATGCGCCGCGCGGTAGGCCTCGAACTTCTGCCGCCACGCCGCCTCGGCCTTCTTGCCCTGCTCCAGCGACGCGCGGAAAACCTTCAGCGCATCTTCCGGCACGTAGAACTGCTTCTCGGGATCCCAGCCGTAGGCCTTCTTGGTGGCCTTGACTTCGTCCTCGCCCAGCGGCGAACCGTGGACATCGTGGCTGTCGGCCTTGTTGGGCGAACCGTACCCGATCACCGTGCGCACCGCGATGATGTGGGGCTTGTCCTTCACCTGCTTGGCCTTCTCGATCGCCGCGTTAATCGCCTCGATGTCGTTCCCGTCGCTTACGATCTGCGTG
Organism: Planctomycetota bacterium; assembly: GCA_045863855.1. Taxonomy (GTDB): domain Bacteria; phylum Planctomycetota; class SZUA-567; order H5-PLA8; family H5-PLA8; genus H5-PLA8. The sequence goes on along the minus strand of BTVV01000015.1, from coordinate 3,246 downwards.
TGCCAGCCGTAGGCTTCGTAGCGCTTCATGCGGTCTTCGGTGAACGCGACCGTGGTGTGCCCTTCGATGCTGATGTGGTTGTCGTCGTAGAGGTAGATGATGTTGTCAAGCTTCAGGTGCCCGGCGAGGCTGCTGGCTTCAGCGGTGACGCCTTCCATCAGATCGCCGTCGCTGACGATGCCCAGGATCGAATAATCGACGATCTCGTGCCCGGGCCGGTTGAAGTACGCGGCCAGGTACTTCTGCGCGATCGCCATGCCCACGCCGTTGGCCAAGCCCTGCCCCAGCGGCCCGGTTGTCGTCTCCACGCCCGCCGTATGCCCGTATTCGCTGTGCCCCGGCGCCTTGCTGCCCCACTGCCGGAACTGCTTCAAATCCTCCAGCGAGAGATCGTAGCCGTGCAGGTGCAGCAGCGAATACAGCAGCATGCAGCCGTGCCCGGGCGAAAGGATGAAGCGGTCGCGATTGGCCCATTCGGGATTGGCCGGGTTGTGCCGCAGGTGGTTCTTCCAGAGCACGTAGCCCATCGGCGCGCAGCCCATCGGCATGCCGGGGTGCCCGCTGTTGGCTTTTTGCACGCCGTCGATGGAGAGACAGCGGATCGTGTTAATGCAAAGTAAGTCGAGGTCGGTGCCGGTGGTCGCCACGGGCGTGCTCCTTAAGGTCGGTTCGGATTCGCGCGGCTTAGCCGCTAAATGGTTGCACCCACGTTAGTCAGCCTCGGCCGGGTGGCAAGTACGGTCGAGTCGATTCCGGACTCAAAAAAAGGGCCGCTCCCTTGCGGGGCGGCCCCTATCGGCAGCTTTCCAAAAGCGATTTTACGCCTCCAGATTCAGCCACTTCAGTTCGTCCGGCGTAAGCTTCAAATTCAGCCCCGGCAAGCTCGTCCGCGTCTCGCTCGGCACGCGCGGCCCGATCAGCGGGAACGTCGGGAAGGGCTGGCAGAGTACATACGCCAGCGCCACGTTGATCGGCAGCACGCCGCGCTTCGCGCTGAACTCCTGCACGCGCTTGAGCCGCTCGAAGTTGTCGTCGCTGTACCAGCTTCGCACCAGTTCGGCGTCGGCGGTGAAATTCCGGTCGCCGCGCACGAAGAAGCCGCGCGCCTGGCTCGACCACGGCATCACCGGAATCTGCGTCTCCGCCAGCCAAGCGCGGAACTCCGGCGTGCTCGCCGCGATGCAGCCGTGCCAGACCGGGGTGACCATCCGTGCCAGCGAGAAGTTATTGCTGATCGCCGCGATCCCGGCCAAGCCCTTGCTCTTGGCGTACGCTTGAGCGTTCTTCACACGTTCCAGCGACCAGTTGCTAAGCCCGTAGGCGCGAATACGCCCGGCCTTGATGTGCGCGTTTAGCGTCTCGACGAACTCGCCCACGGGCACGTCGGGGTTATCGCGGTGCAGCATGTAGATGTCGATGTAATCCATCTCGAGCCGGTCCAGACTCTCGAGCAACTGCTTGTTCACCGCGTCGGGGAAGCAATGCGGCGTGTGCCCGCCCTTGTCGAGGATCACGACCTTCTCGCGCAGATTGCGCGACTTGACCCAATGCCCCAGGATCTTTTCCAGCTTCCCGCCGCCGTAGATATAGCCGGTGTCGAAACAGTTCCCGCCGCGTTCGTAGAAATGGTCGAACATCAGCGCCGCGTGGCTCGCGTTGACCTGGTTGTCCACGCCCATCACCAGCCGGCTGACATCCTTCGGGACGCCGACTATCCGGCCCTTCGGTATGGGCGCGCCGTCGCGCACCTTCAGCGGCCCGCCGTCCAGCACCGGCACCGCGCCGCTCTTCTCGACCCCGTACTCCACGCCCACGCCCGCGCGCCACTGGTCCAGCATCTTCATGTTGCTGAGCGTGTCCTCGGGACTCATCGCCGGCGACGCAGCCTTGCGGTCCTTGATGTACGCGGCCACCGTGTCGGCTTCGTAGGCGTACAGCGGCTTCTCGTACTCGATCGGGAACTCCTGGACCGCGCCTTTCTTGGTCAGCACGATCTTCGTGGCGCTCCCGTCGCGCCCGGGCATCCACGGATTGGGCAGGAAGATATTTCCCTCGCTGCCGAAGATGCGGACCACGTTCTCCAGGTTCACCGAGACGCCCGTGGCCAACTGGGCCACGATGTCGCCGGGGAAGCGCGCGATCGCCACGGCCCACTCGTCGATGCCCGACTGGCCCTTGTGCCCCATGCCCTGGAACGCCACCGGGTCGGCGAAGTCCTGACCTTGCGCCACGCCGGCCACCAGCCGCGCCATGCTCGTCGGATAGCAGCCCACGTCGAGGATCCCGCCGCCGCCCAACTCGTCCGCGAAGAGCCGCCCCTTGGGATTGAACCCCGCGTGGAACGCGAACGTCGCCTGAATCAGCCGCACCTCCCCGATGACCTTCTCGCGCAGCAGTTCGACGAGCTTCTTCGTCTGCGGGCTGCAGCGGTACATGAACGCTTCCATCAGGAAGACGTCGTGCTCCGCGCACGCCTCGACGATGCCCACGGCCTGCCAGTAGTTCAACGCCACCGGTTTCTCGCAAAGAATATGCTTCCCGGCCCGCGCTGCCTTGATCGCCCATTCGGGATGCATCGGATGCGGCGTCGCGATGTAGACGGCGTGGACTTCGGGATCGGCCAGCAACGCTTCGTAGCTCGCGTGCCGGTTCGGAATCCCGAACTGATCGGCGAACTTGTTCGCCGACTCCTGGCTGCGGCTGCCTACCGCCACCAGCTTGCCCGTCACGGATTTCTGAACGCCTTGCGCGAACGTCTTCGCGATGTTTCCGGTGCTCAGGATGCCCCAATTCACTTGCGCGCTCATGCCACGGTCCTTTCGGTCGCTCGAAGGCACTCTTACCAGGGTGCGTAAGCCAAGCAGGACAGGCTATGAAATCGCGAGGAGGATGCAACCGACGATGGAAGCCTTGGGGGTATGACGCAGGAACCCTGTGGTGGCGGGAACTTATCCTTCCTGGGCCGGAGGGGCTGGCCGACGGAGCCTTTCGAAAAGCCATACGAAGAAACAATCGAGCGGAATCGCCAGGAGAATCAGAAACACGAGCAGCCCGGCGGCGCGCTCGCGCAGCATGTGATGACTCGTCACCAGGATAGACGGACCGCGTGCCACCAGCTTGAAGGCTCGCCCCTGCTCCGCATCCAATTCGACTTCGTATCTCTGCGTCTCGCCGTCAACCCGAAAGCTCCAGGCCGCCAGCCGGTCTTGATCTTGCCCGGCCATCGAATCGTGCGGACCCAGCACT
>BTVV01000014.1:0-81689 GCA_045863855.1 Planctomycetota bacterium | reverse complement strand
GAAAATCACGCCGATTCAAGCCCTGCTCGCGATCATCCGACATGAAGCTCTCCTTTAGAATCAAATCCAATTCGTCGTCCCGGCCGCTACCGGCCCGGATCGGCCACGTTTCACGATTCCTGATCTGGCGTCAGGATACGGCATGACTTGCCCCACCCGCAAGGGCACTTCGCGGCGTGGCAGGCTTTGAGGGGACGCTCAATTGCCGAAGCTCTTCGATGCCAAATTCGAGTCGCGCGCGGGTTAAGCGTCGTCGTCGTCGCCACCGGCGGGAAACTTCTTCGTCTGGAACCGGGCGATCTTGTCGCGTAGCCGAGCAGCATCCTCGTAACGCTCGTCCTCGACGGCGCGCTGCAACGCGCGCTGGAGTTTCTCGATTTCGCTCAGCGGCTTGCGTTTGCGCAATTCGCCGTCCAACTCTTCCAGCGCTTCGCGACTGCGCTTCATCTCGTGCTGAAACGTCTCGTTCTCCTGCGGTGCGAGTTCATCCAGCCGCTGGGAGCAAGTCTGCACAGCCTCCATCGCCTTCTCGATGCTTCCTGTGCGCAGCTCTTCCATGGCCTTGGCCGTGAAGTGAATGCGCAGAATGTACGGCCACCAGCACTCGAGATGCTCGCGGTCGGCTTGCCGCACCGCGTAAGTATTCACGAAGCGGAAAAGCCGCATGTTGCGGTCGGTGTCGCGCATCACGCGCTCGAAATCGCCGAGCTGCAGGAGAATCACGTAACGGTGGTAAACCTGCCCGCTCTCGTCGAACAACCGTTCGCACTGCGTGTGCGTGACGCGAAAATCCTTCGCGATATTTCCGCCATGCAGATGCTGCGAAAGCTTCTTTTCGAGGTAATCGAAGTAGAAGGATTCGCCCTGCGGCTTCTCGCCGTCGGGGCGTCCGTCGCACTCGAACTGAAGGATGCCGTTGAAGCTGTCGATGCAAACGCGAATCTGGATCTTCTCGCTGCCGTCCTCGCCGACGATGCGGCGGACGTTGCTCCCTTCGCCCAGTGGCCAATCCTTCAACAGGCGAGCGATATCCATGATCGCGCTCCAGCCTCCACTCGTTGGCTCAATTTAGCACAAGCACCGGTTCGATTCACCCGGAAACGCTCAGGGCTTGGGAGCCGGAACCGGCGCGCGAGAGGCCAGCTCGCGAACCAGCTTCTGGTACGCCGCTTCGCCGCGCAGCGCCGCGAGATCTTCGTCGGCCTGGAGGTGCGCGCCGTCGCCGAAGCCGAGTTTCACCGCGCGGTCAAGGCTCGCCAGCGCGGCTTCCTTTTTGCCCACGCGTGCCTGCGCGCAGGCCAGCGCATACGCCAAAGTGGGATCCTGCAGCACGCTCAGTGCGCGCTGCAGAATCTCTTCGGCCCGCACGTAATCCTTCCGGCGCATCAAGAGCCGCGCGGCGAAAGCCATTTTCTCGGGCAGTCCGTCGAGTGACTCCCGCACGCGCTGCGCCGTGGCCGTTCCGGGATGATCCTTCAGGAACAGACGGTACAGCTCGAGCGCGCGCTCGAAACGCGCGGCCGGATCGGTAAGCGTGTCGAGTTCTCCACGTAGTTCGGCCATACGTGCCGCGGCAAGCTGCTCCTTCTTAAAGCCCGGTTGCGCATCCAACGCGGCCAGCGCCGCCCGGGCTTCCGCTTGAATTGGAGTGCCTGCGCTCAACTCAATCAGTTCGGCGATCCGTGTGTGCGCCGCCAGCATCCCGTGCGCGTCCTCGAGCATAGCCTTCGCATCGGCCAGCTCTTCTTGAAGCAGGTCCTGCGCCGCCGCGCCGCCGGACTCTCCGGCGCGCACCCGCGCCAGCAGATCCATGTATCGCACCGCTTGCGTCGCGTGCGAAGCAGGCGGCCAATCGTGCCCGCCGTCGAACTCCAGAACCCGCGTGCGCAGTCCCATGCCGGCTAGCTGGCGCTCCACGCGATTCAGTTCGTCGTAGTTGAAATCCTGGCGGCCAGCCAGCCCGCAGACGGCGAAGGTCAGGCCCTCGCGCGGCGGCATCTCCGCGGCATACCCCGCGCCGCAAGGCAGCCACCCGGCGAAGGGCTTATCGCGCGTCAGCACCATCGCCCACGCCATCCGCGCGCCGCCGCTGAAACCCGTGGCGTAAAGACGCTTCGGATCGATAGGAAAGCGCGCCCAAGTATCCTTCCAAAGCGCATCGATCGCGGTTTGCACGGGCTCCATCGGACCGTTTCGCGCGTTGTTGCTCCCGACGACGATCCAGCCGAAGCGTTCGGCTGCCGCGCGATACAGGTTGACCGGCGTGCTCCCCTGCGCGCCCGGCGAAAAACAATACAAGATCGGCCACGTCTGATCGGGCGTGAAATAGCTGGGCAGATAAAGCGCGTACGTCTGGCTAGCATCGAGCTTCACGGCCACGCGTTCGTGCACCGCGCCGGGGATCAGCGCATCCGGATCGGGCGCGGCTTCATCGCCCGGATCCGCCTCGGGCTCGGGCCGGGGTTCCTGCGCGGCCAACGCGAAACAGAGCAGACTCGCCAGCCAAATCCCATGCTTCTTCGACACACCACGATCTCCCGGAGCCGCGCGCATTATGGCATCGCGGAGGATTTCCCCCAAGCAGAGGAAATCGCCCCATACAAGGACGATTTGACACGGAGGGGCTTCATGGGGTTAGTTGCGATGTTGATGTTGGTTTTGGAGCGGATGCGATGCATTCGAAGGTCCACTACTCGATCGCAAAACGGCAAGTCTGGGCTCGACCGGACGCTGGCCGCACCGAAATCGGTGCGCCGGCGTTTATGCGCGCCTGGCTCGACCGACCGCCTCCGGCCTGATCCCCTCATTCGCCACGCACGAAATTCAGGGGCCGGAGGCCATAAACCTCCGGCCCCGCTTGTTTTCGGGGCTCGTGCGCGGCAAGGAGCAAGGAACCAGGAGAAGGGAACGAACTATGCACCGGCTATCGCAGGAGAGACCCAGTTCCAGGCGGCTCCCATCGCCGCACCGGCCCATGCGCGGTTCGCGCATGCTCCAGAATCACTGTCCGCATTGCAGCGGCGTCTTGCGCGCGTTTGGGGATACGGGCAAGTGGGCCTGTGAGCGCTGCCAGCAAGTCGTGACCCTGGGCCGCGCACGGCGCAGGCTTTGATCCGCAGCTTGCGTGTGCCTCCGGCCACGGGCCCGTTCTTCGAGGAGCGGACGTGAGGCCGGCGGCATACGCACGGGCTCATTTGAGCGGTTCGAAACGCTGCAGCAGACGCTGTACGCGTGCGCGCAGTTCGGGAGCTTCGGCCTTGGATAACACGCGCCGCAAGTTGGGCTCGGCATAGCGCCCCAGTTCGCGCAGCGTCCGGTTCGCGGCGTCGCGTCGTTCGAAGTCCGGCGCATCGAGCTGCGGGACCGCATCCGCGACGCGGTCCTCCTGTTCGGGCGTTAGGCATTCCAGGCGCGCGACCATAACGCGCACGGTCTCCTGCGGCGCCGGCTCGACTTCGAGCGGCAGTATCGCGCGGGTAAGCTCATCGGGCAGCACGTACAGCACGCGCAGACCCGGCGTGTGGAAGTAGCTGCGGTTCCACGTCAGCGCCATCGCGCGCGCTTCCTTGGGATACAAGCCGCACGCGGTCAATGCTTCTTCCAATTTTTCGCGCAAGCGCGCCGCATGAATCGGCAGATCGGGCGCGTCCGCAGGCATGGGGATGCTGCGTTCGAGCTGCGCTCCTCCGGCCAGTTCGGATACATACTGAAACGTGCCGAGCCCGTCTTCCACGCGCAGCACGAATACATGCCGCAGCGCATTCGAGCTGGTGTTACGAAGCTCCAAGGCACCCCCTTTGCGCGTTATCGCGCGCAGGGGCATCTCGCAGCGACCCAAGCCGCGGTAAAACAAATACTTCTCGGTTTGCTTCGAATACCCGCGCGAAGGCTGCCAATCGTTCACCTGCACCAGCGCCGCGTCGGTCTGGCGCGCGTAAACCCAGGGATCGTCGGCGCCCACGGGAGGTAAGAGCGACTCCGCTTCCACGCCTCCAGCCAGTAAGTTCACCTCGCCCCAGTCCAGCACCCCGTTTTTCAGCTCTAACTTCGGCCCGCCGTCTTCCGCCAGCTCCGGAACGAAATGCCGCACGTTAGGGTACCACTGAGTCAAAATGCCCGCGGGAAACCGAACGCGCACCCGCACGCGCATAGGCTGGGACGGATAGAAGTAGGTGACCGGCGTCTCCATCTTGTTGAAGGCAGATTCCCGCATGGCGACTTCCTCGGGGTTGAGCAGATCGCGCGAATAAACGAAGCGCGGGAGTTGCTCTTCGTCGTGGTGCAAACCTTCCAGGGTCACCCCGTCGGAGCCCTGCATCGTGGTGAAGGTACCCCACTCGTGGACGACCAGTCGGGGTGGGTTGAGGTTCGGATCGGATTCGGCCGCCGCCAGCGAGCTAATACCCACCAGCCACATCGCCAACAACCACCAACGCTTCGTCCGCATGGTCGTTCGCTCCAAAGTGTTCATTAGGGTGGGGCGCTCCCGTCAGGAAAAGATGACGGAAAAAGCGCGATTGGGACGATCCTGACGCATCAGGCTTCCGGCAACCGCTTGTGCGTCAAGGGATTCGCATTTTCTTTAAACTCGGTTAGGTTCCACCGGCATGTCCCAGACGGATTCCAAAGCGCCTACACTCACCAGCTCAGGCCCACCGACTCCCGCAGCCCTATGGGGACGCGATCTAGCGGCAGGCACCCTCTCGGGCTTCGTCGGCTTCGCCTCGACGGTCAGCTACGGCGTATTGATCTTCGGTGTGCCGGCCTTGGCGCCGCATCTGGCCACGGGCTTCCATACGATCCTCCTGGCGAGCTGCATTCTGTGCCTGGTGGTGGCGCTGGGCAGCAGCAGCCCGTTTTCGATCGCCGGTCCGACGCCCAAGCCCACCGCCATCGTGGCCCTGATGGCCGCTTCGCTCAGCCGCGACCTCGTCGCCGCCGAAGTGCCCCCCGAACAAATCCTGATCACGGTGCTCATGATGCTCTCGGTGAGCGCTATTTTGACGGGGCTCTTTCTCTATTTGCTGGGCGCATGGCGCTGCGGACGGTTGCTCAGCTTCGTGCCTTATTCGGTCGTGGCGGGCTTCATGGCCAGCACCGGCTTTCTGCTCATTCGCGGCGGCCTGGAAGTCTTGCTCAAGGAACCACCCACGTTGCAGATGCTCCGCCATCCGCCGGAGGTCGCCGGGCCGGCCTTGCTCAGCGCCGCGGCCGTTTTGCTGGGCGTGCCGTTGGCCAAACGATTCATCCACCCGGCGCTGGGCATGCCCATCGGGCTCATCCTGGGCAGCGTGGTCTTTTTCGTCAGCCTCCAATCGTTCGGCATGACGCCCGATGCCGCCCGCGAGCAGGGACTGCTCTTTAAGCTCCCGCGCCTCGTCGAATCCGGGGTTCACTTGCCCACGCTGGACGGGGTGCGCACCGACCTTTTGATGAAGCAGTGGCAGAACCTCCTGGCGCTCGCCATGGTGGTCGTCTTCTCGATCATGTTCACCTCGATGGGCATGGACGTGGCCACCGAACAGGATGTCGATTTCGACCGTGAGATGCAGGTGAATGGATTGGCCAACGTGCTGGCCGGGCTGGCCGGCGGCATCGTCGGTTGCGTCTCCACTACGCGCAGCCTGTTGCATCACAAAGCCGGCGCGGTCACGCGCAAAGCCGGCGTCTGGTGCGCGGTACTGATCCTCATCGCCACGCTCTTTCTATTGCCCTACGCCGAATACCTGCCCAAACCGGTGCTCGTAGGACTGCTGCTCTTCCTCGGCATGGACATGCTCCATGCCTGGATGTGGAAATCGTACCGGCAGCTCTCGCACTTCGAATTCGCGCTGCTGATGGGAATCCTGGTCCTGGTTGCCGTGCAGGGGCTGGTGGTGGGCGTCGTCTTCGGGCTGATGGTAGCGCTGGTGTACTTCGTCTACAGCTACAGCCAGACGAACTGCATCCGCTATAATTTCACGGTGGCCGACCGGGCGTCGAATAAGGAACGCGCCCTCGAAATCGCCGGAGCACTTAAGAAGCACGGCCGCCAGGCGCGCGTCTTCAGCCTCCAAGGGTACGTTTTCTTCGCGCTGGCCAGCCGCATCCTGGCCGAAGCGCGCATGCGAATCGAAACCGAAAAGCTGCGCTACCTGATGCTCGACTTCCGCCTCGTTCAGGGGCTCGACGTCTCCTCGGTGATCAGCCTGTGCAAACTCGAGAAAGCTTGCGAACGTAACGGCGCCGAGTTGGCGCTGTGCGGCGTCAAACCCGATATGGACGCGTTGCTGAAACAAGGCGGCCTGTTGCCTAACCCCAGGATCATGCAATTCGCGGACATGGACCGCGGGCTTGAGTACTTCGAAGAAAAAATCCTGGCCGACCCGTCCACCCAAGGCGACGCGGTCCCCACCAGTACGCGCGGCGTCATCGATGCGGCCGGAACGATGACCTTCATGTCCATGGACGACGTGATGCGCGGACTGCTCGCCCCGCACTTCACCGAGTCCTCGCTCGATATCATCCTCGCCCGCATGGAACCACAGGCGCTTCAGGAGGACGAACTCCTCTTCAAGCAGGGCGATCCGGGCGACGACATGTTCTTCATCGAACGCGGAGAAGTGACCGTCCGCTTGAAGCTCGACGACCGTGTGGTGCGACTGCGAACCTTCGGGCCCGGCTCGGTGGTGGGCGAAATGGCGCTCTATTCGCACCTGCCGCGCAGCGCCGAATGCGTAGCCGACTCGCCCTGCCGAGTGCAGCGCTTCCGTTATAAAACGCTTCTGGATCTGGAGAAAACCGAGCCGCAGGCGGCGATGGAGTTCCATCGCTACATCATCAAGCTGCTCTCGCAGCGCATCATCGTGGCCAATGACCAGATTCGAGTGCTGTTCTGAGATAGCGAAAACGAGCGGCCGCCACCGAATCCAATGGGTCCGAACGCGGCGGCCCGACACCGAGCGGCTTGCGCTTAGCTGCCCAGCACGCCCCCGCCCTTCTTGACGATCGCCACCACCGACGGGCGCGGCGGCATCCCGTTCTTGAAGTCCGGCCAGCGCGTCGCTGGATCTTCGAAGCTGGAGCCCTTCTCTTCGCCCGGATGCTGCACGGCCACGAAGATCGTCGTGTTATCGGGCGTCAGGCACGGCCCGCAGATCTCCGCTCCGACGGGGCCCGAGAAAAAATGCCTCGTCAGCGCACGGCCGGGGCCGACGGTGTCGCAGACCCAGAGCCCGTCCCCAATCTTCGTCTCGTTTTGGCGCTTACCCTGATCGGTCGCGATCCAGATACGGCCTTGCTTATCGAACGCCAGATTATCGGGGCAGGCGAACCAGCCGTGCTTCGAGAGATCCGGGTGGTACTTGGCGCGGTGCTTCTTGTCGCGCGGATTGCCGGCCAGGATGAAGATCTCCCACTTAAAGCGATCCGCCGCATGATCGGCGTCTTTTCCTTCGCCCGGAGGAATCATCTCGACGATGTGCCCGAAGCGGTTGTCGTAGCGCGGATTCACGGCGTCCAGGCGGTCGATGTCACGGCTTTCGTTGTTCGTCAGCGAGGCATAGACGCGGCCGGTGACGGGATTGATATCCACGTCTTCTGGGCGATCCAACGGGGTTGCACCCATCAAGTCGGCCGCGCGGCGCGCTTCGATCACAACATCCGCCTGCGAATGGAAACCGAACGCCGGTGTCAGCCGCCCCTGCCCGAAAACCAGCGGGCGCCAGTTCAGCGTGCCGTCGTCTTCGAAGCGCGCGGCATACAGCGTCCCCTCGTCCAGCAGATCCTTGTTCTTCGCGAGGTCCTTGGCGTCGAAGGCGTTCTTGGTGACGAATTTGTAAATATACTCGTAAACGCGGTCGTCCCCGCTGTAGACGACCACCCGGCCGTCCTTGTTGAGGACCATCGCGGCGCCTTCGTGATTCCAGCGCCCCAAGGCCGTGCGCTTGACCGGCACCGACTCCGGATCGTACGGATCGTATTCCACCAGCCAGCCGAAGCGGTTGGGCTCGCTCGTTTCGCGCTCGACGTCGAATCGTTCGAAGAAATCCCCGAAGTTCCAGCGCGGCTTGCCTTTGATCCCGTAACGCAGGTGGTTCGCCAATTCAGAACCGGAAGGCTTGCCGCTGAAATAGAAGTCGAAATTCTCTTCGGCAATCACCACCGTACCCCAGGGCGTCACGCCGCCCGAACAGTTGTTCAGCGTACCCTTCACCCAAAGGCCGTCCGGATCTTCGAAGGTCTTCATCCGGTCGTGCCCGGCGGCGGGACCGGAGAGCCGGCACTTCGTCGAACGCGTGGTAATGCGGCGGTTGTACGTACCGTTAGGCACCGTCTGCCACACATCTCCGGTCTTCTTGATCTCCACGACCGAATGCCCGTGCGCGGCAAGCATGACATCGACCTTCGAGCGGTCGCGTTCGCGCTCAAGCAACCGCTCTTCCGGACTCGGCTGCGGCTCGGACGGCGGATCGCGCGGGAACATCAATTCGGGGCTGGCGTATTCGTGGTTCACGCACAGCAGCCCGTGATCGGAATTATCCGAACCGCGCGGCAACGGCATGAAAGCGATGAAGTCGTTGTTGTAGCCGAACTGTTTCTCTTGAGCGTCAGGCGTTTGAGCGTATGGGTCGAACGAAGGCGCGCCCGAAACCACCCCCTGCCCCCAGCTCAGTAACACCTTCGCGTCGTACCCGCGCGCCACCCGGTGAAACTTCTCCAGCCGGCCTTCCAGTTCCTCGAAAGCCAGCGTGCTGCCGCCAGCCGCCGGTTCGGCATGGGCCAAGCCGCCGCGAACCAGTTCGGCAAACGTGGCCAGCACCGGCGAAAGCACCAAGCTCGTCAACACGTCCCGCCGTGTCAGGCGCGCATCCAAGATCGCCCCCAACGGGCGCTCCGCGCTGGGATTCACACGCTCGTGCGCGAGATCTTCTCCGGCGGGATCTTCCTTCAATCGAGCGTCAGACATGGGGCCGATTGCCTCTTCCTGAATTCTGGCGTCTGCAAAACCGAAAACATGAGCGCTCCAGGCGATACGCATGACCCGCCGGGCGCCTAACTCATGGGGCGTCCTCGCGTCTTTCTTCGGTAACCTTTGAAACAGCCTCTGCATTATGGCCGATTTCCCGGGTCAGGCCAAGAAACTTATGCCTTCACCCCTTCTTAAAATCTCCTCACTCAGGATTGGCATTTCGGGCTACCCCGCACCGGGCGGTTCGTATATAAAAGCCCCCTGCACTTACGCGCATGAGCAGGGACCGGCAAGGGCATTCGCACGCCCTTGGGAGGAGATTTGAGTATGCACGTCAGCCCGATTCGATGGTTGCTTATCGCCGCGAGCCTGATGGCTTCGTTCGGATCCGCGATTCGAGCCGAGGAAGAAGTTCCGCTCGAAGAGCGCGTACGGAAGCTCGAAGCACTGCTCCAGCTTACCCAGCAGCAGCTTCAGGCCAATCAGCAGCAGATCGCCGAAAAAGACCAGCATATCGTCGAGCAGGAACGGCGCATCCGGGCGCTCGAGCAGACCCAGTCCAAGAGCGACAAAACGGTCGAGGAACTACTCGAAAAGCGCGCCTACTTCGCCCCGCTGGCCGACAGCAAGGACGACAACACCTTCAAAGCCTTCTGGAAGGAAGGCCTGCGCTTCTCCACCGCCAACAAAGAGTTTCAGCTCATGGTCGGCGGCCGCATCATGTTCGACTACATCAATCCGTGGGAAGACGACACCATCTCGGACAGCATCGGCGAACAGGAAGTAATGACCAACTTCCGCCGCGCGCGCATCGAGCTTGGCGGAACCATCTACAAGAATTTCGTCTACAAGGCCGTGTATGATATCGCCGAAGATGGAGACGGCGCTTCCGAGTTTAAGGACGTCTACCTGGGCCTGACGAACCTGCCCGGCATCGGCACGGCCACCTTCGGCAACCAGTTCGAACCCTGGGGCCTCGAGATTCAAACCAGCAGCAAATACATCACGTTTATGGAACGCGACCCGGTCAACGAAGTCTTTTCGGCCGGTCGCAACCCCGGCCTGCGCCTGGAAAACAGCCACCTCGACGACCGGATCACCTGGGCGCTCGGCGCCTTCCGCCTTGGCAACGTGGACGGCGAGAACAGCACCGACGACGACGCCGACATCATCGAAGGCGACGGGACCGACGACTACCGGCCCAGCGACGGGCAAGCCAACTGGCGCTTCGGCGGCCGCGTCACCGGCCTGCCGTGGTACGAGGACAGCGGTAAAAAGCTGATTCACTTGGGTCTAAACTACAGCTACCAGATGCACCCGACCCGCACCTTGCGCCACCGCGCACGGCCCGGCGTCGCCACCGTCGAACGCTTCGTCGATACCGGAACTTTCACCGCCGACGACAGCCATGTCTTCGGAGCGGAAATGGCCTTGGTCTACGACAGTTGGTCGTTCCAGGCCGAATACATGGCGCGCCTGGATCAACGCGGCATCGGTAACTTCACCGACGACGCCGGCACGCCTCCTGACATCGGCATCGATAACGCCGAAGACCCCTTCTTCCAAGGCTATTACGTGATGGGCAGTTACTTCCTCACCGGGGAAAGCCGCCCCTACAGCAAAGACAGCGGTCTCTTCGGACGCGTGAAGCCCAAGCGGAATTTCTGGGCCAGCGATACCGAGATCGGGCTGGGCGCCTGGGAAGTCGCCTTACGCTACGGTTGGCTGGACCTCGACAGCCGCGGGCCCGAAGCCAGTGACCTGGACACCAGTTCACGCATCCGCGGCGGACTGCTCCAGACGCTCACTTTCGGCGTCAACTGGTATCTGAATCCCAACGCGCGCTTCATGTTTAACTACGTCTTTGCCGATGTGGAAGACGGCGATCCCAACGACGTGGTCCTCGACGGAGCGGCCGCGGATAACCTCCGCACCAACGGCCAGATGCAGACCTTCATGATGCGCTTCCAGGTGGACTTCTAAGCTCTTCAACGGCGACGCCGTTTGAAACGGGCTCGAAGAGCCCGTTTTTTATGTCCCTGCGTTCGGCGCGGCCAGCGCGCGCAACTCCGCCAGACTCAACGCCCGGCGGTACACCGCCAGCCCGCCCAGCAGTCCCGCGAACCAGTTGCCCATCTCGCCGCTGCGATGCACTGCGCCCACGGTAAAGTCCGAGCCTTCCGACTTCCCGCCGTGCAGCCCGCCCGCGTACGGGTACGGATTCAACCCCTCGCGCGCGTCCAGTTCCCCGTTCAGGTACGCCCGCGCACATACCCCGTCGTAAGTCATCGCCACGCAGACCCACGTCTCGTAAGGAATCGCTGTCGCGCCAATGGCCGCATCCATGCAGTACTTGTAACCCGGCGTCGGCCCGCCCACATTCGAGACGTGCGCGCAGAGCTGGTCGCGGCTGCCCCAAAGTCCCAGGTTCAAGAACATCCCGTACTGCCGGCCCAAGTGCGATTCGTTCCACTGTCCGGCGACGAATTCGCAATGTACCGTTGCGCATCTCGCGCGCTGTAGCCACGCGATCACGGTCACATGCCCCTCGGGTCCGTGGATATCCAGCGCCGGACACTGCGCGCGCGGCAGATTGAACCACTGGCCTTCGTTCAGCTTCGCCGCAAACGGCCCCCACGGCGCGCCGCGCGATTCGACACGCTCGACCGGGCCATTCTGCTCGCAAAGCGCATAGCGCTGCGCCCCGCGCGAGACGCGCGCCTCGCCCCCGGCTTCTTGGAAGTCCCAGAAAACCAGCAGCCCCGGCACTTCGAGCGGCGTGAGCGGATGGCGATGCGCCGTATGCGGCATGCCGAACCCTCCGTGAAATGAAACGGCCTCGATGGTTCGCATCGAGGCCGCGGAAGACCAACCGGTCCGCGCCGGAAATCAGCCCTGCTTGATCGTCAGATCCGTGAAGAATTCGCGCGCGTTCACGCGATGCGCCGCGTCGTGCGGGCAGGCGTACACGCAACTCGGCTCTTTCAGGTCTGTGCATAGATCGCACAGCGTCGCTTTGCGGTCCACCGTGGCCTTCTTCACGCCCGGCTGCGACGGGTCGGCCTTGTTCGACTCGAACTCGTGCATGTTGATGTTGCCGTAGGGGCACTGCTGCGCGCATAGCCCGCAGCCGATGCACCAGTCTTCGATGATGACTTCCAGCGATTCCTTGCGCCGGATCGAGCCCACCGGACAGCCAACCATGCACAGCGGGTCCAGGCAACTTCGGCACGAGGTCGCGACGAGGTACTTGTCGAAGCGCAGGCCTTCGCGCACCAGCCGCGTCACGCCGTCGTGGGCATCGCTGCACGCGCGCACGCATTCGTCGCAGCGCACACAGCGCTCCAGGTCCAGCAGCAGCAGACTCTGCGCGTGCATCAGCCCCTGAGCCAGGAAATCGTCCAGGCTCGTGGACGGCGCCATGCGCGTCATCCGTTCGGTCATTTCCTTGCGCTTCTTCGCCTCGGCCTCCAGCTTCGGCCGCAGGTCCTCGAACCAGCCGAGCATGAAGTCGAAGTCGGTCTTGCGGATGCGCACCACTTCCACATGGTCCAGAGCGATGACCGACGCCATACGCGGACTGCGGTCCAGCAGCGCCATTTCGCCGAAATATTCGCCGCGCGAGAGGTACGAAAGCACCATCTCGCCGCCCGGAAGGCTCTTGCTCACCTTCACGCAGCCGACCCGGATCAGGTAGAAGGCGTCGCCCTCCTCCCCTTCCCGGATAATCGGCTGGCCCGGATCGTAGTGCAGCAGTTCCACGCGCGCCTTGAGCTGGTCGATGAACTTCGGATCGTCGATCGCCGAAAAGATCGGTACGCTGCGCAGATGTTGCCCCAGCGCGCGCTCGCGGTAGTTCGCGTCGAGCTGGTCGCGGAACTTCTTGTTCTTCTGCAGTACCTGCAAGACGCTGCGCAGCATCTCCAGCATCTCGCAGTCCTCGGCCGCGCGCACCGTCGCCGAACGCGGCTGGAACGTCAGACAGGTCATTTCGCCAAACAGGTCGCCCTCGTTCAGCTTCGCGATCGGGTTGTCCAGCGAGAGGTCCACCGGAGCGTCGATGGGGATGAACTTGCGCTCCCCTTCTTCGCGCGGATCTTCCTTCTTGCCGGCCAGCAGATGCTTGAACTTGCTGAAAAACCCGGCCGACTGCTTCTTGTCGCTCTTCACGTGCGCCATCGGCGTAGTCAGGAACACGTCCGCGGTGCCCTTAAGCAGGTAAAACGCCGTGCTGCCGAACTCGCCTTCGCGGCAGATCACGTCGCCCTTCTTGAACTTACGGCGCACCACCGAGCCTTCGTTGCGTTTCAGGAATTCCGAACTGATCCCCTGGAAGATCGGGATCTGCAGCATCTCGTCGACGGTCAGCTTGTCGCCTGTCTCGAGCTGCACGCCGGCTTCCTGGCGGCTGGTGATCGCGCCGGTCGGGCACGAGATCATGCACTCGCCGCAGTTCACGCAGCTCGAACCGCCCATCGGCAGGTTCACGTCGAACGAGATGCTCGCGTTGTAGCCCTTGCCCATCCGCCCGATCACGTTGTTGTGCTTCACTTCGGTGCAGGCGCGCACGCAGCGGTCGCACAGAATGCACGCGCGATGGTCGATGGCGATGGAGGGGTTCGAGAAGTCGGTCCCCTTCTGCAAGCGCCGCGGGCTCTGGTCTTCGGCGAAATGAGCGTCGTCCGGCGCCACGCCGCGGGACATGAACGTAGGGCTCCAAAAGCGCGGCTCCGGCGCCGGCGCGCCAGCCGGCAGCGGCTGCAGGATCCCATAGCGTTCGCCCAGCTTCTCGAGTTCGCAGGTATGTGTCTGCTTGTGCTTCTCGCAGGGCGCCGGATGGTCGGCCAGCAGCATTTCGACCAGCGTTTTGCGGTTGCGCTCCAGCCGCTCGTGACTGGTCGTGACCTTCATACCGTTCTCGGCTTCGCGCACGCACGACGCCGCGAAGACGCGAGCGCCCACGTCCACGACGCAGACACGGCAGACGCCCACGGGATTCAGCGGAGGCTTGTGGCACAGCACAGGGACGTCGATCCCGTTGCCCTGCGCGGCTTCCCAGATCGTGGTGCCTTTCGGCACCGTCACGTCTTTCCCGTCGATCGTCAGCGTCACAGTGGCGGATGGGGCATTCATCGGTCGGATTCCTCGGTCGAAACGGTTCGCGGCGCCTGCCGTACGAATGGATCCGAACGCCTACTTGATCTTGGCGTCCACTTCGCCCTTAAAGTGCTTCAGCACCGAATCGATCGGCGCGGAGACCACCTGGCCCAGCCCGCAGATGCTCGTCATCAGCATCGTGTCGCTCAGGCGCTGGATCGTTTCGAAGTCCTCGCGCTTCCCTTCCTTCTTGGCCATCCGGTGCAGCAGGTCCACCAGCTTTTGGCTGCCCACGCGGCACGGCACGCACTTCCCGCACGACTCGTTGCGGTAAAACTGCGTCGCATTCAGCGCCAACTCGACCAGGTCTGTCCCTTCGGCGATGGCCACGATCGCGCCCGAACCCAGCATGCTTCCCGCGTCGGCCATTTTCTTCCAGTCCATCGAGAGGTCGACCATCGAGGCCGGCAGGAAGCCGCCCGACGGACCCGACGGTGCGAAGCCCTTCAGCTTCTTGTCGCCCAGGATTCCGCCGGCCAGTTCGTAGATCGCTTCGCGGTACGTCGTCCCCATCGGCACTTCGAAGACGCCGGGATTCTTCACGTGCCCGCTCACGCCGATCCACTTCAACCCTTCGCTTCCGTTCTTGCCCTGGCCTTTGAACCAGTCCACGCCCTTGACCAGGATTGCGGGCACGTACGCCAGCGTCTCGACGTTGTTGATCACTGTGGGTTTGCCCCACAGGCCCACGAAGACCGGGAACGGAGGCTTCACCCGCGGCTGGCCGCGCTTGCCTTCGATCGCCTCCAGCAGCGCGCTCTCTTCGCCCTGCACGTACCCCCCGGGGCTGACGAAGACTTCCATGTCGTACTTCTGCCCGCTCCCGCAGCAATCCTTCCCCAGGATGCCCGCTTCGCGCGCGCGCTTGATCTCCTCTTCCATGCTGTGAATCTGGTCGTGGTATTCGTGGCGGATGTAGATGTAGCCCTGCGAGGCGCCCGTCACCAGCGCCGCGATGGCCATGCCTTCAACCACCAGGTGCGGCAGCGACTTCATGATCTCGCGGTCCTTGAACGTCGCGACTTCCGCTTCGTCCGCGTTGCAGACCACGTACTTCTCGTCGTTCTGGCACTTGCGCACGCCTTCCCACTTCACCCCCGTGGGGAAGCCCGCGCCGCCCATCCCCTTCAGGTTCGCGGCCTTCAACTGTGCGATCACGCCCTCGAAGTCCTTCGACTTCGCCAGCGCCTTCAGCGCGCCGTACTTCTCGCCTTCCGCGTAAGGGTTGGTCTTGAACGGACCCTTCGCCATCGGGCCGAAATGCTGCTCCGCGATCTTCTTTCCCGCGATCGCTTCCTGAACCAGCTTCAGAATCTCGTCTTCGCTTTTTCGCGCGTACGACGCGTCGTTGATCTGCACCGCCGGACTGCCGTCGCACTGCCCCAGGCAGCTCACCCCGCCCAGTTCGATGCCCGGTACGCCGCTTTCGCGAACCAAGTCCTCGATCTTCTGGCGCAGCTTCGGAGCGCCGCGCAAATGGCACGGGAAGTCCCGGCACACGTTGATGCTCGCCTTCGGCGGCGGCGTCGTGCGGTAGCCCGGGTAGAACGTCGCGACACCGAAAACCTCATAAACCGGGATCCCGTTGCGGCGGGCCAGCTCCCGCATCTCCTTCTCGGGCACGTACCCGTACTTCTCCTGCACTTCGTAGAGTTGTCGGCAGAGCATGCGCGTCCTCTCATTCGGGCGGGCGGCCAGGTCATGCGCAAGGTGAATACCTTGTACACGACCGCTACCGGAGTACGCAGATGGAAATTTCCTGTTCACTTCTAGTAATCTGGACAAGTTCAGTCAAGAGCGAATACATTTCCATAACCAATGATCGGCACGTGCTTTATAAAGTGCACACGGCGCCTTTGCGGACACTGCCACCTATCAAGGTGCAGGAGCCAACCGCAAGAGCGCCTTCGAGGCTGCCTCGGCGGCCTCCGGCTGCTCCTTCAGGATACGATAAACCTCTATGGCTTCGGGGATTCGATTCATGGCTTCCAGCGCCTGAGCTTTCAGTTGCAGCGTCCGAGTATGCGTGGGCCGATCCTTCAAGGCCGCATCTAAATGGTGCATCGCCTTTGACCAATCCGAAGGATTCTGCATGCGCGCAATCTCGGCCAGCGCGTAATGCGCTTCGAATATGGACGGCTTCTCGTTCTCACGCAGCTTCTCGGCTGGAACGGCCAGCATCTTTTCGAAGAACGGAACCGCTTTATCCAACTGACCCAGCATGAACAGGATCGTGCCTTCCCGGTGCTCCAGCAGCAGCGGCGCGGGATGCCGTTCGATGTTCACGCCCAGACGCGCCGCGTGGATATGCTCCAACGCGCTCTCCAAATATTCGATCTTCGCTTCCTTGCTGAGGCCCTCGCCGCCCTCCAGCACCGTCACGACGTACTGATCGGCCAGCCAGTACCGCCCCAACCCGCTGCGCGGTTCTTTGCGAATGCTGTCTTCGAAGAGCGCGATCTCGTCGCTAAAGACGGCGCTGCGGTTGCAGGCTTGCCAGCCGAACAGTCCGGCCAATGCGATATACAGGACCAGCGCGAAACCGCGCGCGACCTGCTCCATAAAGGCCATCACGTAACCGAAGCGGCAGAACAGACCGTCCTGCATCAGCGCCAGACCCATCGCGATCCCCGGAAGCGCCCAATACAGGAACCGATCGTGCATCAGCGGAGCCAGTCCCGGTCCGCGCGGCATCAGGAACAATCCCAACGAGCCCAAGACCCAGAGCACGATCAGCAGCGCCGCCCGTGTCTGCAAGACGGCCCAGAAAAGCGCCACGACGCCCACGACCGCCACCGCGAGCCCGATCAGGAATGGGGTCTCCGTAGGTGTGAGCACCGGAGGCACGGCGTACGCGTAGGCCAGTTTGAACGGCCAGCACAAATTGAGTGCGTAATACCCCAGCACCGAAACGGCGGTCATGAAGTACCTGCCGAAGTCCCCTTGAACCGGCCCGACATCGACCGAAGCGTAAGTCTTCATGTTGACCCAAGCGCACAGGCCGCCCAATACAAGGAAGCTCAGCGCTCGGCCCAACCGGCCCACGAGGGAGCCCCGCACCATCAGCACCTCGAATCCGATCAACGCCGGCGCCCAAGCGACTGCGCTGCCTTTAGACAGGCAGGCCAACGCGAAGAGCCCCCAAGCCCCCAGCCAGCGCCCCACGCCCGGCGGTTCGAAGGCCGCTTCGGCTTCCGAAAACGGATGGCGGCGCGCCAGCACGCACAACGCCGCCATGGCGAAGAAGGCCGCCAGCACATTGTTACGCTCGGTAATCCACGCCACCGATTCGACGTTCGTGGGATGCACAGCGAAGAGCAGCACCGGCAAGCCCGCCCACGCGGCGTAATTCGTCTCGATGCGCGGCAGGAATTTGGTGATGATCCGCCAGAGCAGCAGCGCGGTGGCCAAATGCAGCAGCAGATTGATCAGCCGGCTCAGCGCCGGATGCTGGCCGAAAAGCGCATGCTCGATGCCGAAAGAGACGAACGTGAGCGGTAGATAACCCGGCACCGTCCATTCGCCGCGAAAGGGACCGGCGAAAGCCGCCTCCAGACCCGCGGCGTTCAGTCCCTTTTCCGCAATCGGATTGCCCAGCACCAGCAGGCCGTCGTCCCAGTGGCGCAAATACCCCGCCGTAAAGCAGCGCGCGACCAGCGACGGCGCAAGTACGCCGATGAGTACCGCCACGGCCACTACCCGAACGAGGCCCTTGCGCTGCTCCACCTACAACCCCCTGCACCGCCGATAAAAAAAGGGGCCTCGGTTCGTTCCGAGGCCCCTTGATTGTAGCTAACTCCCGTCCGGCGCGCTCCGCTTACTTCTCCTTTTTGTCCTTATCGATGCGCTTCGAGCGGAGGAACTCGTACAGGGACTTGTTGGTCCGTTCGTGCTTGCCGAAATTGACCGCCGCCCATTCTTGCAGGACATGCTCCTGTTCGGTCTGGGCCTTCAAGTAAACGTCGGCGTAAGCCTCGGGCTTCACATCGGCCAGGCTCTTCAAGGCCGCGAGGCGCAATTCCGTCGCGTTCTGGCCATCTTGGAAGACTCCCAGCAGCGCTTCGGCCGCCGCATCCTTCATGTCGCCGCCGCGCGCCTGCCCGATGGCCGTGGCCGCCGGAATGCGCACGTCGTCCTTGCGGTTCTTCAGCGCCTCGGCGCACGCCTTCACGCCGTCGGCCAGGACGATATTCGTTGCCCGGATGTCCAGCTTGCTCAGCGCCTGCGCGCAGGCCACCGAGATCTCGTGCGCCTTGCGCTTCGGAATCGATTCCGCCGCGCGGCGCTGCTCGATTTTCTCGATCGCACCCTTCAAGTCATGGCCCTTCATTTCGCGCTCGACCGTCGGGATCTCCGTGCCGTAGCGCGCGCGCACCGGATCGCGGTCGGCCGTCAGGTGCAGGATGCCCACCGGCGTGTAGCGCGTACGCACGTCCGCGCGCAGTTCTTCCATCAACTGTTCCGGAGTCAGGTCGCGGCGCAGTTCGGTCGCGATCAGGATCGTATCCTTCGGCGGGAAGCTGCGGGCTTTGATCAACCCGTCGCGCCCGTCCACCGCGTCGGTGACCAGATAGCCTTCGGCTTCCAGCACCGTGCGCATGTGGTTGCGGCTGTTGTGGTCTTCGTCCACCACAAGGATCTGGATGGGCTGGTTCTCGCTCACCCCCCGCGCCAGCAGGCTGCCCACGCGCTCGCTGCCCTGCCACGCATCGGGGAAGCGGTTGATGCGGGCCAGCGCCAGAGCGCAGGCGTACTCGATGTTCTGGTCGTTGCAGGTCAGCCCGTTAATCAGGGCCGCGCTCGTCGGAGTCGGATCGGCATCCAGTTCGATCGGCTCCGGCAGGCCCGAACCCGAACCGGCCGGGCGCGTCGGACCTTCGCCCGGCGCCGGCGGCGGCGCCACCGAGGCCGTCGCTTCGGCCTTTTGCGCGCCCATGATCGTGCCGTCCGGATTCAACGCTTCGGCCCAAACCGGATACGGACCGCCCGGATCGCGGCCGGTGTACACTCCCGACTCGTCGATCGTGCCGCCTTCGCACGTCCAGCGGAACGCCACGCCGTCGATCTTCTTGCCGAACTGGTCCAGCGCCGTGGCCTTGAACCGGCGCGTCTGCCCCGGCGAAACGTGGGCATTAGCCGGCGAAATCGCGATGCTGGTCAGGACCGGCGACTCGGCCACCGGAGCCGCCGGCGCCACAACCGGAGGCGGAGGCGGCGGGGGCAGCAATTCGCCCGTCGGATCCAGATCCGCCAGCCGTTCGGCCAGGAAGACGCCTACGCCCGGCAGCTTGCCGTGCCCAGGGTAGCGCTTCAGGTCGCGGTAAACCTTGTTCAAGCCCGCGTTGACGTAGTACTTGCCGCATGCCGAAACCAGATTGCGGCAGTCGATCAGCTTCTGATTCCACTCCAACACCTGCTGCTTCTCTTCCTCGCTGTAGTAGTGCTGCAGCGGCGCTTCGTTGATCACGTCCACCAGATCCTTGACTTCCATGTACTGCGCCGCCCAGATGCACGCGGCCAGCGGGTAGAAGTCCGTCTGGTCGACTTCCAGGCTCATCCCGCGCAGCGCAAGATCTTCAGCCATCTGTTCGTTCCAGGCCCACAGCGGATACAGGACCGGAATCAACTCGCCGCCTTCGTTCAGATGCCAGATGAAGCCGTCAACTTCCTCGGCTTCGTCGGCCGCACCCGCGCGTTCGAGGTAGTACTTATTCGCGGCTTCGTAGTAGTAGGTGCTCGCCTTCTTGAGCTGCGCCGTCGGCAGGCCAGTGACCTGTTCGATCGCGCGCGTCGCGAGGCGCTTGCAGGTCTCGGACTCCTTCGCGTCTTCCAGGCGTTCCTTCAGGGCCGGAATCGCACGCTCGTCCAGCGGCTGGATATCCGTCAGCGTCAGGACCGCGTTTTCGCGCATCAGCACGTCCGGATGGCGAGTCAGTTCGATCAGCGGCAGCACCGCGCGCGAACCCATCCGCGCCAGCACGATGCGGGCCTGCGTCCGGAAATCTTCGTGCTGCTGATCGTTCAGGTACTTGGAGAGCGTCGGAATTGCGTAGTGGCCCAGTTCGCCGAACTCGCGGTAAAGCTGCACGCGCTCGTCTTCACTCGTCGCAGGATCGACCACGCGCGCGGCCATCTTGGCCATGCGTTCCTGGTCGGCCAGCTTGCTGACGTAGTACTTGCGGTAAAGCTGCCAAACGTAGGTGGGTTCGTTGCCCATCCGCGGATTGGCCATCATCTGCGCCACGATGCGCGGACCGGCCTCATCTACCAGCCGAGCGGCCATCTCCTTGCGCGGCTCCATGCTCAGCAACTGATGCAGCTTACGCTGAGCTTCGGTGAAGCGCCCTTGCAGGTAGAGGTCTACGCCCTCGCGCCACAGCGCCTCCATCTGCGCGGGGTCGGCCTGCGCGTGCGCCACCTGCGGCGCTACCACCGCCGCGAGTACGCCCGCCAGCACCAGCGTGCCCCAACCGGCCCTGAAAGACCGCGGCATTCGCTCCGTCATTACGGCTTCCTCCGAACGCCCGGGTACGCGCCCACCATGCGCCCCGCGATAGCCCAAACTATGCGCCCGCGCCCCCCGAACGGGAAACGCGGCTCGCGCTCGGCCAAGCCGATGCGAGGTCCGCAACTCGCTCCAGTTACTTCTAAGGAGCGGTCGCAGCTAGCCTTTACAAACATTGAATGACGCGCGAATCGTAGTTCCGTGCGGAAACCATGTCAAGGCTGAAAAACTCACAGGCGCAAGGGCTTAACTCTTTTCATTTCAACTCCCTGCCTCCATCATACCGCTAGCCCCCGGACTCACTAAGTTGCTTCATCCGAACCTCGGTAGCCCAATAAAATGCAACTTCGTACGCACGCGTGCAACACACCCCCGGTTAAGCCCCTACTTCAATTTAAACTTTTCCACAATAACACTTTACACTTCCTAATGGCGCCCATCACGCTTGAGCCGATGTCTGGCATTGGTGGCATAAATAGGCGTAAATGACTAAGGATGAAACATCGTTACGCTTTGTAGCTGCATCTGGGCTTGAAATTGGATACGCTATGCACCCTATGGAATTCGAGGCGCTTCACCACGTGGCGGTCCGTAAGCCAAGCGGAGCGTCTTCGGATGAAACGAGCCCTGAAATAGGGGCTCGCTCCATGATCCGTTGGGACGATTCAACCAGTAGTAGGGGGAGCTTCCCGCTTACATGTCGTCCCATTTGAGTGCCACAGCGAATCTTCCGCGATTCGCTTCCGTATCCGGTCCATTTCAGTTCGTTCATCACCAGCTCAAAAGTGAAACAAGTGAAACGCAATCTCGGCTTGGCGATTGACCTTGCGCGGAGAAGTCGTAATTAGGGGTTCTTGTACCTACCTTCTTGTTCTTGCTCGGGCTTCATGAGGATTCTCCGTGTCGGACAGAGACAAGACATCCGAATCGCGTCCCAAACCCGATCCGCGGACCGATCTCATTACCTACCGCATCCGCTTGGGCATGACCTTACGGGATATGTCCAAGAAGACGGGCCTCAGCCCGGCCACGCTCTTTCGCCTTGAGCACGGCAAGGTGAAGGCTACGCCTCGCTCCAAGGTTAAGCTACAGGACGGGTTAGGCCTATCCACCGAACAGATCGACTTCCTGCTGCGCCAGTGCATCACGAAGCCCCGAAGCAAAAAGGTTAATGGGCACTCGTAGTCCGTAATCGCTCGAATTACTTTCGCGAGCGCCAGATGCGCCGCCACTGGCGAAAAAGCAGGACGAAAAACGCCAGCCCCACCCCCACCATAGCCCCAAGCCAGAATCGGTCCATGGGCGGCGCCTAGGGATTCGCGGTCTTCGCTTCCACTGGCGGTGGAGCCGGGTCTGGGGACGGGGGAGGCAACGGCAAGGTGCCTTGACCCGGCCGCGCCGTAGGCGGCGGCTCGCGCTCGTTTTCGCGCCGATAGGCCTCCACCGATTTCAGGCTGAAATAGTAATCGTCGTCGCCGGCGCGCTTTTCGACCACGCCCACCAAGACCACCTTATGGCCCATCAGCTCACGGCAAGCCTTTTCGGATTCGGGGGTCTTGAGGATGTAGTAAATCTCGCTCAGCGCGTCGGTTATCTGCGCGCACGCACCGGGCTTGGCGGTCTTCTCCAGCGTTCCAAGCATCCGCTCTTCCACGGCTCCGACGCCCCAGCAGGCCAACGCCAAGCTTGCCAGCCACCACCGTTGCACCCTGTCGCTCACCGTTCGCCCTCGGTAGGCCGTTTAAGCACTGCTATTCTTCCTTACGGACGCGCCTCTGCCTACCGATTTCAGCGCTTTTTCGCGGACTTCCGGGGTTCGAGCACATCCTCGATCCAGGCCATGAACTTCATGCCGTTCGGGAAGCCCACGGTGCTCATGGCCAAAAACGCCGCGTGGCGCAAATCCGCTTCCTGTAAGCCCGCTTCCAATCCTTTGCGCACCGCCGCATGCGCCGCGCCTTCCATCTGCGCGCCAAAGGACAGCCCCAGCTTGACCAAGCGCTGCTCTCTTTTGTTCAGCGGCCCGGCCTGCTCGCACGCGCGCGCGAATTCCTCGTACGCCGCCAGCAGCTTGGGATGCCGCTTGCGCACTTCCAGGTACCG
Organism: Planctomycetota bacterium; assembly: GCA_045863855.1. Lineage (GTDB taxonomy): Bacteria > Planctomycetota > SZUA-567 > H5-PLA8 > H5-PLA8 > H5-PLA8. Next base: position 58,974 of record BTVV01000014.1, on the reverse strand, counting down.
CGCCGGAGGTTTCCCGATTCTCTTGGACATGCTTGCCCACCTCCCTTGATCAGCGTACCGGAGGATCCGCGTTCGTCCGAAAGGTTGCTCCCTCGGCCTTCGCCGGCGCTGCTTCGGCTTCGCGCCAAGCTAACGCCATCTCGATCCCCAAAGCGAGCAGCGCGACCGCGGCAAAGCCCAGACGCAGCCGCCGCATACGGGCATGGTACCGCGCGCTCGCTTCCGGATCATGCGCATCCCGCTCCAGATACGCCACGCGCTGCGCAATCGACCCGTGATGCCAACTGTACAGGTCGCGGATGCCGCCGGCCATCGTCCCGATCTTTTCCAAGGCCGAGATCAGCGGGCGCGGCGAGCCCACCAGTTCCGCCGAAGCCAGATCCGCTTCACGCTCGCACGAACGCGAGATCGCGCCGAAGAATACGCGCAACCAGACCCCCAGGAGCGCTACGAATAACGCCGCCTGTTCCCAGGCCGGCCAATCGTCCGCCAGCCGCAGCACGAAGTTGCTGACCGCCGACAGGACGACCACGAACAGCAGCAAGAGGCCCAGGTGGCCGTGCTTCGCGTGACCCAGTTCGTGCGCCAGCACCGCTTCGCATTCGTCCAGATCCAGGGTCTCGGCCAGTCCCGGACTGATCAGGATGTAGCGCATCGGCGCCCACGGCCCCAGCACCGCCGCGTTGGCCAGCCCCGTACCTTTGGGCCCCCACGACAAGATCGCCCGCGCTTTGACACCGCTCTTTTGCATCAGGGCTTCCAGGCGCTCCTTCAAGGGGCCGTCCGGCAGCGGCTTGCACTGCCAAACCCAGACCACCAGCCAGGGCAGAATCAGCACCGCAAAGCCGCCCAGAATCACCAGCGGCAGCAGCACCGCCAGCCACGGCGCCGGTCCCGCGCCGTCGAAGGCCTCCGCCGCGTTAAACAGCCGCAGCAGATCGGTCAGCAGATACATCGCCAGCCACAGCACGCACGGCAGCAGCGTCAGACGCGCCTCGAAAGAGATGAACCGGCGCAAGCTCACCGGCCGCCGCGATACGTGTTCGGCCAAGCGCCGTTTCGGAACCCAGCTCAACAGCAGCATGACCAGAAACGGACCCAGATCGGTGAGGCAACCGATGACTGCGCTCTCCCCCAACCCGTCGCACGTTTCGCGGCTCAGGACCCGATCCAGGCCCAGCCATTCGGGCCAGCCCATCGCCTGCATGGGCCAGCGGTAGTACCAAGTGAAGGCGAAATACAGCGCGATGCAGAAGGCCTGCGCGATCCAGACGCCGCGCGCATGCGCTTCGGATGCGTGCCGGCTCAGCGGACGCACGCCGTACGGATCGAGCCCCGCGGGCAAGTAGCCCCAGCGTGTGCGCCACTCGGCCCCGCGCGCCAGGCCTTCATGCACCAGCCACGCGATCAGCCACAGCGCCAGCAGCGCCACCAGCGCGTCCAACGGCCCGCCGTGCTCCGCACCTACCGCGATCGAAGCCCCGCGCGAAGGCAGGTGTCCGAAGAGGACGTATAATTCGGACTTGAGCGCTTCCAGGCCGATCAGCGCGATCAGGAGATCGAACGGGATGCGCATGCGGGACTCGCGGGCCATCGGCCGGATGCCCGCGCTGGCGCGCGCGAATGGCGTCCGGTAGCGTTACCTTATCACTCTTTCAGCCGGAGGACACCTGCGAGATGAACGAGACGGCGAAACAGACGGGCGTGGCGCTGGTGACAGGCGGCAGCCGCGGCATCGGGCGCGGGATCGCGGTGGAACTCGGCCGCCAAGGCTGGAAAGTGGTGATCAACTACGCCTCCAACGCCGACGCGGCCAAGGAAGCCGTGGGCCTGATCGAACAGGCCGGCGGGCAAGCCGCCGCCGTGCAGGCCGACCTGAGCCAGACCGCGCAGCGCAAATACATGCTCGACTTCGCCGTCGAACGTTTTGGGACACTCACCGCGTTGGTCAACAATGCGGGCGTCGCGCCGCAGAAGCGCGCGGACTTGCTCGAAATGGGCGAAGAGAGCTTCGACCGCGTCCTCGACGTGAACCTGAAAGGCCCGTTTTTCCTGACTCAGCAAGCCGCGCGGCGCATGATCCAACTCCGCAAGGAAGGCAAGCTCGACCGCGGCTACATCGTCAACATCACTTCGATCAGCGTGTATACGGCCTCGGTCAACCGCGGCGAATACTGCATTGCCAAGGCGGGCCTCGGTATGGTCACGGCGCTCTTCGCCGCGCGCCTGGCCGAAGAGAACATCCTGGCTTACGAAATCCGCCCCGGCGTGATCGCGACCGACATGACCAGCGGCGTCAAAGAGAAGTACGACAAGCTTATCGAAGGCGGCCTGACCCCGATCAAACGCTGGGGCACGCCGGAAGATATCGGGCTGGCCGTCGGCGCCATCCTGCGCGGCAGCTTCCCCTTCAGCACCGGCGCCGTCTTCGACGTGGACGGCGGGTTTCATATAAGGACGCTGTAGCGCCTTACTGCCCACTCCCCTTCTCCGGCCGCATCAGCGGGAACAGAATCACGTCGCGGATCGAATCGCAGCCCGTGATGAGCATGCAGACGCGGTCGATCCCGATGCCCATCCCGCCGGCGGGCGGCATGCCGTGCTCGAGCGCGTGGAGGAAGTCTTCGTCGATCAACAGCGACGGATCTTCCAGGCGCTGCATGCGTTCGAAAAAATAGTCCTTCCGTTTCCAGGTCTTGACCTGAGCCTCGATCGACCGCAGCAGGCGGTTCGCATCGGAGTCGCCGGTGGGTTGCCAGTCGGCCGAATGCTCGACCCGCTGCACGAGGCCTTCGATCCCGATCTTCAAATCGGCTCCGATAGAAGCGCCCGGCTCATCCAGCACTTCGCGCATAAACTTCGCCCAAGTCTCGCGCATCTGCGCCGCCAGCCGCTTGCGCTGCTCCAACGGATCGTTCAGCTCGCTGTACGCGTTCGCGATCTCCATGCTCGCCGCAAACGCCTCGAAACGGTGCGCCTTCGCCGCATCCTCCGGATGCGCCTTGCACAGCGGGCTCATCTCGACGGGCTGGTTGATCACGAAGCACGCGTCGGTCAGGTGCGGTTCGGCGTACGTGCCGAAGACCGCATCGATCTTGTCCACCATCGAGAGCCCTTCCGGGTTCTCGCCGGCCTCGCGAATCTTGCGGTCCAGGCCCGCTTCGTCGGTCGCCTTCACGCCCGCGTGCTTTTCAAGCAGTTCGCAATAGTCCAGCCGCGGCCAGGGCGCGCCGAGCTTCACCGGCTTGCCGCGGAACGTGACCGTCGTGCCGCCGGTCAGTTCCCGCGCGAGGTGGCTGGCGAGGTTCTCGACGAGCGCCATCATGTCCCGCAGATCGGCGTAGGCTTGATACAATTCGACTGTCGTGAATTCGGGATTGTGGCTGTAGTCCACACCCTCGTTGCGGAAAATCCGCCCCAGTTCGTAGACCTTATCGAGCCCGCCGACGAGCAGCTTCTTGAGCGGGATCTCGGTCGCGATGCGCATGAACATGTCGATGCCCAGCGCGTTCAGGTGCGTCTTGAACGGGCGCGCCGCCGCGCCGCCGGGGATCGTTTGCAAGACCGGCGTCTCCATCTCCAGGAAGCCCTGATCGTCGAGGAAGCGCCGTACGCCGCTGACAAGCTTCGCGCGCGTGATGAACGCTTTGCGCGAATCCGGATTGCTGATCAGATCCAGATGCCGATGCCGGTAGCGCGTCTCTTTGTCCGTCAGACCGTGGTGCTTCTCGGGCGGCGGCGCGAGGCACTTCGTCAGCAGCTTGATCTCCGTCGCCCACAGCGTGGGTTCGCCGCGCTGCGTGTAAGCCAACTCGCCTTCCACACCGACGAGGTCCCACAGGTCGAGCGATTCGCGCAGGAGGTCCAGCGCCGCCTCGGGCAGCTTCTTGTTCCAGAGCGCCACCTGCAACTCGCCCGACTGGTCGGCCACCGTCAGGAAGATCAGCTTCTTGGACTGGTCGCGGCGCAGCATCACGCGTGCGGCGATCCGGCCTGTGCCCAGGGTCTGGTTACTGTCCGGTGGCTGGCCCTCGGCCAGCGCTGGAAACTTCTTGCGCAGATCCTCGATGGCCGAGACGTTGGCGAAGCGCGCGCCCCACGCGCTGCCTGCGCCGTGTACGGCTTCGTACTTCTTCAGCTTCTGGATCCGCTCGTCGCGCAGCGCTTCGACGCCGCTCAGCGCCGGGCCGCCGGAAACCAGCCGCGCTTGCGCCTCTTCGAAGCAGACTTGCACGGCGGCCTCGAGTTCCTTCGCGCGCGCGCCGACTTTGGGCCGGTCTTCGGCCGCGGCCTGGCCCACCTGCGCTTTGGCGTCCTTCAACTTGCCTTTCTTGCCCAAGTACTCGATGCGGACCTTCTCCAGGTCCTCGGCCGACTTCACCGCGGCGAATGCGCTGCGCGCCTCCGCCTCCAGAGCTTCCAGGGCTTCAAGCACCGACGCCATCGAAACCGCTCCCTTCCGATTCGCGGGGATCCGCACCGCCTCCCCAATAAAGAGGGAGCAGATTAGGCCAACGACCGGCCATCGTCAACGCGCACGAGTGCGCCTGTAAGGATAAGCACCGATGAAGTAAGATAGGAAGATGCAGACCGAATCGCCTGCTTCATCCGGCAGACTCGACCGCGCGGCCTTGGCGGCCTGGTACCTCTGCCCCGGTCACCGCGTACTGTGGCAACTTCCGCTGGCGCTGGGCCTGGCGGTCGGGCTGGCTCTGGTCATCATGCGCGTAGACGCCGGCGATCCGCAGGCGAATTACGCGGAAAGCAAAAAACGTCTACACGAATTAGCGCCGCCGCCGTTGGCTGATGAACACAATGCCGCGCTCACTTTGAATAAGGCCTTTGCGGCTTTTCCTGTTTATGCGGCCGGCGCCACCGAAAACATCGAAAGCAGACTCGGACATTACCTCCCCGAGATGTGGGACGATCCCAACGTGGCCTCGGAGTTCGCGGCTCTTCAAACGTCTCTCCTGGACCTCCTGAGCGCGGCCGAGCTGGAACGCAGCCACTGGAATTTGGACTACTCAAAGGGTTTCGGGATCCTGCTTCCGCATCTCGCGCAACTTCGGCGCGCGGCGCGGATTCTCGCCCTCGACGCCCTTTGGCATGCCAGAGCCGGTGACCACAAAGCCGCGGCGAAACGGCTGAAAGCCATTTACCGGCTCGCGCGCTTCGCCGAAACCGATCCGATCCTGATCAACGGCTTGGTGGCCGTGGCCATGGACGGCATCGCCGACCAAACCTTGCAGCAGATCGTGGATCGTCATACGCCCGGTCAACTCGAAGACGTGCGCGCCTACCGTGCGGCCAACTTTTTAAAGCGCCAGCCCCTGGAACGCGCGGCGCGTTTGCTGGACGGCGAATCCCGGTTCGGCATGTATACATTCGACGGCATGTTTTCAATGAATATAAGTCCTGCGGCCGCGGGCCTGGGTATTCCCGTACCCCGCGCCGGAGGGGTTTGGTCCGTCTGGTATGGATCCGAACGCCAAGCGATGGAGAATATCTACAGCTTCATGCTTGCGAAGCTCCAAGCCGGCAAGCGTATCGAGCCCGGAACCGTGGACCGACTCCTTAACGAACAATCGAACGGCCCCACCGCGCTCACTCGGTTGCTGATTCCGGTCATCGAACGCTTTGCCGACAATTACATTCGTTCCGCCGATCAGGCCCTTGCCGCCGACACGGCGCTGGCGCTGCTCGAATACCGCATAGAGCACGGGCGCGATCCCGAACGGATCGAGGACCTGGCGCCCCAGTATCTCGAGCGTGTACCCACGGATACGATCAACGGAATGCCGCTGCGCTGTCGTTCCGACCCGCTGGGCTTCGTGCGGCAATTTCCCAATGCGCCAGAAGAGCCCCCGCTCCATCCGGGCTTGTTGCGCATCTACGGCGTGGGAGCCGACGGACACGACGACGGCGGCTACAACCACTGGAGCAACGAGCACATTCCCGAGGCTGCGATTCAAAAGCTGAAGATGTCGGGCAAGCCCACGCTCAACAGCTCTATTGCCCCGGCCGACGACCCCGTTTTCCGCCTGCCGCCCGCCCAACCCGAACAGCCGCCCGCCCAGGAACTGCGCGAATGAGCGAGCAAGCCGCGGCCTTGACCGTCCCGCTCACGAACCGCTCGCTCCGCGCAAAACGCGCGGGCTTCGATATAGGCATGCTCCGCTGGGCCGTTTCGCTGGCCCTTGTCTTCACCGCCGCCAACCTGTTTATCCTCACCCCTTGGCTGCAAATCGTCGGCAGCGCCGCCAACGTGGCCGTCGCCGCCGGTTTGGGCATGTACTTCGGGCACCTATTGTTTCGGCGGCTTCAATGTTCGCTCGCCGAGTGGCTTGTCATCGTCATCGCCTTGGGCTCGGCGTTTGGGATCATGGTCGCCACGCCCGGCGTGGGCATCGTTTGGGAAGTATCGATCTGGCTCGCTCCATTGATCGTCGCCTGGATCTTCTACGGAGCCGTACTCGGATTGGTGCATGCCGAATTGCTGGGGCGCACGAGCATGCTCGCCCGCAGCACGCTGATCGCGGCAGGCTGGATCACCACCGTCTCGCCGGCCTGCATGGCCTTAGCCTTGGCCATCCATCTCGGCAGTAACTGGCCCGGATTTGTGGGCGGACGCCTCCTGGACTGGAGCGTGCCGCTCGGGCTTTTCGGCGCGCTGGGGATGATCGGCGGCTACGCACTGCGCCGGCGCGTCGTACGCGCGGCGCGGGAAATTCTGGCCGCGCGGTAGCTTTCGTTTCCGGCGCGGGCAAGCGCCGCGGTCCGACGTATACTGGGGCGCATGGACGAGAAAACCGTCGGCGCGAACATCCGCAAATGGCGCCAGAAAAAAGGCTCCAGCCTCGCCGAGGCCGCCGAACGCGCGGGCCTCACCAAGAGTACGCTTTCGAAGATCGAAAACGGGCTGATCTCGCCGCCCATTTCCACGGTGCTGCGCATCGGCGACGCGCTGCAGGTGCCGCTGGCCGAATTCTTCAGCGAATCGAACGACCGGCCGAACTACGTCCTCACCCGTAAAGGCCAGGGTGAACGGATCACCCGCGACGGGTCGCAGTTCGGATACGCCTACGAAGCGCTGGCCCTCGCCATGCCCGGTAAAACCATGGAACCCTTTCTGCTCACCATGAAGCCCACCGACCCGCCCGGCACCTTCCAGCACGGCGGCGAGGAATTCGTCTACATGCTCGAAGGGCGCATGGAATTCACCATCGAGGCCGACACGATGGTGCTCGAGCCCGGCGATTCGCTCTACTTCAACCCGCGCCTCCCGCATACCGCCCGCGCCCTAGGTTCGAAGACCGTCCGCTACCTCGACTTTTTCGTGCAGGACGAACCGGCCGGCGCCAAGCCCAAACGTTCCAAAAAACGCTGATGCTTGCAGGCGAAGCGTAAAGATTCGAGCAGCCGGTCCCTTGACATCGTTTCTTTTCAAGATACAGTGTTTCTTGTAGGGAAACCCAGGAGGCCGGCCATGCCCCCCCGCCCCGTCATCGTCACCTGCGCCATCACCGGCAGCGTCCATACACCCAGCATGTCCCCGCACCTGCCGGTCACCGCCGAGCGGATCGCGTCCGAAGCCATCGCCGCCGCCGAGGCCGGAGCCTCCATTCTCCACCTCCACGCGCGCGACCCGCTCGATGGCCGCCCCTCCCCCGATCCGGACGCCTTCTTGGCCTTCCTTCCCGAGATCAAGCGCGCCACCGACGCCGTCATCAACATCACCACCGGCGGCGGGCAGAACATGACCGTCACCGACCGCTTGCAAGCGGCGTTGCGCGCGAAGCCCGAAATGTGTTCGCTGAATATGGGCTCGATGAACTTCGGGCTCTACCCGATGCTCGAAAAGCCTCGGGAGTGGAAGCACGATTGGGAGCAAGGGTACCTCTCCGGCAGCAAGGACTTCATCTTCAAGAACACCTTTGCCGACATCGAACGGATCCTGAAAGACCTCGGTGAAGGCTGCGGTACGAAATTCGAGTTCGAATGTTACGATGCGGGACACCTCTATAATTTAGCTCATTTTCTGGATCGAAAACTCGTCCGTCCGCCTCTGTTCATCCAAACCATTTTTGGAATTTTGGGCGGCATCGGGCCTGAAATGGAATGCCTGAACTTCATGGCGCAGACCGCCACGCGCCTGTTCGGTAACGCCTTACACTGGTCGGTCCTTGGCGCGGGGCGGCATCAGATGCCTCTCGCCACCGCCGGAGCGCTGCGCGGCAGCCACGTGCGCGTGGGCCTCGAAGACAGCCTCTACCTCGGTCCTGGCGAACTGGCGCGCTCCAACGCCGACCAGGTGCGCAAGATACGCGGCATTCTGAACTCGCTTTCGCTCGAAATTGCGCGCCCAGATGACGCGCGCCGCATGCTCGAGTTAAAGGGCAAAAACCAAGTCGCATTCTAAGGAGCCGCCCCATGTCTTCCGCCCCGATCCGATCGGTCACCGTCTTTGGAGCCGGCACCATCGGCGCCAGTTGGGCCGCGCTCTTCGCCGCCCGAGGCCTGGACGTACGCCTTTACGACCGCAGCGCCGAAGCGCTGGCCTCCGGCTGCAAGAAGGCCATTCGCATCCTCACCTCTTGGGAAGACGTTTACGCGCCTGCCGCCATCGAACGCATCCACCTCTGTCCGAATCCGGATACCGCCTTGGCAAACGCGGCTTTCGTGCATGAGTCGGTGCTCGAGGATTACGCGGTCAAGCGCGAGGCGCACGAAACGATCGAACGTTTCGCACCCGCGGATGCCCTCGTCGCCAGCAGTACTTCGGGCTTGCTCGCCAGCCGCATGCAGGAAAGCTGGACGCATCCCGAACGCTTCTTGATTGCGCATCCGTTCAATCCCGTGCACCTGATTCCGCTCGTCGAACTGGTCGGCGGGCCGCGCACCGCTCCCGAATGCTTGCGCAAAGCGCACGAATTCTATGCCGCGCTCGGCAAAATCCCCGTCACGCTCAACCAGGAGGTTCCCGGCCATCTCGCCAATCGCTTGGCGACGGCCGTCTGGCGCGAAGCCATCGACCTTGTCGCGCGCGGCGTCGCGAGTCTGGAAGACGTCGACAAAGCCCTCTACGCCGGTCCGGGCCTGCGCTGGGCGTTCATGGGCCAGCACCTCACCTACCATCTCGCCGGCGGCCCCGGCGGATATCGAAACTTCTTCGAGCACCTTGGCCCCGCCCTGGAAGTTTACATGGCCGATCTGGCGCGCTGGGACCGCGTGCCCGAAGCCGCGAAACACGAAGTGCTCAAACAGATGGACGCGCACCTTGCCGGCCGCGGTGTAGAGGAACTCGAGCGCTGGCGGGACGCCAAACTCGTGGAACTCGCAAAACACTTGTACGCGCACGAGCCTGCCGAGTTGACAACGCACGAACATGTGGTTTAGTTCCCGCACTTCCTTCGCATGAGCGAAGGCCAACTCCGGAGGGTCCAAATTATGAACAAAAACGCGACTGCCGTACGCGGACCCGCCGGCGCAGGGCACGCTTCGTAAGCGCAAGCTTACGCTTTCGCATGCCGGGCGCGCTCGCCCGGCGGTTCCGCTTCTCTCCGATCTGACTGCACGCACGCTTGCACGCGTCCGCGCCGAGCCCTCACGTCCGTCGTGAGCGTCGGCTTGCGGCGCGGGCATGCTTGCGTGCGATTCATCAATCGCTAAGCGGAGCGCCGAGCGTGAACGAAAGCATGGAAGCGTGGGGCTGGAATCCGTTCTTCGAAGCACAGACGACCGGGGAACGAACGTTGCCGGGCCGCTTGGCCCGGATCGTCGCCGAGCACCGGACGTTGTACGAAATCGCGGGCGCGGAAAGCGCGGCAAAGGCCGAACTGTCCGGCCGGCTGAAGGCCGCGGCCGAACACGACGTAAACGCGCGTCCGGTCGTGGGCGACTGGGTGGAATTGAGCCTCGTGCCCGGCGGAGGGCACGCGCGCATCGAGCGCGTATTCGAACGCCGCGGCGTTTTCGTTCGGCGCGCTCCCGCCGCACGGGGTGGCGTGCAGCCCATCGTGGCCAACGTGGACGTGGCGATTCTGGCCACTTCGCTGAATCAGGAATTCAACCCGCGCCGGCTCGAACGCTACCTGGCGCTGGCCGCCGAAAGCGGCGCTGATCCGGTCGTGGTCCTGACCAAGGCCGATCTGCATCCCGATCCTGCCCACGCGGCGGCGGAAGTCGAACGCGCCTGCGGCGTCTGCGCCGTGGCGCTCAGCGCGATAAGCGGTTCAGGGATGAGCGCCCTTGCCGCGTGGCTCGCCCCGGGCGCCACCGCGGTGCTGCTGGGCTCGTCCGGCGTGGGCAAGAGCACCCTCGTCAACCGCCTGCTCGGCATCGCCGCGGCCGAAGTCCGCTCCATCGGTAACGACGACAAGGGCCGCCACACCACCACCGCCCGCCAGATGCACCGCCTGCCCGGCGGCGCGCTGCTGATCGACACGCCCGGCATGCGCGAACTGGGACTCGCGGAGGGCGGCGGTATCGGCGAGGCCTTCCAGGACGTGGAAGCCCTTGCTCTGCATTGCCGCTTTCGCGACTGCCGCCACCAGGCCGAGCCTGGCTGCGCGGTCCGAGCCGCCTTGGAAAGCGGCCAGCTTGAGCCCGGACGCTGGTCCAACTTCGAAAAGCTGCGGCGAGAAGCCGCGTTCCAGACGCGCCAAGCCGATCCCCAACTGGCCTTGAACGTGAAGCGGCGCTGGAAGCAAATTCACAAAGCTCAAAGGCAGCGCCGCAGCCTGGAAGATTCGTAGTCTTTCAGCGTTCGCTGCTAGAGTTGGAATTAATTGCAAAAAACGTCCGATAATTCGGGCGAAGCGTTGACAGGCACCCTGTCTATGGGATTACCTATGCACGAGTGCAAGACACGAAACGGAAACTCTTTCACTCATCCTGGAGGCGCGACATGTCCGCATCCGCCCGGCCCCAATGGCACTCCGAAGTTCGAAAGTTAGAGAGCGAATGCGAACGACTCAGGCGTGAGACCGATCGACTGATTCAGCGCTGGTTGCGGTTGGAGGCCTGGTGGTTAGCGCAAGAACCGACCGATGCGTTTGCAGGCATACCGGGACCTATGGTACTCCGCCATTTTGCCGCAGCGCTCACCTACGACGACAGCGGTCCGGATCTTATCCACGGCCGATTTCAAGAGCACTTAGCTTTGCGCCGAATTGCCTACCAGTCGCGGACGCTCGAGCGCCTGCGTGAACAGCAAGATCGCTACGAAACGTCCTGGATGACCCTGCAGGCTTGGGCGCAAACCGAAGCCCAACTAGAACATTGGAATCGCAAGAACGGGACCGAGGCGTTGTACGTCGTTCGCGGATGGATTTGGGATTGGTATGCCAAGTTCGGACATATGGACGATTTTCCGCAGTTTGCATTTTAGTCCCCAATCGTGCGAACCGTGCGGAGGACACTGCACATGCTCAATCCAGGGCTTGTCGAACTTCGAAAGCGCTTTGAAGCCGCCCAGCGCGAGGCGCGCACTTCACGCGTAAAAGCCGATTACTTCCAAGTGCGGTGGGACCGATTGTATGCCTGGATTGACGCCCATCGAGCCGATCGATTTCTTCTTGCCGATCTCAACTCCTATTATTTAAGAGCTGTCTTGTATGCCATGAGGCAAGAACCCATGGGTCCGAATGTAGAATCGGAAGAATTCGAAATGGCGCTTCTACGCCTCCAGATTCATAAGCTTTATCACGAGAATAATTGGCAAATCGCAAAGCACAACGCCCTCGAGACCGCATGGGAAAAGCTCTACCATTGGCTCCTGCGTGAACCGGATTACCCGCACTGGGATCGAACTTCATCCGGTGAAGCTCGCGAAATGATCGTCAAATGGATTAACGAAACCAGGTGGTCCTTTGGAACGCGGCCATGGCTTCAAAGTAAAGAACTTCACTGGGAATTCTCCTAAATGCCCTCCCTCCCCCGAAGACTTGAAAATCGGCGGCCGCCGCCGCCCTACTTCGCCAATTCCTGCAACCGCTTCAGCATCGCCATGCGAGCCTGCGTCAGCGCCTCGTTCGTCCATTTCGCCTCGTCGGCACGGTAGCCCTCTACGCTCCACACCTGCAGCGCCGGATCGTCCGGCTTCGCCGCCTGCTCCAGCGTGTATCGGATGCGCGCGTCCAGCAGGCCCTCGCGCACGCTCAGCCAAGCCGGCGTCTTCAATGCGCCCAGCTTCTCGTGCACCAGAAAGCACGGAAACGACGGCTCGCGGCTATCCAGGTTGTGGAATGCGAAACCCTGCGTGAAGATCCCGATCCAGTCCATCCGCCCTTCGGCTCCCAGCTTGAAATTACGCCAGAGGTGAATCCCCTGTCCGTACCGGACCAGCCCGTTGTTGTAGACCCACGGATGCTTGCCCGCCGCGCTCATCTCCTGCAGCCACTTCGCGTCATGAATATTCACCGCCGGTGCGTAGCTGCTCGCAACCAATTCTTCCCACAGTTTGTCGCCGCGATGGACGCTCGTGTAGCCGATGGTGCGCAGCCCGGCCTTCGTGTACGGGGCCAGGTAGGCCAGCACGCGTTGCTTTTCCGCGTCGGTTCCGGGTTCGTCGTAGCTGTACCAGAAAAACGGGGGCAGGCCGTGCTCCTGCTCGAAGGCCTTCATCCCAGCCGCCAGTGCCTGCGGGTCGCCCGCGCCTTGATGCAATCGGTTCGTATATCCGCCGTAATTCGTAAAGCCTTTATCCATTCCGTATTGCGCCGCCAGCTTGAGATACTTCACGGCCGCGGCTCCTTCCATCTTTCCGTTCGACAAGCGAATATCGAGTCCGGGCCCTCCGGAAGTGCAGGTCAGACCTGCGCGGCCTTGTTCTTGCAGCAGGCTCTCCTGCAAACTCCACCACGTGTCTTCGCCCACCGTCTCCGGACCGAAAGGCAACGCGTTTTTGAACAGACCCACCGGTCGCGGAATCCCGGCGAGCTTCATGGCCACGACGTTCAACTTGACCGGCAGGTCCAGCTTCTCGCCGCCCCCCGCCAACGTCACCGTACCCGTGTAAACGCCGGCCTTCGCATCGGCCGGCACGTCGTACTCGAACAACACGGGTCGGCTTACCTCGGGACCGCACGTGAAACTCGGTTCGGGCCGGAAGTGATTCACATCCAGCCAGACCGCGCCTACGCCGTACGTTCGCTGCGGCATGTAGCGCCCGTGCGCGACCTGCGGTACGGGAAGTTCGCCGGGGCCCTTAAGCGCAGAACCGCTCGCCGTCAGAGCCAACTCCTGGGTGGCGTAAACCCCTAACTGCACCGTCACCTTCTGCCCGGTCACGGCCGTCAACTCGGGAATCGGCGCGCCTTCGGGCTTCGACGGCCAGTCGCGCGGATACATCTGCGCTCCGGGTTCGAGCGGTTCGGCAACCAGAGGCTTGGCGGGCGCCGAACGATCTTTGCGCCGGCCGCGGTCTTGCGGAGCGTAGATCGTTGCGATCGTCTTCTTCTGCAGCGCCACGTGCGCATCGAGGAACGCGCGGCCTTCCGCCGTATCCGGTGCGAGGATCAGCCCCGCCACGCGCAGCGGCAGGTGCCGGGAGTCTTTCACATCGAGCGTGAAGGTATTCTCGCCCGCCGCGGCTTTGAACTTAAAGGTGGCAACGCCCGACGCCGGCCAGATCAGCTTTTCGGATAACTGCGCGAGGTCCGTAATCTCCGTGTCTTGAAGGAGGAAATGAGCTGCACTGAGCGCGAAGTCGTGTTCGTGCACCGCCGCGCCGTTCACCTGCAACGCCGCGCGCGTATACGCGCAATGCTCTTCCTCCCAGAACCCGCTGCGTTCGTAGGCCACCCAGCCCAGGTAATCGCCGCCGGTCAGCTTGACGCGAAAGCCCCCCGCATTGAAGCCCAACCCGTCCCCCAACAGCGGCGTGGGGTACGACGTGGCTTTGTTCAGGACCGATGGCCGCCCGCCCAGCATCCCGTAGCCGCGCTGATCTTCGTACATCGTATTCTCGTGCACGCCGAGATACTGGCCCATCACCTGGTGGCCCGTTTTGCCGAAATCGAACGCGAAGCCGCCGGGCGTCTCGAGTTTCTTCACCTTCACCACTTCCATCCGGTCGAGGAAAATGGCGCCCTCGCCGCCGTTGGTGAAGCTCACCCGCGTGATGCGGCCCACGTCGATCGGCGTCTTGATCTTGCCCCGGTACGGCTTGTTCTCTTCGCCGCGCCACAGCCCGCCGCTGAAATCCAGTTCGATCGTATGCTCGCCCGGTTGAACGCCGAAGCCGTTCTGGTGCCGTTCGTGAAAGTGTCCATGCTGGTCCTGCAGTTCGAAGCCGATGCTCACGGTCTTGTCGGTAGGGTTATTGACGCGTATGCGCAGCACCGAATACCCGTTCCAGTCTTTCAGCTTCAGCGTGCTCAACGCCGCCATCAGTCCCGCGTCGATGCGCAGTGAATGTGCACCGTCGGCCTTCCAATCCTTCGAGAACGCGATCTCGCCCGGTTTCTCCGGCGGCCATTTGCTGATTTCGAACGCCTGCTCGAAATCCTGGACCACGGCAGAGGGATCCTCCTCCGCGGCTACCATGGCCACCGCCAGGTACAGCCCGAGAACCAGCATGACTCCACGCAGCATGATCGAAAGCTCCCTGTCCGAAAGCGGGACGAACGGCACCCAGTCACGATTCACGGCTCTTGAGATACACCACACCGCGCGAGAAGTTGAGCGCCAATCGAGGAAGGCACGCAGGTATACAGACTGGACCATGAAGCGTCATTTCTGTCGGTCAGACGTCGTGATGCGCTCAGCGGCGCTTCGCAGGTCGGAGCCTATCTATGTTCGGCAAGATGGAGCATCAGACTCCGAAGGCGTCTATAAGCTCTTGGAGACTGTTGGGATTATCGAAGAACGTTCGGCAGGCCCGATTTAACATGCGTTGAGCGATTGGTATACCAAGCACGAGTAGCTAACGAATAATTACGCTTAGTGCGGGTGGCGTAAGATAAGCGTCCGCAAGGCACGGCGCTTCTCGCCGCCTGCATGGATGCCAATCGCCCTGTGCTTGCCTTTCAATCCGAAATCCGCATTCCGCAATCGCCTTTACTTAGCCCTTCCCGAAGATCAGCCCCTCCCCGTTCGGCGCGGCGCTCACCTGAATCGCGCCGCCGTCGGCGTAGCCCCCGGCCAACAGTTCACGCGCAAGCGGATTAACCAGATGCAGCTCCAGCGCCCGCTTCAACGGACGAGCACCGAAGGACGGATCGTAGCCAATGTGACAGAGGTACTCTTTCGCCTCGCGGTCCAAGTTCAACTTCAGCTTCTTCTCGTCGAAGCGCTTCTGCAGTTGCTGAAGCTGAATCTCCACGATCTTCAGAATCTGCCGGCGGTCCAGCCGGCCGAATACGATCTGCGCCGTAAGCCGGTTCAGGAACTCCGGGCGGAAGTGCGTCCGCGCGGCCTCCAGAACCAGCGTCTTGGCCTTTGCGTCGTCTTCCATCTCCAGCAGGTATTGGCTGCCCAAGTTGCTGGTGAAGATCACGATCGTGTTGCGGAAGTCCACCGTACGGCCATGCCCATCGGTGAGGCGCCCGTCGTCGAGAAGCTGCAGGAATACGTTCAGCACCTCCGGCGCGGCCTTCTCCACTTCGTCGCACAACACCACGCTGTACGGTCGGCGGCGCACAGCCTCGGTGAGCTGCCCGCCTTCGTCGTAGCCTACGTAGCCCGGTGGCGCGCCGATCAGGCGGCTGACGCTGTGCTTCTCCATGTACTCGCTCAGATCGATGCGCACGAGCGCCTGCTCGGAGTCGAAGAGGAACTCGGCCAGCGCCTTGGCCAGCTCGGTCTTGCCGACGCCGGTCGGCCCCAGGAACAGGAAGCTGCCCAGCGGGCGGTTCGGATCGGCCAAGCCCGCGCGGGCGCGCCGAACGGCGTTGGAAACCGCTTCCACCGCTTCGTCCTGCCCGACCATGCGCTGCCGGATGTTGTCTTCCATCCGCAGCAGCTTGGCCTTTTCGCTTTCCAGCAGCCGCGTAACCGGGATCCCGCTCCAGCGCGAGACGATCTTCGCCACATGCTCGTCGTTAACTTCCTCGTTCAGCAGCGCCCCGCCGCCCTGGAGCTTCTTCAGCGCATCCTGCTGGCCGGCGATCTTCCGCTCCAGTTCGGGAATCTTCCCGTACTTCAGCTCCGCCGCGCGCTCCAGCTTGCCCTGCCGCGTGGCCTGCTCTTCGTCGTGCCGCAACGCCTCGATCTGCTCTTTGTCTTTTCGGATCTTGAGAATCACATCCTTTTCGTTCTGCCAGCGCGCCTGCAATCCCTGAGCCTGCTCGCGCAGTTCGGAAAGCTCCTTCACCAGCTTCTCCAGCCGCTCGGTGCTGGCCTTGTCCTTCTCGCGCTTCAGCGCCGTCTGCTCGATCTCGAGCTGCATGATGCGGCGGTTCAGCCGGTCCAGTTCGCTGGGCATGCTGTCCATCTCGATGCGCAGCGCGCTCGCGGCCTCGTCGATCAGGTCGATGGCCTTGTCCGGCAGGAAGCGGTCTGCGATGTAGCGCTGCGATAACGTCGCCGCCGAAACCAGCGCGCCGTCGGTGATATGGACGCCGTGGTGAACTTCGTAGCGTTCCTGCAAGCCGCGCAGAATCGCGATGGTATCCTCGACCGTCGGCTCGTTGACCATGACCGGCTGGAAGCGCCGCTCCAACGCCGCGTCCTTCTCGACATGCTTGCGGTATTCGTCCAGCGTCGTGGCGCCGATGCAGCGCAACTCGCCCCGCGCCAGCGCCGGCTTGAGCATGTTCGCCGCATCCGCCGCGCCTTCCGCCGCGCCCGCGCCCACGATCGTATGCAGTTCGTCGATGAACAGGATCACCCGTCCGTCGCTCTCCACGACTTCGCGGATTACCCCCTTCAAACGCTCCTCGAATTCGCCCCGGAACTTGGTCCCCGCGATCAGCGCGCCCAAGTCCAGCGCCACGAGCTGCTTGTCTTTCAATCCCTCGGGCACGTCGCCGGCCACAATGCGCCGCGCCAGACCCTCGGCGATGGCCGTCTTGCCCACTCCGGGCTCCCCGATCAGTACCGGATTGTTCTTGGTGCGCCGCGAGAGCACCTGCATCACGCGGCGGATTTCTTCGTCGCGCCCAATCACCGGATCCAGCTTGCCCTTCCGAGCCAGCTCCGTCAGATCCTTGCCGTACTTCTCCAACGCCTGCATCTGAGCCTCGGGCGTCGCACTCGTGACTCGCTGACTGCCCCGCAGCGCCTGCAATCCCTTAAGGATGCCATCCCGCGAAACCCCCGCATCCGTGAGTAGCCGCGACGTCTCGTCCTTCGCCGCCACCAGCGCCAGCAGCAAGTGCTCGGTACTGACGTAGTCGTCCTTCAACTTCTTGGCTTCGTCTTCGACCAGCGCCAATACCTTCTGCAACGCCGCGCTCGGATGCGGCTCCCCGGACTGCCGCGGCATCTTGTCGAGCTTCAGCATCACCTCGGTCTTCAAGCGGCTCGGATCGGCGCCGATCTTCTGAAGCAGCGGCGAAACCAGCCCGCCGTCCTGCCCCAGCAACGCCGCAAGCAAATGGGTTGTCGTGAGCTCCGGGTGCTCGCTCTTCAGCGCCAACTGCTGCGCATCTTGAATCGCCTCTTGGGCCTTGATCGTAAACTTGTCGGCTCGCATCTCATTTCCTCCTTAATCTTGCAACGGAATACCTAACAACCTTCGTACCAGCGCACCAAGCGCGGTACTAATATGTAACTCCTTATATAAAATGGCTTTAATTGTTAGCCCAACATCCCTTCATTCAACCCGCCCCATCCCTATCAAGTCAAAATGACACGCCTTTAGAACCCTATACAAAAGGATCATCCCAAAAAGGTTAACTCATTTAAGTGCGGCAAACTTCCTGGTGAATACGTCATCCAAGCAAGCTGAATGTTTGAGTCCAAGTTCGGCTGCGCCATCCAGAACGGATCAAGTACACGAGGACTAATCGATGTTGCATACTCGTCTGGTGCTTTGGAGCTTGCTGTGCCTGAGTGCGATCCCGTCCACATGGGCCGCACAGACGGGGCATTTCAAACTCACGCTTAAGGACGATCCAGGGCAAGAGTACTGGATGAAGGTCCCGGGCGATTACAAACCCGAACGCAAGTACCCGCTGCTCTTCTCGATTCACGGCTCGGGAGGCAACGGGCAGCACTTTGCGACGATGTGGAATCCCGACGGTACGGCGCTGGACGGAGGACGTAAGTTAAGCGGCAGCGAGTACATCGTCGTTGCGCCTACCTTCAACCACGGCAACTGGACGCGCAGTGAGCAGGCTACCGGCAAAAAAATCGACGCGATTCTGGACGAGGTATTCGCCGCCTACAGCATCGATACGTCCAACGTGTACCTGAATGGCTTCTCGGCCGGTGGCGCGTGCGCATGGACGTACCTCTGGCTGTATCAAGATCGCAAGGCGCCGAAGAGCCCGTTTACCGGCGGCGTATTTCTGACCGGCGCGAACTGCTGGAGCATGATCGTTCCCGACAAGCGTTACCCGCTCGACCTGCCCTGGTTCATCGAAGTCGGCGACGGCGAGTGGAACCTCGCCAACTTAGGGCCCGACGGCGTCGCAGCCGAAGCCAATCTCAAGAAGGCGGGCTACCGCAGCGTGGTCTTTCATAAAATCGAAGGGCAAGGTCACAGCATCGGCCCGAAAGCCAAGAAGCTCATCTTCGAATGGCTGTACGACCAACTCCACCGCGTGGAACGCGCGCGGTTGGCGGAATTCAAGCCCAAGCTCGATGCGGCGGCCAAAGCCGCCGATGCGCAACGCTTCGCCGAAGTCTTCAAGCTGACGGAAGACGCGCTGAACCTCCCTGCCGATGCGCCCGAAGTGAAGCAGGCGCTGGAACTGCGCGCCAAGATCGAGGCCGAAGCTCGCACGGCCCTCGAAAGCGCCGAAGCGCAAGCCAAGCAAGGCCAGCACGCCACGGCGATCGCGGCTTTCCGTGAGGCCTCAAAGCGTTTCCAGGGGCTTCCAACCGGACAGCAGGCCCAGGATCGCATGAACGCCCTCGTCAACGACCCGGCGATCAAGGCCGGCGTTGCGAAGCAGGAAGCCGAAGCCTCGGCCGAAGCGGCGTTAACCCAGGCCCGCAAGTTCGAAGCGGACAAAGCTTACCTTCGCGCCCTGGAGGTCTACGACAAAGTGGTTCAGGCGTATCCGGATACGGCGCATGCGAAGAGCGCCGCCGAAGCCGCCGCCAAGATTCGCGCCGACAAGACACTCATGGCCTCGCTGGAAACCAAAGCGAGCGAACGCGATGCCATACGGAAGCTGAAGACTGCGAAGAATTACCTGGCCAATGGATTGAAAGACCAAGCGCGCCCGGTTTTGGAAGACCTGATTCAGAACCACGCCGGAACCGAAGCCGCCGAAGAAGCCAAACGCCTGCTCAAGAGCTGACTTCGGCGGCCTTGCGAGGCGGCAGGATGCGGTAGTGGATTATGCGCGCATCCACCGGCCCGATTCGTATGGGGTATTTGCGCTCTGACTTGAGCCCCAGATGCCGCGTGATCTCGGCATTACCCGAGAGAATCCACGCGTCCGCGTCGCCGCAATGCCCCTTAAGGAACCGGCCGAGCGCTTTCCAATCCGCTTCCAGATCCGCCGGCTGCAAACGTTCGCCCCAAGGCGGGTTGCTCACCACCAGCTTCGGCTTCTCCGGCGGCGTGTAGTGCGCCACGTCCTTATTGCTGAAGCGGATGAAGCGCTCCACACCTGCCGAACGCGCGTCCTTCTTAGCCAGCGATAGTGCGCCTCCGTGTATATCGTTGGCCATCAGCAGCGCGGGCGGCTGCTGCAAGGCAACCGCTTCCGCTGCCGCGCGTACTTCCTTCCAAGCCTTCTTGTCGAAATCCGGCCAGCGCATCAGCGGGAAGACATCCCGCAACAGCCCAGGCGCGCGGCGCATCGCCAGCCAAGCGGCCTCGATCACCAGCGTCCCGCTGCCGCACATCGGATCCAGAAGCGGCGCCGATCCGTCCCAGCCGCTCATCAAGAGCATCCCAGCGGCCACACACTCGTTTAGCGAAGACTTATGCAACGCGTCGCGGTACCCGCGCTTATGCAGCGTCGTGCCGCTCATGTCTCGATACAGCACCGCCACGTCGCGGTGCAGGTACAAGAAAAGCGGCAGATCCGCGTGATGCACATTCACATCCGGGCGCGACCCCTTTTTGTCGCGAAAGGTATCGCAAAGCGCATCCTTGATAGTCAGGGCCGCGTACTTGCTGTGCGTGATCGCGCTGTCCCAAACCCGTGCATCGACGCTGAAGGTCTGCTCGACTTTCATCAACGCCGGCCAGTCGATGCCGCGCGCCCATTCGTACAGTTCTTCCGATCCGATCACCGTCGCGCGCGCATGTTCCTGGAGCACGCGCACGCCGCAGCGCAACCAGAGGTTCGCGCGGTAGCCCGTCGCGCGGTCTCCCGAAAAATAGACGCCCGAACTGCCGGGCTCGATCGACTCCGCGCCGATCGCCGGCGCGCGCAGTTCGTCCGCCACGACCTCTTCGAGACCCTTGGCGCACGTTACGAAGTAATTCACCGATGCATTGGACATGGCCGCTTTATAGCGGCGCCGACGCTTTCCGGCGAGCACCTTGCCACGAAAGCGCGCACGGGTAGAAACGAAACGCATCACGCTCCGTTCAAGCACGCCTCAAGGAGTCCACGTATGGCTGCTCTATCCGTACTTGCTGCCGACCGCCGCCTGCTGGAAATCCGGCATCTCGATTACCCGTTTCGCTTCGAGCCGCCCCGTTCGCTTGCCGAATGGAAGCGGCGCCGCTCGGAACTGGTCGCGCAGCTTCGATTGGCGTTGGGCGTTTGGCCCGCACCGCCCCAAGCACCCTTGAATTCGCATGTAACCCGAACCACAGTGTGCGACGGGTACGCCATTGAGAACGTATACTTCGAGAGTTTCCCCGGCTTGCTGGTGACCGGAAACGTATACCGCCCGCACCCGCTGCCTACGCAGCGTCACGCCTGTCCTGCTCTTCTGGTGCCGCACGGCCATTGGAAGGAAGGCCGGCTGGTGAACCGCGGCCCGGAAGACGATTCCATGCCGGGGTTGTGCATCAACGTCGCACTACGCGGCGGCGTTGCCTTCGGCTACGATATGCTCGGCTACAACGACGCGCTGCAGATCCAGCACCGCTTCGGAGCCGATCGAGTCGAAGAACTGGCCTTGAGCGGGTTTTCGATCCTAGGCCTGCAAACGCTCAACAGCCTCGCCGCGGCAGATTTCCTGCTCGCGCGGCCCGAAGTCGATCCCAAACGCTTGACCTGCACGGGCGCCAGCGGCGGCGGATCGCAGACCTTTCTGCTGGCCGCCATCGACGAACGCATCCGCGCCGCCGCGCCGGTGGTGATGGTCAGCGGAACCATGCAAGGCGGTTGCCTCTGCGAGAACGCTCCTTTGCTGCGTATCGGCACGAACAACATCGAGATCACTGCCCTGATCGCACCGCGCCCCCTGCTGGTCGTAAGCTGTACCGGAGACTGGACTGCCGACGTACCCAACTACGAGTTACCGGCCATCCGTAAGGTTTACCAGTTATACGGGAAGGACGCGGGGCGGCGGGCCGAAGGCTATCACCAGCACGCCGGGCACAATTATAATCGCGCCAGCCGCGAGGCGCTGTACGGATGGCTGGGGCGGCTCTGGTTCGGCATCGACGATCCGGCCTATGCCCGTGAGCGGCCCTTCCAGGCCGAGCCTCTCAAACGGCTGCGCGTCTTTCCCAACGACAAGCTGCCCGCGTGCGCACTGAAAGAAACCGCGCTGGCCGAGTCCTGGACACGATCCGCCATCCGCCGCGGTCCCTTGCCCCAATCGCCCGCCGCACTCCAGAAATTCAAAGACAAACATCAGCCTCTGTTCGACTTGCTACTGAAAGCGTCTACGCCACAACCCGAAGCCGTGCAGGCACGACTGGAGCCCTTCGCTTCATTCCAGGGTAAGCGCGTAAGCGGATGGACGCGCGTTTCGCTCACGCGGCGCGGCGCAGGCGACCTCGTGCAAGCGCTTTGGCTACAGCCGCCCGAGGCCAAAGCTCGAGCCCCTTGGGTGGTGCTGGTGCATCCGTACGGACATTCGGCGTGCGTCGATCCGGTGGCAGGCACCCCCGGCGCGCTCGCCGCAGCCTTGCTTCAACGCGGAGCGCATGTCCTGGCCATCGATACCTTCGAAGCGGCGCGCGGGATGCCCAAGCGCCCCGCGGGGATTTCGCACGGACTGACCTACAACCTAGCTTCGGTCTGCCACCGCGTGCAGGACCTGTTGACGGCAACCGCTTGGGTGCGAAGACACAAGAGCGCCGTTCATTTGGCCGGTCAGCGCTGGGGCGGGCTGTGGTGCGTTCTGGCGCGCACGCAAGCGCACGGCCTTGCCCGCGTCGCGGCCGATCTCGATACGCTCGACACCTCCGCGCCGCAGGAATACCTCTGGCGCGTCTCGATCCCGCACCTGATGCGCGTCGGCGGCCTACCCGCCGCCGCGGCGCTCTGCGCCCCCTCCCCGCTTTTCCTTCATCATGCCGGCGCGAAGTTCGATCTGGCACCGGCGCGGGCGGCGTACCGAGCGGCCGGTGCGCAGTCTAAGCTTAAGCTCGAGCGCAAACTCGCTTCCGATGCGTCGGTGGCGGATTGGTTGGTGGGTTAAACGCCCGCCCTCACTTGCCAAACCCGCGCGGGCCGTAACAATTAGCGCACTTAGAGTTTCAGCTACGGAGATGCGGAATGGCAGGGGTGCGCGACGTCGCACGCGCGGCGGGCGTTTCGACCGCCACCGTCTCGCGGGTCCTCTCGGGCTCGGCGGATGTTTCCGACGACCTGCGTCGCAAAGTCCGCATGGCCGCGGCTTCGCTGAATTACCGCCCCGAAAAGGCCCGCCGCGGAAAGCGCTCCAAAAGCGCCAAAGCGACCGCCTGGACCGGCGCGTCCGCGGCCGCGCTGCCCGCCGGCGGCGCCGGATCGATGCTCCTTTTCGTTCCCGACACCCACGCCGCTGCGCTGCACGACCGGTCCATCGGCTATTTCGCGTACGTCTTCAGCGGCGTGATGAGCAAGGTTCAGGAATACGGGCTCTCGCTTCAGCTCACCCCCTACCCCAACGGACGGCTCGCCGATTCCCTCGAAGCCGAACACCTCGGCCGTCTCAAACGCGGCGGCGCCAAAGGCCTGCTCTTCCTCTTCTCGAACCACGAAGAAGACGCCATGCTCGTGCGCGCTAAGCTTCCGCTGCCGTGGATCGCGCTCAATCGCAAGCTCGACGGCGCGGAATTGATCGTGCGCACCGACGAGCGGGGCGGCGCGCACTTGGCCGCGAAGTATCTGATCGACCAGGGCCATACGCGCATCGGCGTGATGGCCGGCCCCGAGCGCTACCAGTTCTTCGAAGAACGCGTGACGGGCCTGCGCGAAACCCTCAAAGCCGCGGGCGTCAAGCTCGCACCGGAGTGCATCGCGCACGCGGAGCTTTCCCGCGCCGGAGGGCTCGAGATGGCGCGCAAACTGCTCACGCTGAATCCGCGCCCCACCGTGCTGTACGCGACCGAAGAGGAGTTCGCGGCGGCGGCGCTGGACGTGGCCGCCGAAATGGGACTGCAAATCCCGCAGGATTTCTCGCTCCTGGCCTTCAGCGACTTCGTCCTCGGCACGCGCAGAGGCTCGGCAGTGACGGCGGTGAGCATCCCCGCGTTCGAGCTGGGCTACCTTGCGGTGGAAGCATTGGTGAATCGCAGCCGCATCGCCGCGCCGATGCGCATGGAAACGGTGTTGCAACCCACCCTGGTCGCGCGGCAGTCGGTGGCAAAACTGAAAGCGTAACGCTTTCGAAAAAAGGGGACGCACATGGCCGGAAAAACGGTTCGGATCGGATTCGTAGGCACGGGCGGGATCGCCGGAGCGCACCTGCGGCGCCTGGCGGAAATTCCCGAAGCCGAGATCGCGGCGCTCTGCGACATCGACGAAGCGCGCGTGAAACAGGCCGCCGCTCCCTTCGGCGCGGCCGTCTACACCGACGCGAAGAAAATGATCGGCGAAGCGAAACTCGACGCCCTCTACGTCTGCGTTCCGCCCTTCGCGCACGGCGACGTGGAGATCCTGGCCGCCGACAAGGGCATCCACCTCTTCGTCGAAAAGCCGGTCAATCTGTACCTCGATCAGGCCAAGAAAGCGTGGCAGCACATCAAGAAGGCGGGCATCCTGACCCAAGTGGGTTACACGCTGCGCTACCTGCCGGGACCGATGCGCCTGAAAGCTTTCCTCACCGGAAAGGAAGTGGGCGCCGCGCATATTTTCCGCTGGGGCGGCCTGCCCGGTACACCGTGGTGGCGCGTTTACGACAAGTCCGGCGGCCAGCTCGTCGAGATGACCACGCATCAGGTCGATCTGCTGCGCTGGGCGATGGGCGAGGTCGAGGCCGTCGCGGCCAGCTACAGCTTCAAGCGGCTTCATCGCGACGACGACAGCACCACCGTCCCCGACAGCCAGGCGGTGCTGCTGCGCTTCAAGAGCGGTGCGGCGGCGACGGTCAATACGGGATGCGCGGCCGGCAAAGCCGGTCAAGGCGGCATGTACTTCATGCTCAAGGACGCGAAGGCTGTTCTGGACGGCGATACGCTGACGGTGAGCCCCGAGGGCGTCTACGAAGTGCCGCCGACGCCGGCCGAACAGCCCAGCATCGACGCGGCGTTCGTGCGCGCCGTGGCGAGCAACCAGCCGAAACTGTTGCGCAGCGATTTCCGCGATGCGCTGATTACGGCCGCCGTCACGCTGGCCGCCAATCGCGCCGCCGAAGAAGGGCGCGTGATTCACGTCGCCGAACTGGTGGGCGAAGAGATTTACCGCGAAGGACAGTAAACGGACCGGACACAACGGCGGATCGGCGCCAAAGGAGACGGATCATGGAACTCGGCGCCTGCGCCGGCGGCGTGGTGGGCGAATCGCTCGAAGCGAAGATGGAGGCGCTTCGAGCGCTGGGCTACGACTTCATTGAGCCGGCCTGGAATAAAGAAGAGTGGCCAAAACTTGGCGCGGGGTTCGGCGCGGAACTGCGCGCGCTGGGCGAGAAGACCGGATGCCCGGTCCGTTCCGCGATTTACGGAGGGTTCCCCGACTTGGGGCTGCGCCTGGCCGAACCCGACGCGTTCCCGCGCGAACTGGACATCCTGAGCCGCGCCCTGGAAACGCTCGCGGCCGCCGGCGGCGACGTCCTCCTGCTGCCGATGTGGGCAGGAGCGAACGAACGCGGCTACGACGATCGCTACATCGAATTTTTGCGCGCCGGAGGCGAACGCGCACAGAAGACCGGCACCCAGCTCGCGGTGGAGCACATTCCGGGGAGCAAGTACCGCAACACCGCCGCTCAAACGTTTCGCTTGATCGAGCGCACCGACCATCCGCGCGTAGGCGTCTACTTCGACATCGTCAACGTCCTGCACAGCGGCGAGGAGCCGGTGGCCGCCGCACGCATGGTCGCGCCACGCACGAAGCAATACCACGTGAAGGACCACAAAAAAGCCAAGCGACCGCTCGAAGCCCAGCCGCTCGTCGAAGTGCGCGAAGTCATGGCCGCGGCGGGATTCAAGGGGCGCGTGGCCGTCGAAATGGGTCCGCGCGAAGCGGCCGAGCCGCGCACCAACGCTCACCTGGAAGATGCGATCCGCGTCCTGCACGCGCACGGCTACGGTTCGCCTACCTGAAGAACGGCGGCGGTTGTCCGTCGAGGGCCATATCCACGTTGACGAAGAGCCGGTTGGCGCTCGCGCGCGGCGGAAGCTCGATCGCCCCCGTGTCCGGTATGTAATCCCAGTTCCCGCCCATCGGGTTGGTCGCGCAGTCCAACTCTTCGCCCAGCGCTTCCAGCATGGGAAACGTTGCGTGATTGGGCGGCTTGAAGTATGCGCGCACCCACAGGGTCAGCTCGTTTAAGTCCGGAGGCACTTGTCCCCGCTCGCGCCGGTAAATCGCGATCAACGTCTGAATCACGGTGCTCGCCTGCAACGCGCGCTGGCAGCGGTATCCGTCGGAATACGGCTCGCCGGATTTCGGATCGAGCGCGATGGGATAGCCGTACGCGTCGGCCAAGTCGTACTCCGGGCGGTCGAAGAGAGCGCCCAGTTTGGGAGGCGACTGCCCCACCGACTTGCGAAAGGCCTCCAGGCGCTCGCGCACGCGCTGCACGCGCAACAACGATTCGGCCTGCAGCCAGGCCCGCGAAGCGCTGTCGCGCAAAGGCTTGGGATTTTCGCGGTTGGTCGCGACCTCCCAAAGGTACTGCGCGGCGATGTCGTAGTCCTCGCCTTCCGAACGCAAGCGAGCGACCATGTCCTTGAGCGATACGCGCATCTCCGCCGGAAGGGACACGCGCCGCAAAGCCGTCTCGAAATAGTTGGCGCTGCGCGTCGAATAATCTCGCAGAAGGCTGGGCCGTTCGGGTGGAACCACGAAAAGACGGCCGGCTTCCATGGGCAGCACCCAGTCTTCGGGATTGGCGGCGATCGAGCGCATGAAGAAGCGTTCGGCGCGGTAGCGGTCGGGATCGATCGCGCTGAGCAACTTACCCGCGCGCGCGTGAATCGTCACCCAGCGCGGATCGAGTTCCAGCACCGTCTCGTAGAAGCGGTACATCATCTCGAATTTCTGCCCGCGGCGGAACGGGCTGGATACGTACTGCAAGCTGGTGAGCCAAACCGCATCGGCGGCGAGGCTGTCGTTGCCCAAAAACAGGTAATGCAGCGCGTCCCCTTCGGGCAAATACAGGTAGTGCGACTTAACCACTTCTTCCACCGCTTGCGGGCCGCGGCGCTCGGCTTCGCGTAGATCGCGATCCATGCGTACCCAGCGGTCTTCGATAAATCCGCGCTCGGAGTCGATGCCGCGCTGATGGCTTATCGCACAGAGCACCAGCAGCAGCATGGCGGCGGCGCACCCGGCGTGAGCACGTTCGAGTGCCGGCATGCCGGCGGGAAGGGCGCTGGATTCGGCCCAGCCCCGCAGCGTCAGGTTGCGGTGCCTGGGCCAGAAGGCCCAGCCCACCAGCAGCGCCGAGCCCAAGGCAAAGAGCGCGAAGTAGAGCACGTAGCCCCAATCGCCCAGTTCCTGGGCGAAGGCCATGCGCTCGACCTGCGCCGCGCGCTCACGGATCTCCTGCATCTGATAGGCGTCGTAGACCTGCTTCAGATCCGCCGCCTGTTCGGCCGGAGCTTCCATGCAAAAACCTCGGTCCCGCCGATCAGAAATTGCGGCGCCGGAAGACCAGCACCGCCGCCAGTAATACCGCGGCCGCGTAGGAGAACGAGTACACCGCGATGCTGAAGGTCTGGTCCGCACCCACGGCCCAGCCTTCACCGCGGCCTGCGGCCTGCACCGCCTCCTGCCGCACGTTAAAATTATGCAAGTTCGGCATCAGGTAATAGAAGAGCTTCAGGAACAGCTTGGCCCAAGGCGCCTGCCCCTGCACTTGCGTCCCCAAGTCCACGATCCACTTGGTCAACTGGCCCATCCCGAAAAGCATGAACGTGAAGACCGCCGAAAGCACCGGCGTGCTGGCCGAACTGAAAAAAATCGCCAGCGCGGTGACGACCACCATTTCCAGCAGCGTCAGCAAAAGCGCTTGAAAGATCGCGCCGGTGAGCGGCGCGCCCATCAGGTATAGGTAGGGCAGGAAAACCGAAGACAGCAGCGCCAGGATCATCGCCGTCGTCAGCAGCAGGCCCAGGTACTTTCCGAGCACGAATTCCCATCGGTCGATGGGTTTGGAGAGAATCGTATACAGCGTACGCTTATCGATCTCTTTGTAGATCATCTGCGTGCCGATGAAAATCGAGATCAGGGCCACGAAGAGCCAGATCGCGAAGAGTCCCAAGTCGGTCATGATCTTGTGCTCGCCGCCGTAGCTGATCCAGCCGATGGCGCGCGAGACGACGATCAGGAGAATCCCGAAGACCACCAGCAGGTACAGGATCTTGTCCCGCACCGCTTCCCGGAACGTGTTGACGGCAATGGCCCAGACCTTCACGCCTTGGCCTCCTTCCCGCCCGGCTGCGGCGTGGATTCGCCGATGGGCACCGCGCGGCCGCCCAAGTTGGCGATCTCGCCGTCGCGCGTCACGCGGACGAAGTACTCCTCCAGCGATTCGTAATGCGGCACCAAGCTGCGCAGTTCGCCGCCGGATGCTTCAATGAGTCGTTTGGCCTTGCTCGCCTTCTCGTCGTCATCCAAGAGCATGCGGTACAGTTCGCCGTCGTGCCAAGCGCGGCGGGCCAGTTTCGCGGCCTCGGGCAGGCCTTCGGGCGGCACGCCCGACGCCGAAAGTTCCACCTCCAACACGCGCTGCCCCAGGAGCTTGTTCAGCCGCCCCTCG
Source organism: Planctomycetota bacterium (assembly GCA_045863855.1). Lineage (GTDB taxonomy): Bacteria > Planctomycetota > SZUA-567 > H5-PLA8 > H5-PLA8 > H5-PLA8. Next base: position 30,591 of record BTVV01000014.1, on the reverse strand, counting down.
GCCACCTTGCGTCCCTGATGAATGATGCAGACCCGGTCGCATATATCGGCCACGTCCGGCAGGACGTGCGAACTGAAGAAGACCGTGCAGCCCGCGTCGCGCAGCGCCAGGATCTCGTTGCGGATATCGCGGCGACCCAACGGATCGAGACCGGACATGGGCTCGTCGAGGATCACCAGCGGCGGTTCGTGCATGATCGCCTGAGCCAGCCCCAGGCGCTGCCGCATACCCTTGCTGAAGTCGCGCATCGGAACGTTGCGCGTCTCGCCCAGCCCGAAGCGTTCGAGGAGGTACTCGCCGCGCCGCCGGCGCTGCGGACCGCTCATCCCCGAAAGCCGCCCGTAAAATTCCAGCGTCTCCCAAGCCGTCAGGTATTCGTAAAAGTAAGGATTCTCGGGCATGAACCCCACGCGTGTGCGGCAGGCGCTGTCGCGGATATCGGAACCGAAGATCCACGCGCGGCCCGCGGTGGGCGACTGGAGACCGACGAGAATTTTGATGCTGGTGGTCTTGCCCGCGCCGTTCTGGCCCAGGAATCCGTAGATGCTGCCTTTCGGCACTTCCAGATCCAACCCATCCACCGCCAGCTTGCTGCGCTGGAAGAGCCCGGGATTGTAAACCATCCTCAAGCCTTCGATGCGCAAAGCCGGCTCGTTAATGACCGCCGTCCCCGTTGATATGGCCACGACGCACCCTCGGCTCACTCGGGGCCTATTCTATCCTGCTTTTTGAAACGTCGGCAAGCCGACGTGTAAGACTGGCGTAAAAGAAAACGGACGGCCGAAGCCGTCCGTCTCGAATTGCGTGCATGGTTGAATTTGGATCAGAGGTCTTTATTGCGGACCAGCTTCCCGGTGTCGTCGTCCAGGACGTCGATGGTAAAGAGCCCCATTACAAAATCCGCCGCCTGCATGGGCCGGATGTTCACGTCGACCAGAATACCCGCGTGAACCGTAAAGCCGATGCCGGTAAAGCTGCGGTCCTTATCGCCGCCATACACTTCGGCGGTATCGAGGTCCATGTCATCGGAACGAATGGATTCCACCCAACCGCTGATCCGCTCGCGCTCGACCTTCTGGTAGTACAGCAAGCTGAAGCCGATCTCCGTGCGCTTTTCGCGCCAGATACCCGCGCTGCGGCCGCGGAACCCCACGCGCCACGAATCCGACCAGCCGCCGATCGCCTGCGCGAGCTTGGTCGCGCGGACGTGAATCAGGAAGCCCGGACCGGCGCCGAGCGAGAAATCGACAATGTCCATCAAGTCCCACCAGCGATTGATGAAGTAATCGCCGACCATCGCGCCGGGGTTGGTGCCTTCTTCCTTAAAGGAAGAACCCCGCACGCCTGCATCCTTGGCCAAGCCGCCCGCCGACGTACCGCCCACACCGGGCATGCTCGAACTGGAACTGGAACTTTCGGCGAACACCGATGCGGAAAACATCGCAACGGTCAGCGCCAGACACAGAGCCAACTTACGCATGGAGCGACTCCCCTCATACCGAAGTTCGGTTGGGCTCGTCTAAATCGACTTACCTTTTGGAGCAGCCATTAGAATCTCTTTTTTCTAACACCTTGTCAATACCGAATTTCAGGTGGTTGGAGAGGGATTTCCCAGCCATGCTGTTCGAGTATCCGGAATACGCTTAGAGGGCTGGGGCGTATATTCACAACCCCATACCCATTAAGCATTAACAGGATTCAGGCGGTCGATTTGGCGCGTAAGGAATGCCATCACGCGCCTGCCCACCCAAGGTGGTACCACGGCTTCGGGCGCACCCGCGGTCAGATCGAAATGCCCGTGCGTGGTTGGAAGGGTGACCGAGCCCGGGCATTGGATCGCGTTAGCCACCGAGAACTGTCCCGGCGGGATCACCGCCGGATCGAACATAGCGGCCTCAGTTGCAACCGGAATCGCGATGCGCCGCGCGGCCAAGGCGGCATCGTAATATCGCAGTGTTCGCTCGATGCCCGGTTCACGCAGCCAAAGCCTGCGCACGGATTCGCCCGAACCGGTGCACGGATGCCGCAGCCGAATGGGATGATTCCCAAAGGTCGGCACGCTGAGATACGCCGCTCGATAGCGCGTATCCCAAGGCAACATCAGCGCGCCCAGCCCGCCGCCAAAACTGCCGCCGGTGAAGATCAAACGATCGGCCCGATTCGGAAAGAGCTGCCGCAGAACACTCCCCGCTAGCCATAAATCCATCACGCAGGCGCGAAGCAGGTAGCTTTCCTTCGATTCGATGCCATGCACGACATGGAAAGCCGCCACGTGCGGCACGCCGTCGTGCGCGGAACGATGAAAGCCGCGAGCGCACGGCAGCAGAACCGCACAGCCTCGGCGCGCCCAAGCGGCATCGTAGGTTTCCCGGCCGCCGTACCCGTGACTCGTAACCATCAGCGCGCGCGGCTCGCATCCTTTGGGTGCGCAAAGCCAACCGCCCACTTTGAACCCATCGTGCCCGAGGTAATCGAGTTCGAACACGGTCACGTCATCAAGCGCTGTCTGGATCTCCCGCCGCTCGATGCGCAGACTGCCCTCCGCCGCGCGAGCCGTTTCGTAACTCTGCCGCCAAAACCGCGCGTAATCGTGCGGCTCCTCCGAAGGCGGCTCGATAGCGAGCAATTCCGATAAGCTGTACCCGAAGCGCGGGTCAAAGGGCAACGAGTGGCACACGCGCAGGCGGTCGGGCAAGTCAGGGCATCGTTCTACGGTGCGCATCTCATCCTCGGCAAGAATCCACGAAGCGAAGTTCGAAAACTCTACCGAATCGAGCGAACCGGTGCGAGGGACGGATCGCTACCGCGCGGCCAGGACCTCGTCGAGCACCGGAAACAGCTCGCCTTCGAGAAGTTGGCCTTCGCTTAGATTCAGTCCATCGGTGACTTTATGCGGTATGGCCCGATAGACCGTGGTCAGATCCACGCTGTTGACGACGTGCGCATAGCGCGGCTCGCTCGTGCGGTTCGGGTGCGCGGCATGTGCGGTGACCGCATGATGGAACGTACAATCCCCCGCCCGAAGCGGAACGCTCACAAAGCTCTCGTATTCCAGTTCGGGGCACTGCCGAAAGAGACAGCCCGGATCGCTCACGTCGATCTTCGAAGCGAGGTTCCTCCGGCGATGCGAGCCGGGAATAAAACTCATGCACCCTTTGCGCGCGGGCACGTCGCAGAGCGCGATCCAGCAGGACGTGGGGTGCTCGGTCTTGGCGATCGCCCAATGCGGGAGGCCTTGGTGGAACTCGGTGGGCTGCCCGCCCGGCTTCTTGATCAGACTTTGGTCGTGCCAGAGCCGGAGCTTCACACCGGCGAGTTGCTGGGCGGCTGCAATCACATTCGGGTGGAAGGTCAAGTCCCGCATCGCCGGCTGCAAGCGCCAGTGGTTGACGATCTGGGTCAAGACGGCTTCCTGACCCAAACCCGTGTGCGCCTGCTCGGCCAAGTATCGCTCTAACAGGCCTCGGAAATACTCAACTTCTTGTCCTGAAATGATTTGCGGGATTCTTACGAATCCGTTCTCGCGGAAAAAAGCCACCTGCTCGGGCGACACTCGGAAGTCGGTCATGAGCTTCTCCTTGTTCATTATTGAATTCTTATGATCTCTATTTTGAACGATTGGAGGCTCGATTCGCAAGAATCGTATTGCAATATTGTTATTAATAAATAATGTTGAACACATGATTCAATCCGTCGAACGAGCGCTCGACCTGCTCACCGCAGTTGCCGGCAACGAAGAAGGCCTGGGCGTGCGCGAACTGGCCCGCATGACGGGCCTCAAAGCGCCGACCGCTCAAAACTTGCTCAAGACCCTCGCCAAGCGCGGCATGCTGGAATTCAACGACCAGACCCGCACTTACCGTGTCGGCCACTTTGCGATCGTGCTGGCCGATCATGCAGACTCGCAGCCGCGGTTGGAGCGCTTCGCTCGGCCCTACATGCTGCGGATCGTGCGGGAGTTTCACGAAACGCTAGACGCGTGCGCGCTGGTGAACGGGCGGTTTGTGCGCTTCGCGGTGGTGGATTCGCCCCAAGTGCTGGCGGTGCGCGAGCACTCGCGAACCTCGCCCTATCCGCACTGTTCGGCATCGGGCGTACTGCTGTACGCGTATGCGACCGAAACCTTTCAGCGAGCATACGCCGAGAGTATCGATTACGCGCAGATGCCGCCGAAGAGCCCGCAAAGCGCAGCGGCTTTGCTCGCGCACTTCGCCGAAGTCCGCGCGCGCGGATTCGGCGAGAATGTTCAAGTGACGGCCGAGCATATGGGCGCGCTGGGCGTGCCGGTCTTCGGGCCCGGCGGTTCGATCGAGCTGTCACTGGGCCTGAGCGGCCCGATCGTACGCTTCGATGCACAGCGCCGCGCGCGTATCCTGCCGCTGCTCCTTACGCACGCACTCACGATGAGCCGCGCGCTGGGGTATCGTGGCATTATTCCGCCGGCGGAAATCGAAACCTAAGCGGCTCCGTGAATGCTAATGGAACGGAAGTCTGTGGAGCTATTTCGATGTGGGCGATGGTACGGCTGGCTTTGGCGGGTTGAGCGCCTGCTTCACCCAAGCCGGATCGAGCCGGCCGGAAACCTGCAGGGCCGTAATCGTAATGTAGGTGTCCCAGCCGCTGACGAGGGTGATGCCCACTTGGTCATTGGGTTGAACGGCTTTGTCGAGCATGGTCTGCCCGTTGCACTTGAGGCGATACTGGCCTCCCCGGCAATCCACCTCCAACCGGCCACTCTCAGGCGGCGGTGTTGAACTCCCCTTGTGTAGAGGCCGGTTGTTCAAGTCCTGCAAGGCCCAGCCTTCCTTGCCGAAAGCCAATACGTGGAACGGCCCATTGCCAACGGTCTCTTGTCCGAAGCACCCGATCCCTATGAACTTATTTCCCCAACTCGCCTTCAATTCCTTAAAGTCCATGGCCAGCGAAAAGGTTTGGGAGCGCAAGAAGGGCAGGCACAGCACGCGGCTGAAAACGGCCTTGCCCAGCAGCTTGATTGAGCCTCTACGCCAGTGGGCGCCCGTCTGATCGCCTCCGTCATGCCAGGTGCCCAAAAAGTCTTCGCATTGTCGCTGCTCCTGAAAGTCGTACAGAAGCGTGATCTCGAGTGTCTGGCGGTCGAACTTCACCACTCGCCCCCGGAACAATTGAAGCAACCGGGGATCGTTGGCGATCCCGGCCCCCGCGAGACGTTCATTCAGTGCCGCGCGCTCCTCGGGGCGCATATAGTCCTTGGCGAATACGGTTGACCCGAAGCGCGCGTCCCAAGCCTTGAGTTCGGCGCTCAACTTGTCGGCTACCGCGATGGTCTGCGCTTTTTCGGCTTCGGCGCGCAAGCGCTCCCACTCGGTCCGCGCTTCTTCTTCCAGCCGCTCGGCTCGTGCTTTCTTCAATAGGTCGGCCAGCGCCGCGTGCAACGGATGAGCGGGAAAATCATCCAGGGCCTTGCCGGCCGCATCCAAATCCTTGTCGGCGAAGGCCTCCAGTACGCGTGAGATACGACCGGCATCGCCAGGTAGCGCGGTCGGCGCCGCGAAGCCCTCGCGCGCTTCCGACGATACCTGATTCAGCGCCACCGCGGTGCGAAACTGACCGCGCGTCTCGCCGTTCACGATCATGGGACGTTCCACGGTCAGCGTATTTTCTTTGAACTCGACGAGCGTCCCCTTCACGCGGCCGGTCGCGGTTGGCAGATCGATCGGCTGGCCCACGCGCCCTTGCAGCGCCGCGACAATGGCCACCTGGCGTGCTTCACGAGCTTCGAAATACAGGCGCAGGTCGTCCAATCCAGGCGCGGCGGCCGGGCGTGCGTCGAGCCAAGCTTGTGCGCGACCGTGGTTTTCGGCCTGCAAGGCCGTCAGCAATTCATGCCAAGGCCAAGTCTCGGCGCGCAAGTCCGGCGCGAGAGGTGCGGGATCTGCAGGCACGGCGACAGGCGTTTCGGGCTTGGGAACTTCCGGCGCTGCCGCGGGCGGATTTCCAGACGGAGGTGAAGATTCGACCGGAGTTGGCGGTGCTTCGTTTACCTCCGCAGGCTGCTCTGGCGCGGGAGCTTCGGGCGCCGGCGCGGGCACCACTTCCGGCTCAGGGATTTCAGGCGCGGGAAGCGTTCGGATCGGAGCCGGGATCGTGGCATGCGGAGCTGGGAGCGGGGAGAACGTCTCGACAACCAAGGTTTCGCGCGGGCGTGCGGATTCCCGCGGCGCACCACCCGATAAGAGCACGGCCGCCAACACAGTCACGGCCAGGACGACCAACCCGGCGATCGCCAGCGGTACTTTGGAACTAGTAGCAGGGACAGCGGGCGTGGCGGGACTCTTGAAGCGACCTGCTCGCAGACCGCTGTCGCTTGGGCGCGGTTGATCGGTAGGCGGGATTACGCGCTGTGCACCGGTGGTCCGGCGCACGCTGCGCACCACCGGAGCGGTAGGTGATGCGGGAGTTGCGGCGGCCGCGCCACTTGTAGAATCGTGCTGAAGGATCTTCCGCGCATTCTCCTCATCCATCGGCATCGTTTCGAGCGTCATGACGCCTTCCGCGCAGCCCGAACACATCACGCCACGCAGCTTTTTATCGCGAGCTTCTCCGCGCTTTATATCGTTCTCGGTCAGGCGCTGACCGCACTTCTCGCAGAAGTAGAATTTCATTCGGTGCCGGCCCCAAAGTCCGAATCGGAATCCATAGTAGCCAAGCGGCCTGTGGAAGCAATCAGGAACGAATTTCCAACTGTAGCGGTTTTCCGTACGCTGTTCGGCCTTGAACAGCCTGCGCGATAGATGGAATATACGCTCAATTCGGGACGCGAATAACGAAGTTTGCACGAGGGCGCTCGGGACTTAAAGCCACCGTGACGCGCGCAAGCGCCGCCTTGGGTCCGGAAGCACGGTCGGCGGCGTACGAATTAAAAGGGCGGTACGGCCAGATCAGCTTAGCCTCGGGCGGAAGCTCGATCTCGAACGCGCCGCAGCGGAATCGGCCGCCTAAGTCGGCGCCGGAGCCTTCGAATGGTTCGTTCAGATCCCAATCGACTTGTTTGCCCGCGGCCGAAGTAATGCGCCATTCCGCCGGAATGAACGTAAAGCCCGCGGCAAAAGGCCCGCGCGAGGCAGCCGGATCGACGCTCAACTGGACTTGCAATGCCTGATCGTTCATCGGACGCAAAACCGCCGTGCCAAAGAACGTTTTGTACGCCGCGTACACGACCCAAGCCCCGTCTTCTTCGCCAACGCTGCCGCCGCATGGCCAGTAGTCCGGCGCGTAAGCGGCCGCCGTGGCGAACGTGGAATTTTCGGGCTGGCCTTTGGCGTGGGACCCGTCGAGGATCAAACCTGCGCGAGCGTGCCATACGGAAAAGAGCTTCTGCTTTTCGAGCGCGAACGGATTGTCCCGATAAGCCGGATCTTCGGCGTTAGTCGCGCACATGGCGTTGAGCCCCACGCACCAGTCTCCGCGGCGAAAGATGCCCGCGGGCAAGGTAAGCGTGGCGCGATGATCCGTGCGCTCGAAAGGCGCCGGCGCGTAATCGCCGTTGTGCCAGTAAAGCGCGTTTTCGCAGTGGCGTGCGAGCGCTTCGGGCGCGGCGTTGCGCGAATCGGCCAAGTGGGCGCGCCAACTGGCGAAATGCGCCCGCGCGACTCCTCGGCCGGACGGCGTGTGAGAAAACCCAAAGAGCCCCCAGATGCGCCCGCCATGGCCGTGGCGCACGCGCTCGTCGATCAGTTCGAGGAACTGCGCATCGGGGTAACAGAAGTTTCCGTGGAAAGCGGAAGAACGTTCCATCGCAGCTCGAAAGACAGACTCGCCGGTCCATTCGTACATCAGGCTCATCGCGCAATGCGTCAGATAGTTATAGCTCGGCGTCGGACCGCCGGATCGAAGCAGATCGCCATGCTCTTCCCAGTAGCCGTCGGGATGGACGTCTGCGGCGAAGTTCCGCGCGATGGCCAGCGCGTATTCGGAAAGATCGGGCCGGCCGAGCACCTGTCCGGCGCGGTAGAGGGTCGTCAGGTACAGCGAGACGTGATTGGCGCTGGTGCCCATTACGCGTCCGACAAAGCGGCGCACACCCTCCAGCTTACGCAGGCGGTGCTCGATCAACGTTTCACACGCCGCCGCGATTTTCTTGCCCCAAGCGTCGTACGGAAAATCGGCCCCACCCTCGCGCAGCAGGCGCAGGCCCTCCGTCCACGCATACGTGAGACGCTGGTCGACGCCACAGACCACGTTGCCGTAAGAGCCCCACGTAAACTCGCCTTTGTCGCTGAAGCGCTGGACGAGGTACTCACCCAGCCTGCCGATGCACGCGCGAATCTTCTCGTCCTTCTCGTGCGCACGATCCGGGGCCAGTCCCGCCCAGCAATACGCTAACGGGAAAATGGCCTGCTGCGGATACACCACCGGCGCGGCCGGATCGTAAACGATGCTTCCGTCGGGCTGCTGATGTTCGAGAATGCCCGGAATGCCGGCGACGACGGCGCGGCCGAAATCGATCGGAAGTTCGATGCGCGAATCAGACATGGCGAGTTCCCCTTACCGTCGGCCTACCCCATATCCACCAACCCAAGGCGCTGCGCAAACAGTTCTCGCACGCGTTGCTTCAATCCGGCATGTTCGGGCAGCGCGAGCTTCGTGTCGCGGGCGAGGAGCGCGAAAGCATCTTCGCGCGCCTGCATGAGCAGCTCGCGGTCGCGAAAAAGATCGGCCACCTTCAATTCGGGCAGACCGGATTGCGCGGTGCCGAAGAACTGCCCAGGGCCACGCAACCTGAAATCCTCTTCGGCGAGTTCGAACCCGTCGCGCGTGCGCGCGAACGCTTTCAGGCGTTCCTCCGCGTCGTCGGTCGCGGTTTCGGCGAAGAAGATGCAGTAGCTCTTGCGTTCGCTGCGCCCGATGCGCCCGCGAAGCTGGTGCAAGCTGGCCAAACCGAAGCGTTCCGCGCTTTCGATCAGCATCACCGTAGCGGTGGGTAAATCGATGCCGACTTCGACCACGAGCGTGCTGACGAGCACATCGATCTGGCCGCCGCGAAGTTGCTTGAGCACCGCATCCTTTTCATCTCCGCTCAACCGCCCGTGAAGCATTCCGAAACGCAGAGTGGGCAGATGCGCGCGCAGGCGCTTCACTTCGTCCTCGACGCCTTTGATCTCGTTCCAAAGCTTTCCGCTTTTCGCGGGCGCTACGCTTTCCGCGGCGTCGCCGTCGATGCGCGGAAGCACAACGTAGGTAGCGTGACCCTTGCGCGATTCGTCGATGATGAGTTTGTAAACCTTGGGCCGGTCTTCCTCTTTCACCCAGCGTGTGAGCACTTCGCCGCGGCCGGGGGGGAACTCGTCGATTATCGAAACATCCAGGTCGCCGTACAGCGTCAGGCTCAACGTACGCGGAATCGGGGTAGCGGTCATGACCAGCACGTGAGGCGCGGAGCCTTTCGCGCGCAGCGCCATGCGCTGTTCGACGCCAAATTTGTGCTGTTCGTCGACGACCACCAGCGCCAAGTCCTTGAAGCGCACTTCGTCGCTTAGGAGCGCATGGGTGCCGACGGCGATGTGGACGTCCCCCGTGCTCAGGCGTTCGAGAAATACCTCGCGCTGCTTCTTGGCCCGCCCGCCGCGCAGAAGGCCAACGTTGACGCGCGAACCTTCCAGCAGGGCATGAAGCGTCCGCGCGTGCTGCTCGGCAAGAATCTCGGTCGGGGCCAGGAGCGCGGCCTGCGCGCCATGCGCAACCGCGGTGAGCATGCCGGCGACGGCCACGGCCGTCTTGCCCGAACCCACATCGCCCTGGAGCAATCGGTTCATCGGCTGCGTTCGAGCCAAGTCGGCGGCGATCTCTCCGAACGCGCGCGCCTGCGCGCCGGTAAACGGAAACGGCAACCGCGCCTTGATGCGCTTGCGAATCGTCTCGGTGACCGGCAGCTTCCTGGACGCGGTGCGCGAGGCGACCTGCGCGCGGCGCAAGCCGACGCCCAGCGAGAGAAGGAACAACTCATCATAGGCCACGCGCTTGCGAGCGGCATCACGGCGCTCGAAGCTGGGCGGAAAGTGAAATTGCCGGACCGCTTCGGGCAGCGCGGGCAAGCCACGGCGCTTCTGGAGCGCCTCGGGTAAGACATCGCTCAGCGCATCCGGCGCGCCGCTCTCGAGCGCCTGCCAGACGAGCTTGCGCAGCACCGGCTGCGAGAGCTTCACTTCGGGCGCTTCGGTCCCGTCTGCGCGGCGCTGCTTGGGGCGCAGATTGTAAATCGGCACGATGCGCCCGAAATCCGGTCCTTGCACCACCGGCGGCGGCGCGGTGGGCGTGAGCGCGTGGGCGGCAAGGGGCAGCACCGGAGCCGGCGCATCGTCGTCTTCCTCTTCGCGTGACAGAATCTCGAAATCCGGTCCGGCCAGTTCCAGGAAGCCTTTCTTGTTCGTTACCACCTTGCCGGTGAAGAACGCCCAAGCGCTCTGACTGAGTTTGTCGGCCACATACGGGTTCCACCAGACGGCTCGAATTTCGCCGCTGGGATCGCGCAGCAGGGCTTCGACGCGATGCTTGCCCTTGTGATAGATCGTCTTGGCCTGCAGATCGAGAATCTGGGCGCGTACGTTGGCCTCCATGCCGGGCGTAAGCCGGTCGATAGGGGTCAAGCTGGCGCGGTCCTTGTGGTCAATCGGAAAAAAAAAGAGCAGGTCTTCGACGGTCTCGAGCAAAAGCCGTTGGAGCAATTCGAACTTCTTCGGCCCGACGCCTTTGAAAAACTGGAGGGTACGCGCGAGCCGCTCGTCGCGCGGGCCGGCGCGGCCGCGCGCGGGATCGGAGAGCGTGCGGGGTTCGGACATGGAGGAAAGTCTACGCGCGCGCCCCTTCGGCGCATAGAGCGGCTACGGTTGCGGGCGCCTTCCCCTAAGGATAAGATGAAACCAGCTTGATGAACCTGTCCCGAGGATAGACCCATGACGCTGGATGATGTGCTGCTGGACGCCGAAGACCGCATGATCAAGACGAACGCCGATTACGAGCACTTCCTGAAGGGTGTGCGTACCGGCGAGGCCTCCGTCGAGATCCTGGATGGCGTGCAAGCCGATATTCCGTCTTTTGGCGGACTGGTGCCGCTCAAGTCGGTCGCTGTCGTCTCCAAGCAAGGAGCGACAATGCTGGCGATCAAGCCCTTCGATCCCAAGACCATCAAAGAGATCGAGCGCGCGATCATGCATCACCCCTTCGAACGACGGCAAAGTGATCCGCCTCGCGTTTCCTTCGATGAGCCAGGAACGGCGCGAGCAGACGGTGAAGATGATTAAAGAGAGGCTCGAACAGCACAAGATCGCGCTGCGTAACGTCCGCAAGGATTCGCAGAAGCATATCGAAGGCAACAAGGGCGAGGCAGGCGTGAGCGAAGACGCAATCCAGAAGGCCAAGGACGACCTCCAGGAACTCATTAAGACCTACGAAGCGCAGCTCGACAAATCGTACGAGAAGAAATCGAAGGAAGTGATGACGTTTTAAGTCCACCCATTATGAACCTAAGCGCGAATCGCCGGGGCCCGCGGATGACGGTACGAACGATCGGCCTTTGGGTGTGCGCCCTGTTGCTGGCCGGACGGCTCTGCGCTCAGGATTCCCCGCGTCCGGCGCACGGCGAACCGGCCGCTCCCACAGAATACCCGCGTGCGGAGCTATTGGTCGAGACCGAACAGCTCGCGCTCTGGCTAGGCAAAGACGAAAAGGCCCCGATCCATCCCAATTTAGTGCTCATCGACGCGCGCACCGCCGAAGCCTTCGAACTCACGCATCTGCCCTTCGCTCAGAACGTCGAGTCCGACCCGCTCCAGGCGCCGGACTCGCCTCCATACTTCATGCCCGGTCCCGATGCGATCGCCAAGCTGGCGGAAGCCTGCGGCATTCAGGCCAACAGCCGGATCGTAGTCTACGACGCCGAAGGCGGCCGGCAGGCGGCCCGCGTCTGGTTTACCTTCTGGGCCTATGGGCATGACCAGGTCTCCATCCTGAACGGCGGCTATCCTAAGTGGCGAGACGAAGAAGGGCGCGTGACGCGCACTCTGCACAAGCCCGCGGCGGGAACGTGGAAACCCCTGGATCGTCCAAGGGGCCTGCTGTCGCGTGAGGACTTGGCGCGCTACCGGCCGCGCCCGACGGCCCCCGGCCAACCGACCATCACAACCCTGCTCGACGCCCGAAGTTACGCCGAATACATGGGCCAGGACACGCGCGCCAAGCTGGGCGGGCACGTGCCCGGCGCGGTGAACTTGCCCTACGATGTGCTGCTCAATGCCGTCAGCCCGCGCCAAAAGGACCCCAACAGCAAAGACCAAGGCTACTGGGTCTGGAAGACGCCGCAGGAAATCCATGCGCTCTTGCGGGCGGCGTGCATCCAAAAATCCGAACCGCTCGGGGCCTACTGCCAGTCGGGTGTGCGCAGCGCGCATCTGGTTTTCAGCTTGCAGTTGATGGGCTACGAAGTTTCCAATTACTACGGCGGCTGGCGCGAGTACGGCAATCGTGACGACGTGACGATCGAAAAATAGCGCGCCCGAAGTCTGGTGCCGACGCGCAAGAGGAGGGAGCACGAGTCATGCCCACCGCGTTACTGATCGTCGACCACGGCTCCAAGCGCGAAGCCGCGAACAAGATGCTCGAAGAAGTGGCCGCGATCCTGCGCCGGCAACGCCCGGACCTGATTGTCCAGATCGCGCATATGGAATTGGCGGAACCGACCATCGCCCAAGGCTTTGAAGCCTGCGTACGCGAAGGCGCGACGGAAGTGATCGTGCATCCGTACATGCTCTCACCCGGCCGGCATGCGGCTCAGGATATCCCCGTCATGGCCAGCGAAGCGGCTAAGACCCATCCAGGGGTTAAATGGCGCTGCACCAAGCCTCTGGGGTTGCACGATAAGCTGGGCGAGGTGATTCTAGAACGCGCCGGATTAAGCCTGTCTCCCGAGCCGCAACCGAAGCCGGCCTGACCGATCCCCTGCGTTCAACCTGTGCATACGCCTCCGGACAAGCGAACCGATTGCTTGACACCGTATTTACCTAAGTTTTTTCGGCTCGAATTTGACAGTACACGTACTTTGTGGGGTATAGTGTGAGCGATGGAAGTCGTACGCGATTGAGATCGAGCAAGCCAGATTTAAAGCATTCGGGCTCGCCGGAGTGGGCGGCCGCCAGGTTGCACCCGTAGCCCCCCAGTCCGGTCGAGCCCGTCTCAGACGCAGAGGTTTTTGGGGCGCGTGGCGCCCCCGGCCGCGCGGACAGGACACCCCCTCCTTCCTGTCCGAGCGGCCACTAGGAGCAAGCAGTCGCAGGGCGCGTGGAGTGTGCCGGGAGCGCGGAGAGGTTTGCGCCGCGTGCACGAAACCTGAGCGCGTTGAGGGCCAGGGCACGCGGTGTGTGGCTGCTGAAGGCGGCGTGTGAGTGGGCTGGCCCCAGCGCGGGCAGGTCCGATCACACGCCGTTTTTGTTTCCGCTCAATTCCTAAATCGCGTCCGATCCCTGCACCTCAACCCGATTGCCGTCCGGATCGTCGGTAAAGAAGCGGTCCACGCCCGGTATTTTGGTGCGATCCCAGCGCACGGGAAATCCGGCGGCTTCGACGGCTTGCGCCGCGGCTCGTACGTCGCTCGTCCAAAGCGCCATGTGCCGGCTCGTCAACGCATCCGGTTGCTTGACGACCACCAGATGCAGAAACGTCCCGTTCAGGTCGTACCACGCGCCGGGAAAGGTGAAGCTTTCGGGGCGCGGCACCTCCCGCATCTTGAAGAGGCCCCCGTAAAAGCGCATCGCGCGATCGAGGTCCGTGACGTTGACGGTGACGTGATCCAGGCGTTCGACGTTCATGATCGGCGGGTAGCCTCCGGCGCAGCCTCTATCCTACCACGCAGAGTGGGTGTGCAAGGCGGGCTCCGCGAGAACGAAAAGCGGCGTAAGCTAGTGCGGTCCGAACGACAGCTTTCACGGACCAGCGGACTTCGTGTCCTGCTCGGGCGAGCCTTCGATCCGCTGCAACGCTTCTTCTGCGGCGGCGCGTAGTTCGGCCGATCCTTCGCGCAGCATGGTTTTCAGCTGAGGGATCGCGGCTTTCGCGCGAGGGCCAATCCGACCCAGCGCCTCTGCGGCAGCTTTGCGAACGTCGGCGCTGTCGTCTTTCAAGCCGCCGACCAGATCTTCGACGGCATCGGCGGCGGCTTCCCCTTTGAGGCCCAGCGCCTCCGCGGCCATACGGCGCGCGTCCGCTTCGGTGGCGCGAAGCTGCTGCTTCAAATCGTCGACGGTGAGGCGCGGCTGATCCGCGGGTTTGGCTTCCCAAGCGCGCCCCAAGGCGAACGCGAGAAAGATCATCGCGCCGCCCAGGATGAAAAAGATGATGCCGCCGAGGCAGCCTTTCACGCCGAATCCCCCTTCCTGCAGGAAGCGAGGATACCCCATCGGCCGCCGGGAGCCCAAGACCGGCTAAAAAAAAGCCCAAGCGCAAGGCTTGGGCGGGAATGGCATCGAAAGGTCGCGCGGCGGACTAGCTGGTCTTGGCGCCAGCCTTTTGGGCCTTAAGGCGGTTAACCAACAGCGCCAAACGGGCCTTCTTGCGGTGCGCGCGCTGCTTCGGAATTGCATTCTTCCGGGCGGCGATATCGAGCGAGCGATGAGCCGCGGCGAGCAGCTTTTCGGCTTCCTCGGGCTTCGCCTGCACCTCGGCAAGGAACTTCTTCATGTCCTTCTTGAGGTTGCGCTTATTCGCAATGTTGCGTTCCTGGCGCTTTTCATTCTGGCGCTCGCGCTTGGTGGCGCTGACTGAGTGGCCCATCGTGCGTCCTTCTCCGTAAATCGTTTGGCTCCCGGCTCGGTCCGGTCACGGCCCGTACGCGCGCTGGGGAAGGGAAACATGTACCGTGTACGGCGGTCCCGGTCAACTTCCGAATGGAAACCTACTTAGCCGCAGCCAAAGCACTTAGCGCGGCCTCCGGATCCTCGAAGACCTGCGGGGGATTCTCCGTACCCAAGTTTTCGAACAACCGGTGCACGCTCTTGCGCAAACTGCACAGGCCGAACGAAATCTCCTGATCCTTGCATTCGTCGCGGAAATGGACCAGTTCGTGAACGACGCGGGAGGCCAAGTTCTGGATGCGGGAGAGGTCGAGTACGATGGCGCGGGGCTGGGCTTCGAGGAGGTGCTTGAGGTTGCGGTTTAGCGTCGGCAGGTCGCTGACGCGGTCGGGATCGGCCAGGAGCGCCACGATCATTCCATCGCGCTGTTCGAGCTCGAAGAACCCTTCACCTACGGCAGCGGTAAGTTCCTCCGAAACCGCGGCCATCATCCCCGTTTGAGTGGGCTCCATGATCTTAGTAGAGCCGCCCGGATCGGAACGGAAATCCACGGCCACCGTTTCGGTAACGGACGAATTCAACAACGCGCGCATCTCTTCGACGCGCTTCTTGATCAGCAATGGCTCTTCGATCGGGGAACAGCTTTCCTGAATGCGGCGTAAATCGGAGTAAGTGCCTGAAATCAGAGTCTCACGACGGCGGTCTTCGAAGACAAGAATCAGCTTCCAGCCGGAGGTAAACGGTTCGCACTGGCCCAGGACGACTTCGCCGCGTTCGTCGAATTCCGGATCCTTGGTAATAAGAAGGAGGCGACGGGGCATACGCGGCAATCCGTGGACATGACAGCACGGAACCGGCCTTGTCGAACAAGGCTCGGATCGTTCGAATCCCTAGATAAACCTCGTTTTACGCCGATGCAAGCCTCTTTTGCCCGAGTCCGCCGGAAGCTCACCTGGGTGCGCGTTCAGCGGCCGGCTGAGGGGCCTGTTCGGGGGCGGAGGCAGTCTTCTCGCCGCCGGCCGTGGCGGATGTCGAATCTTCGCAGCTGAGCCGGAAAAATCGGTTCGCCCACTGCACGGCGGCCGCGCCATCGCCGGCGCGTGCGGCTTCCCGAAGCGCCGCCAGTGCGCCGTGCAGTAGCTTCCCCTGCATGCGCTGCAACGCCTGTTCGACCTGCCGCAACGCGGCCTCGTCGAGTTGCCCGGCCGAACGGAGGCGTTCAATTTCGGCCTCGCGCAGCCCGTCGCCCATGCGAACCAAGTCCCGCGCCGTCTCGCCGGGGCCAGGGTCGCGCATCTCGTTCAGCAGCGCTTGCGCTTCCTGGCTGAGGCGAGGAGTCCAGTGCCGCGCGACTTCCTCACGCTGGCGACGACCCTCGTCGGCTACTTCTTCCAGGTCGTCGATGTCGTACAGGAACGTGTCGGCGATCTTATGAATCGCCGGATCGACGTTGCGCGGCACGGAGATGTCGATCACGAAGAGCGGGCGGCCGTGGCGCGCGGCGTGCGCGCGTTCCATATGTTCGGTGCGCAAGATGTAGTGCGGCGCGGCGGTGCTGACCAGCACAATATCGCTGGCAGCCAAGTGTGCATCCAAGTCTTCTAACTTGCCGCAGCGCCCGCCTTCGGCCTGCGCGAAGGCTTCGGCGCGCTCCAGCGTCCGGCTGAGTACCACCACATCTGCGACGCCTGCGGAGCGCAACGCGCGCAGGATGCCGCGCGCCATTTCACCCGTACCGGCCACCAGCACGCGGTGGCCTTTAAGATCATCGAAAATTTTACGGGCCAGTTGGACGGCGGCGGAACTTATCGAAGCCTGCACGGCGCCGATGCCGCCGGAAGCCCGGACCTCCTTCGCCAGAAAGAGGGCGCGTTCGAATAGGCGTCTCAACAACGGACCGGCCGCTCCGGCAGCGGCGGCGGCGCGGTACGCTTCCTTGGTCTGAGCCTGAATCTCGGTTTCGCCCAAGATTTGGGAATCGATCGATGCGGCCACTTCGAACAAGTGTCGCACGGCTTCGGCGGCATGACGCTCGTAAAGAACTTGGGCCAATTCGGCTGCGGCGACTCCGTGGTATTCGCTCAGGAAGGCGCGCACGCGCAAACTCACTTCGGCGGGCGAACCGGGCGCGGCGACGTAAAGCTCCACACGGTTGCACGTGGAAAGAATGGTCGCTTCAGCGGCTCCGGCGGACTGCCGCAACGCAGCCAGCGCCTCCACGAGGTCTTCTTCCCGAAAGGCCAGCCGTTCGCGCAGCGCCACCGGCGCAGTGCGATGCGAGAGTCCCACAACCACCAGCGCGGGTGTGGCGCTCATCGCTCGCCCTCCCCCCGCCCCAGCGCCGTTCGCGCGGGCGCCATGGCGCTTTGTCCGTCCGCCGTTTCACGGAATGGATGGGCAAGGAAGAACGTACAGACCACCAGCACCGCACCGAGCAAGATGGTGCGCGCCGTCGCGCGCCCCGCCAGTCGACCGCTGGCGCGGCCGACCACAAGCACCAGGAAAACGATCCAGGTCAGCCACGTTGAAATGATCTTGGGTTCCAGATACCACGCCGCCTGACCCGATCGTTTGGCCATCGTCGCGCCGGTCCCGACAGCGACCGTGAACAGCACGAACCCGATCCAGGCGATGAGCGTCTCGGCGCGCTCCATTTTTTCGAGGCTGGGCAGCGCGCGGAATAAGTAATTGAAGATCTTCCGCTTCAACAGGGCCTGCTCGAATAAGTACAGCAAGCTTACCGCGGTGGCGGTCATGAAGAGCCCGTAGCCCAGGTACGCGCTGAGTACGTGTACGGTAAAGAGCGGATGGGCCGCCAAGCCCGCGGTGGGCGGCGGGCCGGGTTCGCGGAAGGCGAAGGAGATGAGGAGCAGCGCGGCGCTCAAGGGCAGCATCAGCGCGCCCAAACTGCGCAAGGACCAGCCCACCAGCGCAACAAGGTAGCCGATCGCCAGAGCCCAGGATGCCAGCCAGAGACTCTCTTCGATGCTCGTAAAGAAGTGGGTTTGGCTTTGAGCGCAGTGCACGCCGATTCCGACCGAATGAACCGTGAGGCCCATTCCCAGGAGCACATGCTGCCAAGATCCCTCGCGCACCTCGGTGCGCTTGAGGCCCACCAAGGCCGCGACGGCCCCGGATAAGTAGCAGCCCGCGGCCAGCAGTTTGAAGGCTTCGGGGCCCATCGGAGCTATGCCTTCTCCATCGAGAGTCGATCGGCCCGCGCCACCCGGTCAATTTGCGCGTCCAACTCGGCCGCCACAGCTTCGCGGCCGCGTTCGCGGATGCGGCGCACCCAGCGCGCGGCGCCCAGATCCTGCAACAACCTTCGACGGCGCGCCGGATCGGTCACCCGGCGCTTGATACGCTCACGCCGAGCTTCCAACAGGGCCAGAAAAACACCCCACGCCGGGTCGAGATGGCGTTCCAGTTCCTCGCGCAAAGCCTTGGAAGCCGCGGCCGAAGCGCCACCCGTACTCATGGCGATCTGCAATCGTCCTCGGCGAACCACGGCCGGCAGGATCACGTCGCCCGCTTCCGGCGGCGCGGCCACATTACACCAAATCGACCGGGCCCGGCATTCCGTGGCGATCCGCGTGTTTAGCGCCCGATCGTCGGTGGCCGCAACAACCAACCGCATGCCGCGCAGGTCCGACGAGCGATAGCGGCGGCGCTTCAAGATCACGCTTTTACGCTTCGCCAGCACCAACGCGCCTTGCGGGGCCACGATCGTGATTCTAGCGCCGGCACTGGCCAGTCCGCGCACCTTTCTGGCCGCAACCACGCCACCACCGACCACAAGCACCGGGACGCCCGCCAACTTGAGAAAGACGGGGTAGGTTGAGCCCGATCGAGCCGCCACGCACGTGCTTCCCCGTAACTACTGGCGCTTCACAAGGTATTAGAGTATAGCGGCTTACGATGGATTAGCGAGGCCAATCCAGACCCGATTGCGCAGGTGCAGGAACGAGGCTTTACAGACCGTGAACTTGGCCCTTTTGACCAGTGTGGCCGGCAATGGCGGCTCGGCGTCCACCGCCTTTCACCTGACCCGGTTGCTGTGCCGAGCAGGGCATCGCGCGGTTCTTTTTGCCCCCGGCGAATATTGGCCAGAACGCGGCCGCGCCGAAGGCGTGCCCGTTCAGCCGGGTCTGGAACTGCGGCGCGGGTTTCATGCCGCGAGCTTCTTCCGCGATTACCGAATCTTGAAGCAATACGTGAACGAACACGCGGTCGACGCGATCTTGGTGCAAAAAAGCCCCGAACAATGGCTGGCAGCGGCCGTTCGCGCGCGTGCGCAAAAGCGGCCCGCGTTGATCCGATTGCGCGGCGTGGTCTTCGAAATCAAGCCCACGGCCACGAATCGCTGGCTGCATAATTCCATGCCCCTGGTGGTTTGTTCGGCGAGCGTGATCGCACGGCAATTCCAGGTATTGCCTGAATTTCGAACCGACACCGTCAAAGTCCTGCTGGAAGGGATCGACACGCAGCGCTTCAAGCCGGCCAGCACGGAAGAGAAGCGCGCGGCTCGGCAGCACTTCGGATTACAGCCCGCGGCGCTCTACTTCGGCACGGCGGGCCGGCCCAGCCCGGTGAAGGGCCATGACTTGCTCGTGCGTGCGTTCGGGCGCTTATGCACCGAACATCCCAAAATGGTCGAACGCTTCGACGTGCGGTTGGCGATATTCAGCGACGAATCGCGGCGCGGTCCGGGCAGCTACGCCGACCTACGGGACTTATCGCTGGCCTGCGGCGCGCCGGACCGAGTAGATCTTTGCCCTGGATTCGTGGAGGACATGCGCGACGTGTACCGCGCACTGGACAGCTACGTGCTCCCTTCGCGCGGATCGGAAGGCAGCAGCCGGGCGGGGCTCGAAGCCAGCGCCTCGGGCCTTCCGCTGATCGCATCGAGCGTGGGCGTCTTGCCGGATTTGGTGCGCGATGGCGAGACGGGGTTGCTCGTACCGCCCAACGACGAGGCGGCATTGGCTCATGCGCTGAAGCGCATCCTCGACGACGAATCCTTCGCCCAGCGCCTAGGTTCGAATGCGCGCAGGCGCATGGAAAGCGAGTTGCGTGAAGACTTGTATGTCGCGCGGCTGGCTGAATTGCTAACGGCGGCCTGCGCGTCCAAACCAATGGCCTGAACGGAGCGTTTCTCGCGCTTTCAATCCCTAGGCGCGATTCTAAGATCCCCAATCTCATGCGCCTCTTCTTCGTAAACATGCACAAGCTCTGGGGCGGCCAGTCGGCCGTCGTGGTGCTGCTGGCCGGCGAGCTGAAAAAGCGCGGGCACGAGGTGCTGATCGCAGGCTTGAAAGACTCGGAACTGATCAAGCGCGCGGCGGCGGCGGGATTGCGGACTTACGACCAACTGGAACTGCGCCGCGGCTTCCGCCCGATCTCCTTTTTCCGGGATCAATCGAGGCTCCGGAGGCTATGGTCCGAGTTCAAACCCGACGGAATCCTCACCAACGGCAGCCAGGACACTTGGGCGTGCGCGCTCGCGCGCTGGCGCTTTCGCGTTCCGGCTTTCGTGGTCCGCTGGCGGCACAACTCGTTCGCCATTGGCGCGCATGTCTTCAACCGCTGGCTCTACAGCCGACTGATCGATCACGTCGCGGTGAGCAGTTCGGAGATCGCGCCGTACCTCACCGGGCCGAGACTGGTGGATGCCCGGAAGATCACCACGTTTCCGCCTTCGACGCCGCTGGAAGCCTACCTTAACGCCCAGCCGACCGGGGCTTTGCGAAAAGCGCTGGGCGTCGATGCCGCCGCGCCGGTGGTTCTGAGCGTGGGCAGGCTGGCGCCCGAAAAGGGGCACGAGACGCTGGTGCGCGCGTGGCGAATCGTGGCGGCCCAACGCCCCGACGCCAAGCTGGCCATTGCGGGGCACGGCAGCCAGCAGGAATCGCTTGAGGCGCTGATCAAGGATCTTCAGCTCGAACGAAGCGTGCACTTGATCGGTTTCCGCAACGACGTGCCGGCATTGTACGCGGAGGCGGATCTCGCGGCGCTTACGCCGATCGCGGGCGAGAGCTTCGGGATCGCGCTCTTGGAAGCGTATGCAGCCGGCAAAGCGTGTGTCGCCACCGATGTCGGTGGCGTGAAGGACTTGGTGCTTCACGGCGAGACTGGGTTTCTGGTCGCACCGCGTGACGCGAAAGCCGTGGCGCAGGCGATCCTCGAATGCCTGGCCGACTCGGGGTTGCGCGACAAGCTCGCCCAAGCCGGCAAAGCCCGCGTGCTGGAGCGCTTCACACCGGCGAAGCTCGCCGATGTGGCCGAAGACTTGTTCGCCAAGCTTGCGGCTCAGCGATCGATGTAGATCGAGAACGCTTCGGGCTTCTTAATCCGGATCTTCATGCGCAGGCCATCCGCCGCGCTGGGCACGCCGATCGTAGCAGCTCGCGGTCGATGCACGACGATCGCACCGTTCACGCGCACCGTATGGAATACCGACTCTTC
Organism: Planctomycetota bacterium; assembly: GCA_045863855.1. Classification (GTDB taxonomy): domain Bacteria; phylum Planctomycetota; class SZUA-567; order H5-PLA8; family H5-PLA8; genus H5-PLA8. The sequence continues at coordinate 9,307 of BTVV01000014.1, read as the reverse complement.
CAGCTTAATCTCGGCGCGGCCTTCGTAGTCGCTGTTCGTTCCCGATCCGCTGTCGCCGTACTCGAACTCGATGAAGACCCCTTGCAGTGGATGGTCGTGCTCGTCGAACACGAAGACCTCCGCGATCCGCGGCGTGCCGCCGTAGGTCCAACTGACCTCTGCTTCCGGGCCGCTGGCGGAGGTCTGCAAGTGCGGCCATATCCAAAAGCCCGCGCCACCGGCTGCGAGGAGCAGGAGTACCGCCAGAACTATCAGCGCCTTTTTCATCGGCCCTGAATTATAGCAAGTGTGCAAAGCTTGCTTGGTGCATCCGTATTTGAGTTGATAAAGCACTACGCGCACCTCGAGGTGCGTACGATAGACGGGATTGGTTAACGATTTATCTATACTTCACGGCGGCAGGTATCCTGTTCACCCGACTGGTTTGAGGTAGGATGTCGCACCGGTGCTGGTCCGGCAGTTGCAGTCCAATTGCTTTCATAGGGTCGGCATCACGCTATGAAGTGTGCATTCTCGGGCGTGTTGGAGTTCTATCCACGCGCGGGTGACAAAAGGTAGTGCTGAAAGGGGTGCAGGATGGCCAAGAAGAAGCAGGTGGCGCGCAAATCGGCAGGCTCCGGTACGGCTGGGTCCGCTACACGCGGAAGCTCCAGCAGCAACGCCAAACACTCCGGCACACCCGGCAAGTCCGATTCGAAAAAGGCCACCGCGACTCCGCGCGCCCTTAAGTCTTTTCCGGCCTTGAGCGACAAAAAGAAGAGTTCTAAGAAGGCAAAATCGCCGGCCGCGAAGAAGACCGTGCCAGCGAAAAAAGCGGCGGCAACGTCTGCCAAGCCCAGTTCGAAGCGCATCGCTCCCGCGTCGAAGACCCCTACGCCCGCGAAGCTCAAGCCGCTTGCGGCTGCGGCCAAGGCCCCCGCAAAGCCCGTAGCTCCGATGAAACCCGCTCCAATTGCTTCGAAACCGGCTTCCGTAACATCTGCGCCTGCGGCTGCTGCAATCAAAGCGCCAGCCCCCGCCAAGAAGGCGGTAGTCGAGGCGAAGCCGGTCCCGCCCGCGCCCAAGCCCGTGGTGGCGGCGGTGAAACCTGCGCCGAAGCCTTCGCCCGCTGTGCCGCCTCCGTCACCTCCCGTCGCCAAGCTTGTGCCTGCCGCACCGAAGGCTGCTGTTCCGGTCAAACCGGTCGCCGTGGCTGTCAAAGCGGCGACGGCGGTCCAGACCCTGAAGGTTCCGGTCTCTGCATCGGAGATTGCGGCACTGAAGAAGATCCCGCGCGCCGCACGAACACCAAACTGGCAAAGAAAGCGAAGGTAGCCAAAGTTGTTAAGAAGGTGGAGGTCAAGCTCGCGACCGTGAAGGTTCCGCTTGCGCCGCCTCCGCCCCCACCTCCCGCTGCGCCGGTCGCCGAACCGCTGCCCGCGACCTTCATCGACCGCGGATTACCGATCCCCGACAGCTACGGCTGGGACCGCATGGTCGCGCTGCCTAAGGATCCGCAGTGGATTTTCACGTATTGGGAGTTGACCGGAGGCCGGATCGACGACATTCGGCACGACCGCGGGCAAGGATTCATCGACGCATGCGCGTGGGTGCTGCGCCTGCATCGCATCGACGAAGATCTGGCCGTCGATCTGGAGATCGATCCGTCGATCGGAAACTGGTATCTCCATGTCGGCAAGACGGGGACCTATCAGGTCGAACTGGGGCTTCTCTCGCCCGATGGCGAATGGATCTCGCTGGTCGCCTCTCAGCTCGTGCGCACGCCGGGCGAAGCCCCGTCGGAAATTTACGACGAGCAGTGGCGCTTGCGGCCGGAAGAAGAAGCGCGGCTGCATAACCGCCTGCTCAAGGACCTCGGATTCGATGCCGCCGGCAAGCCGACGTCGCAGTTCCTGGGCTCGAGCCGCATTCCGGCGAGTTGGCGGTTGGTTTCGAGCTTCCTGGGCGCAAGCTGGAGCGGACAGCCCGTGGCGGGTTCGTGGGCGTGGAGCTTTCAAGGCGCCAGCGGCGCGCTCAGTTCGCCCGGTGGAAGCGGAAATGTGGCGTGGCTGGTCGGTGGGGACGGACGGCACGAACCGTTGATGGTTCGTCCCAGCCACAGCGGCGGTCCGAACTGGCACTTCCAAGCGTACCTGCCCTCGGCGCCTGGCGGGACGAACTTCAAGAGCAGCCAGCCGCACTTTAAGGTAAAGCTGCCGCGAATCGTGAAGGGAGCGCCGCGCCCCGAAGCAACTTGGCCTCCGAAGCCCGCCCCGATCGCACGCGAGCGCGTCCCTAGCTTCGCGGGCGCCTGATTCAGCGCGGCCGCAGGATCAATCGAGCGAATCCGAAGGGCGGAAGGGTGACACGAAGCGCTTCGCCGTCGCGCCTCACGGCCAGTTCACGTGGAACGATTCGATCCGGGACCTCACGAGTATTGCGATCGTGCATGGCCGCGCCGTGCAATTCGAGGCCTTCCACTCGGCCAGCGCCGAAACCGGATACATGAAGGGCCACCTCCAGCGGCCCGTGACCCACTCCGCGGTGAACCAAGCAAGCAACAAGCGTTCCTCCTGCCTGCTCAACCGCGAACCCATCCAGCACCGGGACCTGAGCCAACGGCGGGATATGCCCGAAAGTGTGCGTGGTCGAGTAGGCATCGCAGCTGACTTCCAACGCCACAGGCGTGCCGCCGTTCAGTTCGGCGCATAGTGCGTGAACGTAGTGGACGGGATTGGCCCAAACGCGCTCGCGCTGCTTGCGCAAACCGCCGCCGTGATTAACCGTCGCCGAATGCGTGAGCATTTCGCAAAAGCCGTCCAGCCGCGCCAGTTCGAAGAGGATCGTGGCGAAGTAGAGCGCCTCGCTGACGGTATCGGGGCTTGGCATCGTCGCCCGGCTGAGTTTCGCGCCGGGAATCTCTTCGCCGCGAAACCGCGCGAACAACTGAAGCTCGGTGACGGCCAGTCGACCGCGTGTCACACCTGCGGACCGCATGCGTTCTTGCAACGCTCGATAATCGGCGCCCAACTTGCCTGCAAGTCCCAGGAATGCGCCGAGCAACTCTTCAGGGTCGGTCCGCGCATCGACCGGCCCGCCGGTGAGCAAATGGTCGGTCAGGCACAGGTCCGGCTCCGCATCTTCTTCGATCAACCGCACGTTCCAGCGATCATCCAGCGCCATCGCGTTTCCGGTCGCGAGCAGGCGAATCGACGGATCGGCCTTGCGCATAGCCGCGGCAAACCGCCGGTGCCGGTCGAAGTAACCGTCGCCGGTGGTCCAGTGTACTTGCCATGATCCGTACAACTCGTTCCCGATCTCCCAGTAATGGACGCCGAAGGGTTCGGGATAGCCGTGCTGGCTTCGCAGCCCGCCCATGGGCGTATCCGCTGAGCCGTTGCAATACTCGATCCACTCCGCGGCCTCTTCCGGCGTGCCGTCTCCGGCATTCACGCAGATCAGCGGCGCGCATCCCACCGCGCGGCAGAACGCGATAAACTCGGCGGTGCCAAATAGATTCGGTTCCAGGCCGTCCCACGCGGGATTGGGACGCGTCGGGCGCGCGTCCATCGGTCCGACGCCGTCGCGCCAGCGGTAGCCGCTGACGAAATTGCCGCCTGGCCAACGCAGCAGCGGGAGTCGCGAATCCTTCAGGTATCGAATCACCTCAGGGTCCGCGCCGTTCAAGTGATCGGACGGGTAAAGAAGCATTCGGTCGAGTACGAAGTGCGCGGAAACCGGAACCGTAAGCGAAAGCGTATACAACGCGCCGGCAGGCGCGGACTCCGGAAGCTCCAATTGGCCCATAAGTGTGGTCCATTCGGTTCCCACGCTTAGGCGTGCTGAGGTCTCCGCACCTCCGTTGCCCCCTGCCAGAGTCAGGGTCAATTCGACCGGCTTCATCGCACGTGCGACCGCGCGATACGCATAGCGTCGGGTTCGGTGCAGTGGGAGATAGGTCCATTGAGCCAAGCCAGCGGGTTTGCCGGTATCCGCGATCTCAACGCGTTGCGCGCGATGGCCGAACGGACCGACATCGGGGCTAAAGCGCACGGACGACACCGCGCCGCAGGAAAACCACGGATAGGCGCCACCGCTACGCCAAGCGTCGAAAAGGCGCGCGCCGTCGGGCCAGCCGCCTTGTTCAGCGCGGCTTTTCATGTGAGCGGCAATGGCCTCATGGTCGTGTTCGGCGCTGACGCCCCCGTCGGGATTCTTCTCTCCCGCACTGAAGCGCCAGGCGGCGAAGGTCGGATTGCGTAGCAATTGGGCATCCATACCTTGCTGAATGTTGCTGCCTAAATGCTCGCAGAATTTCCCTAGCAGGAGCGGGCTGAAGGGAACTGAGCCCCGCGCCATGCGGTCGATGCGCACGACGGCTCGAGTTCGATCGGATTCAAGGCGATGCCGAAACCATTCGATAGCAGCGTTCATGCTTTTACTCTCCAAGCAGAGGACGATTGCGTTCTATCCCGCGCTATCGGCGAGGCAAAGCCCGTTCGATACCGGCGAGAAACACGCTAGGATGCCGAAATGCCGCGCAACCTGCTTTCGCCGCTGGCTTTCGGGGTACTCGACGCGCTCGTTCGCGACGGCGCGCAAAGCGTGGCCGCCTTGTATGTAGTCGCGGAAGCGCGCTGGAAAGCAGAACCCGCAGATCTACTGAAAGCCTTGCAGGATCTCTATGACTATTCCTTCGTGGATGTACGCGACCGGACCTCGGGTGGAACCTTTAGGGATCGCTTGACGCCCGACGATTGGGTGAACGCCTACCGACATCTGGACTGTTATTCCGCTGTCGTCTGTGTGGCGCGCGGCGGAACCGAAGATCCGTTCGAACTCAGTGCTTCGCATCTGGGCATCGCCGAGCACGCGCATCCGCCCGAGTCTTCGGAGCCCGGCGCGAAGCGGCTGCCGCCGGAACAGACCTTGCCCACCCTCCCTTTCGAGTGATCCTATGCCGAACGCCGAACTGGCATTGCTCCAATGTTGTGCGCGGCTCTTTGACGATCCCTCACGCCTCGTCCAATCGGCGCGCATCGCCTTCGACGGCCCCCTGCACCGACCAGCGCACGTCCACCATGACTTGTTGCAACTGGATCTGTTGCGAAAGGCGAACGGCTCGTGGGTGGTGGAAGGCCGGCCTTATACCGCAGTGGGCACCACGGCTGCCGTCTTTTATCCCGGCGAAGCCCACGCTTACGCGCTGCAATCCTGCCGCGAACCCGGGGAACTGTTCAGTCTCAAGTTACGCGTCGAGGCAAACTGGCCGTTGCTGCGCAACCGGACCCTCGCGCCCTTAGCTCAGGGACTCGCGGGTACGGAGCCGCTGGTGCGCGCACTGGGACGATTAAGCCGGTCGATGGCGCTCCCCGACTTGCCGTCGGCCGCCCGGATCTCGGCGCTGGCGGAAGTACTCTGCATGTGGCCCAGAAGCCGGGGCGCCGGAACCCAACCTCCGCCGGATCCCTCGCTCGCTTCGGATGAGCGAATTGTACGCGCAATGCAAACGATCGACTCGCAGCTTGCCCAAGGCCACGACTTGAGTCGCTTGGCAAGCGCCGCTCACCTGTCGCCAAGGCATTTCGCACGGCTCTTTCGCGCGCAAGCGGGCTGCACGCCGCACGCGTTTCTCGATGCGCGAAGAAAACAGCGAGCCGAAGAACTGCTCGCGCAGGGACACCTCAACGTGTCGCAGATCGCCGAAGCGCTGGGATTCTCCTCGATCCACGCCTTCTCGCGTTGGTTTCGAAAGCGCACAGGGCAATCGCCCAGGCGCTGGCGTGCGCCACGCTCCTGGCTGTAAACGGAACAGAAAGTCCTGATCGGTTAAACTTCCCGTCCGGCCTCGATCAATACATATCGCACTTATCGATGCATAATGTACTTCAGAAGCTTCGAGCGACCTACGCTGCTATGCTCCTCAAGTCCGGAAAGGATCACCGATGCTGACGATCAATGAACGCAGGTTCTTGCAAGACCAGGGCTACCTTCGCTTACCCAAGTGGCTTGAGGAACCGCGCGTCGCCGAACTAAACGCGCTTGCCGATGCCGAATTGGCACGCGTGCGCACCTCCTCCGGCTCGTCAGCGTGGAATCTGCTTGAAAACGCACCCAGCGAGCCCGGCAACGAACCGGCGGTCTACCGCCTCTCGCGCATCGCCGCCCGGCACGCGGCGTTCGAGGAGGTCGCCCGCGAACCACGAGTGGCTGAACTGATGCAGGAAGTGCTGGGGGCGGATGCGGCGTGGTGCGTCAACCGCCACAACATGATGCTGATTAAAGCACCGCGCGTGGGCCGTGAAGTGCCATGGCACCAGGACGGCGTGAACTGGGGCCACACCGGGATGGTTTCACTTATGGTTTTCCTTGAAGAAGCGACACCCGACAACGGCTGCCTTCAGATCGTACCCGGGGCGCACCGAGAAGGGCTTTTCGATCCCGCGCCTGACAGTGGCAACATGAACACGGCTGATCCCATGCAGGCTTCATGGCTGCGGCAAGCCGTTCCCGTGCCCGCTCGCCCCGGAGATGCGCTGCTCTTTCACGCCTGCACGCCGCATCATTCGGCGGCTAACGGATCCGAGCGTTCGCGGCGGAATCTCATCTTCGCCTACGTGCGTTCTGGCGAAGCCAAAAGTGCGCGCTCGCGCATGGAGCCGCTGGAATGCCTGGCGTTCGAATCGGCATGCGCTACGCGCGGTTGATGGAATCGATCAGCATACGCAAGCGCCCGAAGTTGCGCCGATTGAATGGGAATACGATGCGCGGCAAACCGAGCAACTCGGGCTGATCGCGCTCTTCGGGCAGCGCACTCGTAACACGCATGCGCTCCTTTGAATGCGCCATCAACGAATGGTGATCCTTGTTCAACTGCTCGATCACGCCCTCGGGCAAGGGCGAAGCCATGCGAATCACCAGCCTGTCCTTCACGAAACGGCTGGAATGGTATCGCTTGTAGAAGTGCGTAATCTCCTCGGCAGCCCAAAGCGGATCGTCGGTAACCTTAAAGAGCGCCATATCTTCTTCGCTGATTAAACCTTTACCGAGCAAGTGGTCGGCGACGTAGTCGGCCCACTCGCGCCAGTACACTCCCCCTGGCCGGTCGATAAACACGATCGGGACCGTCGATGCCTTGCCCGTCTGGACCAAGGTGAGCGCCTCGAAACCTTCGTCGTGAGTGCCGAAGCCGCCGGGAAAAAGCGCTATGGCGCTGGCCTCTTTCACGAAACAGAGCTTACGCGTGAAGAAATAGCGAAAATGAATTAGCTTGCGGTCGCCTTCGATGACGGGATTGGCGCTTTGCTCGAACGGCAGGCGGATGTTCACGCCAAAGCTCTTGTCTCGCCCCGCTCCGCCCTGAGCAGCTTCCATAATGCCCGGCCCGGCACCGGTAATGACCATAAAACCGCGGCGCACCATCTCGGCGCTGAAGCGGCTGGCTTGCTCGTATTCGGGTGCGCCGGGCTTGGTGCGCGCGGAACCGAAGACCGAAATTTTGCGATGGCCTCGAAACTCGCGAAAGACGCCGAACGCATATCGCAATTCACGCAGCGCCGCAGCCATGATCTTCAGTTCGCCTCGATCGGTGCCGTCGCGCACGGTACGCAACGCCGTGACGATGAGATCTTCGATTAGATCGGCGTCGGGATTGGTACCCTGAAGGCCAATCAATTCCCTTACTTTGGCTTCAAGCTGCTTGCGCGTGAGCTTGGGTACGGCGCAGGCTGGTGCGACCGGATGATAGGCCTCGGCTCCCGGAGCGGGCGCCGTGGGCTCGACCATCTCAGGTTGCAACGGCAACGGCCCGCCCTTTTCGTGCAAGAGCGGCGCGGGGATCAGTTCGGCTTCCAGTTCGCGCTCCGCCTTGGTCAGGCTGGCCAAAGGATCGCGAGTGCGCACCGCGCCGTGCCCACCCGCGGACTTGCGCTTCGACGACGCGGACGATTTGGACGATCCGGCTCGGGACTTCGGCATGCGGAATACCTTCATGAATGAACCGAGCGGGCGGCGGGACCGCGCGCCTCACCCAGGCTGCGCGGCGCACCCGCATTGGCCGGGAAGCATACTCGATTTCCCGAAGCGTGCGAGAAAGGCGCGGCGCTCAAAGCGCCACGGGCTTGCCGTCGGGGCCGACCCAGACCGCATCGCCTCCATCGGCAAAGTATTCTTTCTTAAAGACCGGAATGGTGCGCTTCAAGGTGTCGATCAAGAAGCGGCAGGCATCGAACGCCGGTGAACGATGCGCAGCACTGACCGCGATCGCCACACTGGCCTCGCCGATTTCCACTTTGCCCAGCCGGTGCCATACGCCGGCCTCGGCAATCTCCCACTTCCCACGCGCTTCCGCGCAAAGCCGCTCCAGCTCTTTCCGCGCCAAGGCTTCTTGAGCTTCGTATTCCAAACACCGTACCGGCCGGCCTTCGTGGCGATTCCGCGTAGTGCCCACAAATGTCACCACCGCACCCGCGGAAGGGCGTTCCACCAACGCCGCCAGACGCGAAACGTCCAACGGTTCGCGCAGGAGCGCCACCAAGGGTGTCGCCTGCACGCTCAGCCTCCTCCAAAGGGCGGGAGCAGATCGACGCGGTCGCCTTCGTTCAACGCATCGCCGGGTTCGATGAATTCGTCGTGCACCGCAGCTCGAAGACTGGTCTCCAGCTTCTTGAGTCCCGGATAACGCGTAAAAAAAGCGTTGAGCAAATCGCCCAAAGTCGGCTGCGTCCCCGGCAAGTCGAACGATTCGTTCGTCCGGCCGGTCTTATCCCGCAGCAGCGCGTGATAGTGAACGAACACAATCATGCGAACAGCAGAATCCGATAGGGGCGAACGGTCAAGTGCCGTACGCCACTTTGCAATCGCCCACGGTGGGTTTAGATTCGCCGGTATCTCGGGATTCGGGAACAGATTTCATGGCCGTTCGGCGCGGAAATGCCGCAAATGCCACCGTTTTGCTGCCCGCTCAGGTATCGCAAGCCTGGAGCGGCGGGAAACTGCCGCCCGCGGTGCTGGTGTTGGGCGCCGAAACGGCGCTGCGCCACCAGGCGCTCGACGGGATTCGCCAAGCGGCATTCGGGGACGGCGACGGTGGAATGAACTGGATCGTTTTTCACGCCGGCGAGGCGGGCTCCGAGCCGCTCGATCCGGCGCGCGTGCTGGACGAAGCCTGCACCCTCTCCATGTTCGGCTCAGGAGAGCCCAAAGTCATCGTGGTGCGCCGAGCCGAATCGATTCTAAACCTCAAGGATCCCCGCGAGATATTCGAACGGAACATCGAAAAGATCCCCGAGTCGGCGCATCTGGTCTTCGAAGTGGCGGAGCCCGGAGC
>BTVV01000013.1:0-82833 GCA_045863855.1 Planctomycetota bacterium | reverse complement strand
TCGCGACACGGTCCACACCTACGCCGGAGCGCTGCAGGAACGCGCCGCGCGCGGACCCGTCGTCCCCCCGCTCGCCGACGCCGCGCCGCGCGAAGGCGCCGCCGCCATCCCCAGGCGCGGGTACTTCTTCAAACTCCTGCCGCGGCAGGGCGAGCATGCGCCGGGCAAAGTCCAGGAGTATGTTCGGGACGGCCAATGGATCGGCGGCTACGCCGTGCTGGCCTGGCCCGCCCAGTATCCCCGCAGCGGCAGGCACTGCTATCTGCTGGGTCCGGGGGGCGCGATGTACGAAGCCGATTTCGGACCGCTCACCGAAGCGACGGTCAAGGCCCTGACGGCTTTCGATCCCGATCCGCTGCTGGGCTGGCGGCGCGCGGAATGAACGATTACGCGTCCGCCGCGCCAAGCGCCCTTTTGTTCGCCGCCTGCCCCGCCGCCGCGCACGAGGCCGGCGTGCCGTCGCTCTCGCGGTAGTTCGCCAGCTTCTCGTCCGCACCGATCAGCCGCGTTTGCGCGCCGCGGTAGAAGAGCTGCATCGCGCGCCGCCGCCGTTCCGAGCGGTTTGGCGGCGTGTAATGCGGCAGCACCACCGAGAAAAGCAGCACTCCGCCCGCTTTCAATTCCACCGGCACGGCCTGCGTGAGGTCCAACCGACCGTCCGCGACCGTGCAGTCGTCGCGATGCTCGTGCCGCCGCGGCCCCAGATGATGCGCGCCCGGCAGCACGAACATGCAGCCGTTCTCGATCGTCGCGTCGTCCAGCGCGATCCACACGTCCACTCCGGCATCGAACGGCTCGTACAGGAAATACGCGCTGTCCTGATGCCAAGGCTTCGACGAACCGATCCGCGGCGGCTTGCACAGCGCCATGTCGCCGTACAGGATCGGCGCCGGACCCAGCAGCGGCTCCAGCAGCCGCGTCAGCCGCGTATCGGCGCTCAAGCGCGCGAAATACCCATGCCCTTTGCTAGGCGTCGAAAACTTCCGGTAGCTCCGCTCCAGCGTCGCGAAGTCCATGCGCTCCAAATCGATTTCCAACCCCGGCTCGAAGAGCACCCCCGTATCCGCGCCCGGCTCCATAATCCGGTAGCCCGAATAATTCCGCATCGCAGCAGGGTTGCGATCGAGCTTCAATTCGCCTCCGCGCGCGCGTTCCACCAGCGTGCGCAGCAGTTCCGTCATCGCCGCTTGCCCTTCGGCGACGCGCGCAGCGTCCAGGAATCCGTCGAAGGCCAGGTATCCGTCGGCGCGGAAGCGCTCGATCTGATCCGAACTTAGTTGCGCGGGGCACGGTTCGATGCAAGCGGCGGCGGCAGGCATGGCGGGGTTCCTCGTAGGGGCCGAATCCGTTCGGCGCTGGAATCAACCTACGCGATTTACCCCGGTACGTATGTAGCCCCACCCGGCTCGTTTTTACCCGAATCCGTGATCTGCCCGGCTACAGCTCCGAACGCTCGCGCCGGTACGCGCCCGGCGGCGCCCCCAGCACGCGCCGGAAAGCCCGCGCGAACGCATGCACCGTCGCGTAGCCGGCCTGCTCGGCCAGGTGCTTGATCGCCACCTCGGACTCGTCGGAAAGCACCTGCGCCGCCGCGCGCATGCGCAAGCCGAGTAAGTACTCTCTCGGTGGCTGCCCCAGAAGCGCGTGGAACGAACGCGCGAAATGATCCGGCGACAGGTGGCACTCGCCCGCCAACTTCGTCACGCTCCAGGTCCCGAACGGCTCCGACTCCACCTGCTCCAGCACGCGCCAGAAACGCCCTGCCGCCGGATCGGCCGCCGCCGGCGCTGCGGCGCCCCCGCGCCGCACCGTCTCGACCAGGCACAAGGTCAACGCCGCCAGCGCTTGCGGCCGCGCCAACGCCGCATGCTCCCGCATCGCGCGCCCCGCGTCCTCCACCTGCGCCACCAGTCCCTCCGGCAGGCGCAGCCCGCGCGGCCGTCGCCCCAACAGCGCCCAGTACCGTGGCGCCGCGCGGAACTTGAACATCCCGATCGTCATGCCCCGCCGCGTGCGGTGCGCGTGACGCACCAGCGGCGGCACCAGCACCGCATCCCCCCGTCGAGAATGGAACGGCTTCCCGCCTTCCACCTCCAGCCAGACCTCGCCGGCCAAGGTCACGTCGAGCTGATGGAAGCCGTGAAGATGCGTATCCCAGCGTTGAACTTGCGATGGATAGACGTGGCTGCCGAAGTTGATGAGCTCGGCGACCAGCGGAGCTTCAACGCGCATGCGACACCCCGGCGCCGGCCGGCGCGGCGCTCAGTCGAGCCCGAAGCGCGCGTTGACGAGCTTATCCAGCTCGTCCAGCGCCGCCTGAGCATCGGGGCCTTTGGCCTTGAAGGTGAACTCGTTGTCTTCGTGCGCCGCCGCGTTGACCATGTACGCCGCAAACTCGATCATGTCGAGGATGCTTTTGGCGGAAAAATCGAGATGGTCCTTGGTGGCCCGGACTTCCGATTGAAAGCGCGTCGCGGTCTCGACGATCTTCTGCGCCGGGCGCATATGCAGCCCGTGCTTATTTTTCAGGCTGATGCGACGAGTCAACCATTCGTCGCTCATGCCCGCTGCCCTTTCGCCCCGCCAAGCCGTTCGCACGCCTTCTCCAAGGCCCGCGGGCGGCATTGCACCGGAATCCCTAACCATATACGGCGAAAGGGGCTCCAGCGCCAGTGCCGAGGCGGATTCACAGCTCTTTCAAGATCGTCAGCAGCGACTCCGCCAGCTTCCCCGAATCGTGCCGGATCGGATACGCCGGGTTCACCACGTCCGCCGCCACCAGCTTGAACGGCTCCCCCGCGTAGGCCTGAGCGTCGTACGTCACCAGCCGCGCGACCTTGTCGTGAACCACGTACGTATCCGCCGCCTGGCCTTGCTTCACCGGCGCCGCTTTGTCCCCCGCCGGAGGTTTCAACTCGATCTTCCCGTTGTTCACCAGCACGTAATCGTAAACCCGGTACGGCGACGTGTGCCGGTCGATCGCCTGCAGGAAATCGGGAAGCTGGTACCCGCGCGTCTCGCCTTCGTAGGTCATGATGTTGATCACGAATACCTTTTTCGCCTTCGCCCGCGCCAGCGCCGCCGCCATCCCGTCGATCAGCAGATTCGGCAGCACCGACGTGTACAGGCTCCCCGGCCCCAGCACGATCAGGTCGGCCTCTTCGATCGCGCGCAGGATGTCCGGCGCCGCCGGCTCGGGTTTGGGCTTCAGTTCCAGCCGCTTGATCCGCTTCTCGGACTTGGCGATCTGCGCCTGGCCCGTCGTCTTCGTCCCGTCCTCGTGATCGGCGACCAGGAAGATGCGGTCCAGCGTGCTGGGCAGCACCTGCCCGTTCACCGAAAGAATCCGGTTCGCTTCGCGCACGCCCGCGCCGAAATCCCCGCGAATCCGCGCCAGCACCGTGAGGAATAAGTTCCCGAAGTTATGCCCGCCCAGTTCGTGCTCGGGAAATCGGTAGTCGAGCAGCTCGCCCATCAGCGGCTCTTCGTCGGCCAGCGCGATCAGGCATTTGCGCAGATCGCCCGGCGGCTGCAAGCCCAGCTCCTGGCGCAGCTTGCCCGACGAACCCCCGTCGTCGGCCATGCTCACGATCGCCGTGGTGTACGCCGACTGTTCGCGCAGCCCCGACAGCAGCACCGACAACCCCGTGCCGCCGCCGATGGCCACAACATGCGGGCCGCGGCTGAGCACCGCGCGCTTGTAGGCCGCGTCGACCAGGCCCTTCCCGCCGCCGCGCCGGTCAATCAGCCCCCACATGGATTTGATCAGCCGGTAGATGCCCGTGATCAGGCAGAACGCGGCCAGTGTGAAGCCCAGCACCGCGGCCAGGACGAGCTTCCATCCTTCCGGCTCAAAGCCAGAGGTGCTATTGGCGAAAACGACCAGCGCGGCGGAAGCGAATACGGCGAAGAGAATGCCGACGAGGATGACCGCGATCCAGCGCTTGATGCGCAGACCCGGCCGCAGCCACTTCAGGATCTTCTCCATGGCCTGCCTGCCCGTGGATGAATAACAGGAACGGACCGCGAGGAGCGGTCCGCTAAAGCTGCGTGCGAAAAAGTACGGCCGAGCTTACACGCCGCCGAAGGCTTGGTCGGCCTCGCCCAGCACGTCGCGGATATCCTTCACGTCCTTACCGTCGCGCAGGAACTTGACGAACTTCTCGTCGCGCACCAGCCGGGAGATGAAGGCCAGCGCTTCCAGGTGCGAACCCGAGGCGCCCTTCGAGGACAGCAGCAGGAAGAACACGTAAACCGGCTCGCCGTCCAGCGCGTCGAAGTTCACGCCGCGCTTCGAACGCCCGAACGCGCAAACCAGATCCGTGATCGAATCGTGCTTCGCGTGCGGTACCGCCACGCCCTGCCCGATCCCCGTCGATCCCAGTTCCTCGCGGTCCATCAACGCCTTGACCACCTTCTTCGAGGACTCCGTATCCACCCGCCCGGCTTTCACCAGCAATTCCACCAGCTCGCGAATCACCGACTCCTTCTCGGTCGACTGCAAATCGTCGCTGATGCCGCCGTCGGGGATGATGTCCGTGAGTTTCATCCGCCCTGCCGCTCCTTAGTCCCTGAGGTGCCGTCCAAGTTCGTGATGCGTTTCGCGAGGCCCCTGCTTCGCGTTCACGCGTCTTCTTCGTCCTCGACCTCTTCCGATACAACCGGCGTGGGAGGTTGCTGAGCCAGGCGGCCGCTGTTGCGCTTGCGCGTACGCATCCGCTCTTTGAACTTCTTCAAATGCTCGCGAATCTTGTGCACCGCTTCGTCGATCGCCAGGTACATGTCCTCGTGCGCCGCTTGGGCCACCAGCGGCTGGCCCCGCACCACCTCGGCCACGATTTCCGCCGCGTGATGCTTCGGTTCCTTCAGACTCAGGATCACATGCAGGTCTTGCACCCCGTCGAAGTACTTATTCAGATTATCGACCTTCTTGTGCACGTGTTCCTGCAAGGCCGGGGTCACCTTCAGGTGACGCCCTTCGATCCGTACATTCATCTGAAGCTCCCCGGTGTGCCCGACAGGCCTGAACTTCGTTCGAGGACAAAAAGATGCGCCACCTTCGTCTTCTGGGGCGCGTCCAAGCGGCCCCCACATCCTAAGTACCGCCCCCTTAACGTCAACTAGGTTTGATGCTTACCGAATTCAGCGCACCGGGTGAGTGCCTTCCAGGCCCGCCGCCGAGACCGCCACCGCACGCCCTAACCCGTCCAGCAACGCCGCCACCGGCTCGCGCCGAGCCGACGCGCCTTCCACCACCAAGCCCCAAGGCTGCGAGAACGGCATGAAGCTCCCCGTATTGCAGACCTCCAGCGCCCCCACTCGCCAGACCCCCGCCCGGTGGCTGTGCCCCACCACCGCCCGCGTCACCGGCCGGTCGAATCCAGCCGCCCGCCGCGCCACCCACGCCGGCATCCGCACCAGATAATGCGCGATCCGCACCGCGCGGCGCGGGCTCAGCATCTGCCGCAAAAGATAAGGCCCCGGACGCAGCGCTTCCTTCGCGTAGTCCTCGGGATGCGCCGACAGAAACGCCCGCTGCACCCGCCGGAAAACCTCCGCCCGACGAGCGAAGTGATCGCCGCCTCCGGCTTCCGACCACGCCGCCCGAAACGTCTGCTTGAAGACCCCCGCGTGCCACATCCACGGCGACGCGCAATCCAGCACATAGTCCCCGTGAAAGACCAGCGCCTGCGCTTCTTCGAGGTAGCAGTAATGCCGTTCGGAAATCGCAGGATCGTGATTCCCCGTCAACAGCTCGGCAGGGCCTTCGCGCGCCACCAGCGTCCGCTCCAGACGCGCCCGCCACGCCTGCATCTCCGGCGTCGGATCCGGGCGCTCCCAGCGGTCCAGCGCGTCGCCGTTCAAGATCACGCGGTCAAAGCGCGACGCCAACCGGCCCAGCGCCTCCAGGCCCGCCGGGTCCAGGCGCGAAGAAGGATGGCCCAGATGCAGATCGGAGAGAATCAGCGTCTTCACGGGAGCTACGTTACCCGCCGAACGCACCGCGGTCACGCGCGAACGCGGTCGCCGGCTTCAGTGCTTGGCCACCTTGGGCAGGCTGATCTCGGCCTCGCCTTCGACCTGGATCAGGATCTTGCCTTCCGTCCGTGCGCCGGACGTAGCTCGGTAGGTCTTGTCGCCCACCTGGATGTCCAGCTTCTCGTCTTTCGCGTTGACGAGCACCCGGTACGCCGTCGGCGCGACCGCAAAACGTTCCTTCTCCACCGGCACCTGCTTGGCCAATTCCGTGACCCGGCCCCAGAAGCCTCCGCCGCCGGGACCGCCGCCGAAGCGCCCGCCACGCCCGCCACGCGGACCGCGGTCGCCGCCCTGATCCGGACGGTCGTTCACCCCGAAGATCGTCGCTTCGCCGCCCGTGATGCGCACCCCATACCCGTCGCCGGGATCGCCGTTGATCGCGTTACGGATCATCTCGCGCGTCCGGTCGCCGCCCCCGCGCATGAATTCGGGCAGTTCCAGCTTCTCCGGCAGTTTATTGAAAAACTCCGCGTCGTAACGCACCCACACGCTTACCTTCGTCTCGGGCTTCACGTTCACGGTCACGTCCACCGCCCCGTCCTTGATCGGCAACTCGAGTTTCCCGCCTTTGGTCAGGAAGTTGCCTTTCTTCTTCGGATCGGGCGACCACTCTCCTTCCACGACCGCCCAGCCCAACTGCTGCAGCATGCTCTTCGCGTCGCCTCCGGCGGCGGCCGCGCCCTCGGCCGGAACGGCGGCTTGCGCCAGCCAATCCGAAAGCTTCTTGATCTCCGCCGCCTGCTCCTTCGCGTACGCGGTGCCCGACAGTTCGCCTTCGCCCGTCAGCGGATCCAGACCCGCTTTCACGCCCGGCGCGTCCTGCTTCCCGAACGCCGCCTGTGCCGCCGCCAGCGCAGCCTTCGCCAGCCCCTCGCGTTCCTGCTCCCATCCCAGCTTGGCCCGCGCGATCGGCTCGTCGGCCAGCGCGTGCAGATCGCCCTTCGCCTGGCACGCCGCCTCCAGCGACTCGATCGCCGGCTTCCACGCGCCCGTCGCGAACGCGAAGAGCCCCACGTCCAAAGTCTGGTCCGGCGTGGGCGCATCCGGCAACCCCGTGCGGGCCACCTGCACGGCCTGCTCGGGCGTAACGTCCTTCCAGGACGCGATCTGCCCCGCCGGCAACCCGGCCGGATCGCAGCGCAAGCCGCGCTCTTCCCAGCCCAGAAGCTCCACCCCGCCCTTGAAGCGCCCGATCGATTCCACCTTTGGCTTCTTGCCCGCCTTCACCGCCGCCGCCGCCGTCTCCCAAGCCTTCTGCGCGCGCAGGTAACGCTCCGACCACTGCGCGGCCTCCAACTTGCCTTCCTGCGTCTTCATCTCGTCGGCCGCCTGCCGGTACACACCCTGCGCCAGCGCAAACGCGAAGCGCGTCTCCGGATGCCGCACCTTCGCCTCGGCCTGCGTATGCGCCGCGGCCAGACGCTGCTTGTCCGCCGCATGCCCCTGCAAGACCTTCGCCGCAATCGCCGCTTCCTGATCCTCAAGCTCTTTCAGGCGCGCGGGGAGTTCCAGCTTCTCCGCCAGCGCCGCCGGCAGCTTGTCCTTCAATTCGCTCAACATGCCCTTCGCCGCGGCCGTTTCGCCCGATTGCGCCGCCGCGCGGGACTTGTCGATCTCTTCCTGCGCCACCTGCTGCCAAGCGCCTTCCACCTGACCCTGCTGCGCTCTCGCCTGAGCCGCTAGCGCGGACGATCCGTGCGCCTCCAGGAAGCTTTGCAGCGCGCGGTGCGCGTCGGCGTGCCGGCCCGCCGCCAGCGCCTCCCGCGAAGCTTGTTCGGCCTGCGTCCACGCGCTTTTCTGCCGTTCATCCGCGTCGCGCGCCTCGGCCAGCTTCGCCTGCGCCTCCGACTTCGAAGCCGCCTGCGGATGCGCGGCTAAAAATTGCTCCCATGCGCCGGCCAGCGTCGCCGGATCCCGCGCCAGCAGATCCGCGTGCCGCGCCGACAGCGCCTCGAATGCCGGTTTCGAAGCGTCCGCGGCCGGAGCCTGCGGTTTCACCGGTACGGCCGGAGCCGCTTCGGGTTTGCGCACCACTTCCGTGCCCGCCGGCTTCGGCGGCTTCGCCTGCGGCGTACCGCCCGACTTCCCGCCGAACAGCACCAGCGCGCCCACCACCGCTACCGCCGCCGCGCCCAAACCGATGTACAAACCCGCACCCGATCCGCCTTCGCGAACCGCTTCGCCCGCCGGCTTCCCCGCGCGCACCCGCGCCGCCTGCCCCGTCGTCACGCGGCCCACCTTGCCCGTCGTCACCCGCCCCGCGCGGCCCGTGCCCGCGCCTTTCGGCAGATACTCGCCGGCCTTCACCTTCTCCAGCGCCTCGATCAGTTCCTGCGCACTCTGGAAGCGCTTCGCAGGCTCTTTCTCCAAAAGCTTCATCACCACCGCGACGAACCCCGGCGAGAGATCCTCGCGCAGTTCGTCCAGATCCGGCGGCGCCTGGCTGATCACCTGTACCATGATCGCCGCCGGCGTCTTGCCTTCGAAAGGTGTCCGGCCCGAAGAAAGGGTATAAAGCGACGCGCCCAAGCCGTACAAATCGGCGCGCGCATCGAGTTCCGCGCCCCGCGCCTGTTCGGGCGCCATGTAATGCGGCGTGCCCAGCGCCGTTCCGTCCTGCGTCAGATGCCCCTGCTCCTCGTTGTTCTTGTCTTCGAATCGCGCCAGCCCCAGGTCCGCCAGCCGAGCGCGGCCTTGCTTGTCCATCAGGAAGTTGTCGGGCTTGATGTCGCGGTGCAGGATGCCGTGGTTGTGCGCTTCCTTCAGCGCCCCCGCGATCTGGACGCCCAGTTCCACGCACTCCGCTTCGCTGAACGGCCCCTTCGAGTGCAGCTTCTTGTGCGCCGTCGTTCCGTCCACGAACTCCATCGAGATGTAGTGGTAGCCTTCGAGGCTCCCGACGTCGTGAACATGAACGATATGCGGATGCGAAAGTTTCCCGGCCGCGTGCGCTTCGCGGATGAAGCGCTGCACGCGCTTCTCGTCCTGCGCCATCTGCTTCGGCAGGAACTTCAACGCCACGATCCGGTCCATCGAGACCTGCCGCGCCTTAAACACCACCCCCATGGCGCCCCGGCCGATCTCCTCCAGGATCTCGTAATTCCCGATCTGCTTGCCGACCATCGTAGCCAAGTTTTTACCTCAATCGGATTTCCGAACGCGCTGCGCTCGCCTGCCAAGCCTGGACTCTTGCAGCCCAAGCTTCCTTAAGAGAGGCCTCACGCACCCGCAGGAACTGATATCGGAATATCCCAACGTTGCACTTCGTGCAACAGCCACCCCGCCTACCTGTTAAGGTAGGACCAAGCAAGATGGCTTCTCGCTGCACGGTTTAACCGATAGGGGTGCAACATTCCTGCTGCACCTGTGAGCCCCGCGTCTATTAACGCTTGGCGGTGGCTTTGGCCTTGGGCTTCGGTTTGGCTTCGGCTTTCTTGGCGGCCTTCGGCTCGGCGCTCTTCTTGGCCGACTTGGCTTTGGTCGGCTTGTTGCGCAGCATCTCGGCGCGCAAGCCCACCAAGCCCTGGAAGTTCGCGTAGTCCCCGTCGCTGCGCAGCGGCAGGCGCACCAGGCGCTTCCCGTTCACCGTCCGCGTGCGGCCGATACGGCGGCGCAGTTCCGGCGCCAGCGCCGTCCCGTTCGCGCGAATCGTGTCGTCCACCGGAATCGTCGCTTCGAACGTATTCGGAAGCAGATGCAGCGTGCACAGCGCATCTTTGGTCCCGTGCATATAGCGCACGGCCCAGCCCCAATCGGTGTCGTAGTAATGCAAACCGCTCGTCGCGCCCGGCACCGTCGCCAGAAAGCGTTCGACTTCCCCATAACGCTTGCGGCCCAGCGGATCCAGAAGGCTCACCAAGCGCGCTCGAGTCGGCTTCGGTTCCTTCTTCGCGAAGGGATGATCGTTTCCATTGCGTCGTACAGCAGCCACGTTCCTAGCCTCCTTACCACAACAGGTCCGACTCTGCGCATGCCGGCGCCCGGACGCAGGCGCGCGAAAATCCCATTAAGCCGAACCATTGTAGGGGATCGCGGCCGGGAATTCAAAGTCAGGCTGGAGACCGCCGTCCCGGCGGCCTCCAGCCCCGAAATACGCCTTAGACCTTAAGCGCCGTGGACTTGGAGCGTTCCAGGATCTCGCCGGCCTGAAGCTCGCGGTTCTGTTCCTGCGATAAATAGATACCTTCGCTGATCAGCGCCACGTTCTTCGCGATCGCCGCCGTCGGATACAGTTCCACCTTCCCCAGCAGCGCCGCCAGCCAGTGCTTCTCGTTGCTGTCGTAATGCTCGTAGTCGCTCTCGCACTTGCGCCAGCGCGTATCCACGTGCCCCAGTTCGATCTCGGCCTTGTACTCCACGTCGCCGATCTTCGAGTACAGCACCGGAGGCTTGCTCAGCTTCAGCCCGCCCTTGCTGCCCAGGATCTTGCTGTGCTCGCTCCCGTCGTAATGGACCGCCCACGATTCCTCGACCACCAGCGTGAGCCCGCCCTTCAGCCGCACGTGGCCCAGGCCCATCTCTTCGACGCTGAAGTTCCCGCTCTTGGCCCGGTCGGCGTACATCTCCAGTTCCTGGTACGTCGCGCCGCTCACCGCAAGCACGTCCGGATTACCCAAAAGGTCCATGACCTGCGCCATGTGGTAGATGCCCATGTCGAAGAGCGCGCCGCCCGCCGCGATCTGCTTGTTCACGAACGCCGGAGTGCCGTATCCGTCCACCCACGGCCGTCCGCGCCGACGGAAGCCGAAGCTGCGCGCGTAATACACCTTGCCCAGATGCCCTTCCTTGATCAGCCGACGCGCGATCTTGTGCTCGGGATCGTAGAGCGTGTTCATCTGAATCTGCAGTTTCTTGCCCGTCCGCTGCGCCGCGTCGTACATCGCCTTCGCGTCGACGTAGCTCCCCGCCATCGGCTTCTCGCAGTAGACGTGCTTGCCGGCCTCGAACGCCGCGATCGTCACCGGAGCGTGCAAATTGTTGTGCAGGCAGACGTCCACCGCCTGGATGTCGTCGCGCTTCAGGAGCGCCCGAAAATCGGCGTACGCGTCAGGCACCTTGAACTCCGCGGCCACCCGCTTCGCCTCCGCTTCGTTCAAGTCCGCCACCGCGACCACGTTCGCGTCGGGCAGGTCCTGGTAACGCTTCAGATGCGACTTGCCGATCATGCCGACGCCGATGACGCCGATGTTCACGCGTTGAGACACGGATCGAATCCTCCCGGGCCTAAAAAAAGAGGCGGGCGCGAGCCCCCTATGGCCGCCATCCGGCCGCTCCGGGCTCCCGTCCGCGTGAAGACTGGTCCCTTCCATGCTGCCAGGACCGGACCGCCCGTCAATCCCCGTTGCTCACCTCCGCCGCTTCTCCTTAAGTTCGCGTGGACTGGCGGATGGCGCGTCGTTCGTCCATACTGGCTCCACGAATACCGACCGGGAACCGCACCATGCCTAAGCACACCACGCGCAAAGCGTCCGCGACCGCCAAGCGCCGCACACCCGCACCCAAACCCGGTTCGGCCGTCGCCGAAGCCGGAGCCGCGCTGCCCGATCCGGCCAACAGCCCCTTCAGCCCCATCGAAGAAGCCATCGCCGACTTGCGCGCAGGGCGCATGATCGTCCTCGTCGACGACGAAGACCGCGAGAACGAAGGCGACTTGGTCCTCGCCGCCGAAATGGTCACCCCCGAGTCGATCGCATTCATGGCCAAGAAGGCCAGCGGCCTGATCTGCCTCGCCATGACCGAAGAAGACTGCGAACGGCTCAACCTGCCCCTCCAGGCCGTCGAGAATTCGTCGCGCTTCGGCACCGCGTTCACCGTCTCCGTCGAAGCGCGCCGCGGCGTCACCACCGGCATCAGCGCCGCCGACCGCGCCCACACCATCCGCACCGCCATCGATCCGGCCTCGCGCCCCGACGACCTTGCACGCCCCGGCCACGTCTTCCCGCTGCGCGCGCGCAAGGGCGGCGTCCTCGTGCGCACCGGCCAGACCGAAGGCAGCGTCGACCTCTGCCGCCTCGCCGGACTCAAGCCCGCCGCCGTCATCTGCGAAGTGATGAACGAAGACGGCACCATGGCGCGCCTTTCGCACCTCGACCTCTTCGCCGCCGAGCACGGCTTGAAAATTTATTCCATTGCCGACCTGATCGAATACCGCCGCGGCAAAGAGAAGCTCATCCGACCCACCGTCGACGTGGCCATGCCCACCCGGCTGGGCGATTTCCGCTGCCATATCTACGAAACCGACATCGGAGCCGAACATCACCTCGCGCTGGTCAAAGGCGACATCCGCCCCGGAAAACTCCAGCGCGAACCCGTCCTCGTCCGCGTGCACAGCGAATGCCTCACCGGCGACGCCTTCGGAAGCATGCGCTGCGACTGCGGCGCGCAGCTACACACCGCCATGGCCATGATCGAAGACGCCGGCAAGGGCGTCGTCCTTTACATGCGCCAGGAAGGCCGCGGCATCGGGCTCGTCAACAAGCTCCGCGCCTACCAGCTCCAGGACGAAGGCGCCGACACCGTCGAAGCGAACAAGGCGCTGGGCTTCAAGCCCGATCTGCGCCGCTACGGCCTCGGCGCCCATATCCTCTACGACCTCGGCCTGCGACGCCTCAAACTCATCACCAACAACCCGCGCAAAATCGTCGGACTCAACGCCTTCGGACTCGAAGTCGTGGACCGCGTCCCGCTCAAAATGCCCGCGCATCCGAAGAACGCCAAATATCTGAGGACCAAGAAAGAGAAGCTCGGCCACCTGCTCGACGATATCTGAATCGTTGCCCTTCGGAGCCCGCCATGTTCAAGCCCCCGAATCCGGATCTGGATGCCCAGACGCAGGACGATGCGAATCGTCGTACGCCGTTGGTTTATGCCAGCCTGATGGCCCTGAGCTACCTGATGCTCTCCTCCTTATATATCTGGATCTCCTCCCACCTCGCCGCGAACTGGGCCGCGTCCGTCGAAGACCTCGAACGCATCGAGAAGCTCAAGGGCCTCGGCTTCGTCGCCCTCATGTCCGTCTTTACTTTCGTCGTCGGCTATGTCGCGCTGCGCCGCTTGACGCTGAAGGAGCGCGAGATCGTCCGCCACCAAATGGCCCTGGTCTCTGCCGAAAAAAGAGCCACCGCCGGACTCTTCGCCGCCTCCGTCGCCCACGATATCAACAACCTGCTCATGCCCATGAACTCCATTAGCCATCGCCTGGCCCAGGCCGATGCCGCGCATGCCGCAGATCACGCCAAGCTCCAGGAATGCATCGCCCGTATCTCCAACCTCTCGCGCACCCTGATGAACGTCGGCAAGACCGGCGTTCACGGCACTTGGCAGGAACGCGATATCAACACGGTGCTCCGCGACTCCCTCGACCTCGCGGGCATCCACGTGCGCAGTAAGAACTGCCAGATGGAATTCCTCCCCGGGCCGGAGCTCAAAACCGTCGTCAACGCGCACCTCCTGCACCAGATGCTTCTCAACTTGGTCCTCAACGCCGCCGACGCCACGGAAGGAATGGGCCGCATCCGAGTCAGCTCCGCCCTCGACGGCGATAACGTCCTCATCCGCGTCGAAGACAACGGGCCCGGCATCCCGGAAGCCCAGCGCCACGCCGTCTTCCAACCCTTCTTCACCACCAAGACCAACGGCACCGGTTTGGGGCTGCTCTCCGTCAAAGCCTGCGCCGAACTCCACGGGGGCAGCGTTGCCCTCACCACGTCCGCCTGGAACGGAGCCTGCTTCGAGGTGCGCTTCCCAATCCGCCAACTCCCGGCCCCCACCGCCGAAGCAAGTCCCAACGCCGCCTATTCCGCAAACACCGAGCCCCGCCCTTCGTTGTAGGGGTGTATCCCGGCGAGCCCGGAGCGGGCAGCCTACCGCGCCGCGTAACGCTCCCTATCGCGCCGGTGCCGAGGTGCTTGCCACGTGGGTTCCAGAACGGCCGTGGGGATCGTGAGTCCGGGAACTCTGGGCTCGGAACTGGGCGCGCTCGCGCGCGACCTGGGCGCGCAGGTATGGTGGGCCTCCGACCGCCGCAGTCCGCGAACCGCGCGCTTGGCCAAACGCGCCCGGCTGAACAACGCCGGCACCCTCGAAGCGATCGTCAATCGCTGCACGGTCATCGTCAGCGCCGTGCCCGCCGCCGAGGCCGAAAACGTGGCCCAGGCCGTCGCGCGGCTGCGCTTCAACGGACTGTATCTCGAACTCAATGCGCTGCCGCCCTCGCGCATCTGGCGCATCGCCGCGACCATCCGCGCCGGCGGCGGCTCCCTCGTCGACGCCGCGCTCGACGGGCCCCCGCCGCTCCTTCCAGGCTCGACCCGCATGCTCCTGTCCGGACCGCGCGCCGCCGAAGCCGCCGCGCTCTTTACCGGCAGCTCGCTCCTCGAAACCAAGGTGCTCGACGAAACCGTTGGCATGGCCTGCGCATGGAAGTCGCTCCAAGCCGCCTACGCCCGCGGCAGCGTCGCCCTCCTCGCCGCTCTGCTGAGGCCCGATCCCGCGCCGCCCGCAGCCGCCGAACCGCCCGCAGCCGATGCCCGCGTCCACGAAACCGGGTTCTTCCCCCGCAGCACCATGGACCTCTACCGCCGCCTCGGCGAACGCGAAGACGCCGCCGCCCTTCACGCCCTCAAAGCCACCCTCGAAGCCCTACGCGAATAATCGCAGCGCCCACCTTTCGCGTATGCCCGTCCCGCACATCACTTTCACTTTTTACTGACTACTCCCCCTTCACCCTCAACGCCCGCACTTCATACGGATACATCGAAAACCGCACCGCGCCCCCTTCGCTCGGAACCGCCGCGCCCGTCGCCGCGTCGCTCACCGCCCCTGCTTTCGGCAGCTTCACGACGATCTCCTGCTTCTCGCCCCGGCTCACGTTCACCACCGCCAAGTACGTCCCGTGCTCCTTCGCGTCGATGGCCCGCACCACGACCTGCGCGTCGGCACACGCTTCCGGGAGGCGCTTGCTCGGAAGCGCCGGAAGCGCCAGGAACGCGCGGTTAAACGCGCGCACGTATTCGGGGAAGCCGCGGTTGAAGCTCGCCGCACTCAGATACCCGATGCTCGTCGGATCGCCGTACGCCAGCGCCAGCGCTTCGCCTTCCATCGCGAACGGACCCGCGCGCTCCAGATCGCTCACGAAGTACCCCAGACTCTCGTGCATGGCGTGCTCGTTGAGCGGGTAATGCCGCAGCAGCGCCAGACCCGCCGGCCCGCGGAAAGCCTCGAACGCTTTTTCCGAACGAACCGTGTACGAACGGTTGAACGGGTACGTCAGCAGCACCCCCGGCAGATCCTGGTAGCGCTGCGGATCGGACACCGGCACCGCGTGCTGCCACTCCCAGTCGGCCCACGTCCCGTGCGGCGTGAAGACCGCCTTCAGATACAGATCGTCCTTCAGCACCTCGTCGTACGCCTGAGCTTTGAGCTTCTCGTGCCCCTTCTGCTTCAAGATCGGACCCCATGCGTCGAGCCGGTCGGTGACGACCTTCAAACCGCCCGGCAGCGACGGACCCGGCTCGCTCGGGTCGCACGTGTAGATCAGCAGCGGCTCGCCGCCCAGTCCCGCCTGCAAATGCGCGTGCAACTCCGCCAGAAACGCGCGCCGCTTCCCGTACCACCATGCGTAATACTTCTCGAGCAGCGCCCGGTCGCCCTTCAGCGCCTCCCGCGTGACCGCTTGATTCCCGTGCGCTTCCTGCGCGAAGCGCGCCAGCGTCGCGTCGCCGAAGCCGATCGGATTCTGGCTCGGCCGCGGCCGGAACCAAGCCCCCGCAAACGCCGCCTGCGCCTTGAACTTCAGCACCGTCGCGTCGAGCAGCCGCTTGGCGTCGGCCAGCGCGTCGGGATCGGTCAGATCGACGTTGCTCTTCTCGGTCCACTCGATATGCGTGTACGTCTCTTTCCCGCCCAGCGTCTTCGCGCGCTTCTCCTTGCCCAAGCCCTTCGCGCCCACGCCGCCCGACCATTCGTAATAAGGCAGCGCCTCGAAACCGTACGGCTTCAGCATCGCCAGAATTTTTTCCCAGCGTTTCGGCGCGTGCGAACTCCAGTACCAGTCGTTTCCGCCGAAGCCCTCCGCCTCCCAGCCTTGGTTGTGCCCGAACTCCAGCAGATCCTTCCCGAAGACGTTCATGCCCAGGACGCGCATCAGTTCGGCCTTGTAGCGGTACCATGCCGTCTCGTCGTCCAGCCCGCGGCCCGCCGGTTCTTTGCCGCCGATCACGCCGTCGGCCATCTCCTCGCGCCAGAAGAGCCGCCGGTGCGGCAACTCCTGCGGCGGAAGCTGAACCTGAGCGTCGAACTTCTTAGGATCGGGAACCTCGAAGAGCCGGATACGCGAGACCGCCGCGCCCGCGTTTAGCGGATCCTTCACCGCGTCGGCCTGCGTCACGACGACCCAGAAGCCGTCCGCCGGCGTCTGGTCGCGCACCGCTTTGTCGCGCGCGAGGTTCAAGCCCGCGAAGCGGTCGTGCAGCCAGAAGATCGTCTGCCACGAACGGGACTGCTGCGCGAGCGGGTACTCCAGCGACTCTGCGTTGTTGTTCGTGTACGTGTACAGCACGTCCCCGACGGCCGAACCCGTCGCCCAACCGCGCCCGTACTCCGCGCCGCGGTTCAGCACGAACCACGTCCGCGGCCGGTCCTCCGGATAGTCCACCGCCAGCACGTACGCCTGTCCCGCTTTCAGCCCCTTCCCTTTCCCCAGCTTGTAGGCGAAGTACTTCGCGGCGCCCGCGTTGGGCAGCACGCGGCACGCCGTCCCCAGCAGCGTCTCGATCGTGCTCGCATCCTTCGGATGTTCGGCGAATTCCCGCGCCCCGGCCGCTTCGCCGCAGCGCACTTCGTCCACCAGCGGCAACTTCCCGAACGGCGCGCCCGCGTCTGCCAGCGGCCGCTCCTGAGCCGCCACCCCCGCTGCGGCCAGCACCCAGAGGCCCCATCCCCAGCCCCGCATCCGCATCGCTCGATCTCCAGAAATTGCCTCGCTCACTCGTGTGCGCACGTGACTCTTTATACCCCAGCCCTCGGGCACGAGAATGCCTTTCTTATGCGAATAAGCCGATACCGAAGCCGAGCCGATTATTGGACGTTGGACTGCAATACGTTTGGCGGGCCGTTCAAGATTTTGAACTTCGATTTTTGAACTTCACTTCCCGTCCACCTTCTCGAACTCGATCGGCTCCGGCGCCGGCACCGACTCGGGCTCGATCTCCAGCGGCGGAAGCGGTAGCGGCAGCTTCGCCGCAGGCGCCTCCGGAGCTTGCGGCGGCGCCTCGCGCGGAGCGTCCTTGCTCAAGTTCGGCGGCGGCAGATGCAGGAATCCCAACAGCCCTTCGCGGTACGCGTAATACGCGCCGCCGCCCAGCACCCCAAGCACCACCACCAGCACCGCCAGATCGGTCACAATCCCGCGCAGCAGATTCGGCGGGCGAAACTCCGGCTCCCGCCGCGCCACGCGCTCGGGTAGCCGCCGCGATGAAGCCTCCAGCCGGATCGCGCTGCGGCCCGGCCGGCCGCGCACCGCACGGATCGACGGCGGCGTGCGCCGCGGCTCTTGAGCGGGACTCTCCGCCGCCGGCGCCAGAAGCTGCTCCAGCGCCGCCACCAGCTCCGCCGCGCTCTGGAAGCGTGCGCGCCGGCTCTTCTCCATCATCTTCCCCAGCACCCGCGCGCACCCGTCGCTCACCTCCGGCGCGAGTTGCCGGATCGGAACCGGCTGCGCCGATAGATGCTGCGTCATGATCAACGTCGCCGCTTTCCCCTCGAACGGCGTCTGCCCGCTCAGCAAATGGTAAAACGTGCAGCCCAGCGCATAAATATCGCAACGCACGTCCAGACGGTCCGTCTCCCCGCGCACCTGCTCCGGAGCCATGTAATGCGGCGTCCCTACCGCGATCCCCGACTGCGTCGCCGTCGCGTCGTCGGCCAGCACCTTTGCCAAGCCCAAGTCCGCCAGCTTCGGCTCGCCCAGCCGCGTCAGCAAAATGTTGTCCGGCTTGATATCGCGATGCACGATCCCGTTCTTCTCGGCGCACTCCAGCGCCTGCGCGATCGCCAGCACGATCGCCGCCGCACGCCGTTCCGGGATCCGGCCCGCATCCTTCAGCACCGACCAGAGCGTCGGACCGTCCACGTACTCCATCGCGAAGTACCACAGCCCGCTTTCGCGGTCTTGGCCGACGTCGATCCCTTGGACGATGTGCGGATGATTCAGCCGCGCCGAGGCGCGCGCTTCGCGCTGGAAGCGGCCGATCAATTGCTCGTTCTCGGCCAAGTGCGGAGCCAGCACCTTCAGCGCCACCAGCCGGTCCAGCGTCTGCTGCCGCGCCAGATACACGGTGCCCATCGCCCCGCGGCCCAGCTTTTTAATCAGTTCGAAGCCGCCCAGCACCTGCGGCGGAGGGGCTGGGATGGCGACGTGCGACGTCGACATAAGCGTTCCTTCGGTACCGGCAGGTCTATAAAGCACAAGTGCTTACGTGATCTCAATCAGTGTATCGATGGCTCCGGAAAGGTTAACCATAGAAAAAATATAGCTTATATACAAAGCGCGGCCCCAACCCCCATGCCTTGCGGTAAACACTATCAGGATTAAGAGTTACAGAGTAAGGTGATGCTCGCGGCAGCAAGAATCAGGGTTCCGAGCCCTAAGTAGGATGTGTGTGATGACGGCGCCTTCGCCACGCCGGGCCTCCCAGCCCGTGCCCCCTAATAAGGATGCAGCCAGCTCCGCCGAGCCCCCCGTTTCGGCGGCCGCTGCCGCGGATGCCGAGTGCATCCAAGCCGTCCTGGCCGGCCAGCGCGAACGCTTCGGAGAACTCGTCGGACGCTATCAGCGCGTCGTGTACGGCGTCGTCTTTCCGTACGTCCGCGAACCGCATCGGGCCGAAGACCTGGCCCAGGAGGTGTTCGTCAACGCCTTCTCGGCCTTGGCTCAGTTGCGCGAACAGGCTCGTTTTCTCCCCTGGCTACTCCAGATCGCCCGCCACCGCGCCTCGCGCGAAGCGCGGCGCCAGTCGTCGCGGCCCGAAAGCGCGCTCCATCCCGAGATGGATGTGCCCGAACCCGAACCGAACCCCGACCGCGCTCGCGCCGCCGATGTCCTGGCGATGGTCGAAGAACTCCCCGAACCCTACCGCCAGACCATGCTGCAGAAGTACCAGCAAGGCTTGAGCTGCAAGCAGATTGCGGAAGCGGAAGGCGTGCCCATCGGCACCATCACCAGCCGCCTGACGCGCGCACTCGCCGTTTTGCGCAACGCCATCGGCAAAGGCGAACGCCCATGAGCAGCACCGTGAACGCGCCGGTAATAATCGCAGTTCGAGAGATTTACGCGCCTGCGGCAGCAAAACCCGCGGTACGAGTCTCGTGCTGGATGTGGAAGGAGTGGCCATGACGCCGGAAGATCTGGAACAGGCGCTGACGCCCGAAGCATTCGCCGCCGCCGAAGCGCACGTGCGCGAACGCAACGGCGAAACGCTCGAGCCCCAAGCCGCGCAAGCGCTCCAGCGCGCCCGCGCGTCGGACGCCACGCGCGCGCTTCTCGATGCGCTCGACGAAGTCGATGCGCAACTCGTAGCCGCCTCGCGCGAAGCGCAGCCCGGCGCACGTTTCGCCGCGCGTGTCATGGCCGCGCTCCCGTCGGACACCGCCGCGAATGATTCCACGCTCCAGCCATCGCCCGTGCGCGACCCCGGCAGCGCCCCGCTCCTCATTTCCGAAGCGCGCCGCTCGCCTGGGCTGCGCCGGTTCGGCGCGGCCGCCGCGTGCGTCGCTGCGTTGGGCCTGAGTTGGCTGGGCATCCGCGCGCTCCAGGACCGCGGCGCCGCGGTCGCGCGCATCGAAATGCTGCCCGGGTCCGCCGCACTGCTGGACGCCGACGGCAAGCCCGCCGGAGCGATCGCGCCGGGCAAGCTCTATCAAGTCAGTAAGGAAGGCGAAGCCGTCTTCGGCACCGCCAACGGCGGGCGCCTGCGCCTGCTCCAAGAGACGCGCTTCCGGCCGCAGGCGCGCGGCGCCGCCGAAGCGCTGCATCTGCAGGACGGCCTGCTCTTCGCCTACGAACCCGGCGGAGCCGAACCGCTCGTGGTCAAAAGCACCGCCCTCGACGCGAAGGTCGAAGGCGTCTCCATGGTCTTCCAGGAAGAAGCCCCGCCGCCCGGCGCGCCCAATCCCGATCGCCGCGGCCAGGGCATCGTGATGGTCTTCAGCGGTTCGGCCCAGGTCGCCGCCGCGCACGCCTCCGGCGCCGTCGAAGTCCGCGCCGGCGAAATGTACGTCTCCGACCTCGAACGCGAGAACGTCCAGGTCTTCCTCGATACCGTCGAGAAGCGCGTCGAGACGCTTAAGCAGACCGCCGACGCCGGAGCGCTCCATGCCCAGCGCGCGCTCTACTCCGCCCGCGTCGACGAATACCGCCGCACCCTGAAGGAACTCGACGCCGGGCTGGCTCAAGCCGAAGCCGCGGCGCGCGGCGAACTCACCGAGCGCCGCGCCCGAGTCGCGCAGTATCTCGAAGCTCACGAACGCAGGCTCGGCCAGTTGGAACGCGACGCGCAAGCGCCCACGCCCGCCGGACAGGCCTGCAAGCTCGAACGTGCCGCCGGCGCCGTGCGCCGCGGGCGCGAACGCTATCGCCCGCCCGACGCGTGGACGGGAACGAAGTAAACATCGATTTTCATCCGGCTGCGAAGAGCCGAACCACAGGAGGACGTACCATGTTGTGCGAAGCGAAGAAGGTCCAAGCGGGGCTCGCCCTGGCCCTGGCCTGCTGGCTGCCTTGGCACGCCCAGGCCGAAGAAGAAGGCGCGCCCAAAAAGGAAGGCGATGCCGTTGTCACCGTCACCCCCGGCGCCAACGCTCCGCAAGGCGAACGCAAAGACGGCATGCAACCCGGCGGCGGGCCGGAAATGATGCGCGGCTTCCGCGGACGCGGAAACGGTGGTTTTGGCGGCGGAAACAACCCCACCTCCTGGATCGATCGCCAGATCGATTTCATGGTCGGGCGCAGCTCGCCCATCGAAGTCGAAAGCCTCGACTTCGGCGTCCAGAAGCGCTTCGTCGTCAATACACCCGTCGGCGGCGTTGACAACCTCGATGCCTTCCGCGACGGCCTGAAGGCCGAAGAAATCTTCACGCTCACCGAAGAACAGACCGCCTCCCTCGACGGGCTGCGCAAGGAATACGCCGAGGAACTCAAGAAGCTGCAGACCGAACTCAACGCCGCCAACAAAGCCTTCGCGCTCAAGGTCATCGCCCTGCGCGAACAGTACGAAGGCAAGGCCAACGAACAGTTGGGCGACAAGAAGGCCGAGAAAGAACAGCTCGATGCGCTCGCCAAGGCCTACCACGAAGAACGCGCCAAGGCCAACGAGCCCTTCAACGAAGACTTGACCAAGCTCAAGGAAGAAGCCACGGCCAAAGGCGCCGAAGTCCGCGAGAACCGCGACTGGCGCGCCCTCGCCGGCGTCTACCAGAAGGGCCAGGAAGTCATAGGCAAGCTCCGCGAGGCCATCGAGAAGGTCACGCAGGACACCCATGCCAAGATGCTCGCGGCCCTCACCGGAGACGCCAAGACCAAGCTCGAGACGCAGTTCAAGGAACTCGAAGAGCGCCGCCAGCAGATGCGCGACGGCGGACGCGGTCGCGGCGGACCTCCCGGTGGAGACCGTGGCAATCGACCCGAGCGCGGCAACGAGCCCCAAGGCGCGCCCGAAAAGCCCGCGGCTCCTCCCGGCGAGAACTTCTAACCCTCATCCCGCGGCCTCAGCCCCCGTCCCCACCGGACGGGGGCCGGCCGCAACCCCGTATCGCGGGCGTCCCGCCCGCAGCCGTTGAAGTAGCTGTGGAAGTTTCCGTTGATGGATCCGTTGCTGTCGTTGGCCGTTGGTTGGATTCTTGCCGTTTGAATTTTGGACTTCGCCCCACCGGAGCCCCCATGCGCCTCGCCCCCGCCACCCTGACGCTCCTGCTCTTCGCGTCGGCCGCCGCGCGCGCCGAGGACGAATCCGCGCCCAAGAACGAGCGCCCCAAGGTTATCCGCGTGGAAGCCTCTCGAACCGAGCGCGGGCAAGCCGCCGTCTCGCTTCAGTTTCTCGCCACCGGCGCCGCGCACTACAGCACCATTGGCCAAGCCATGCACTTCGGCCTGCACCCCAACGGCGTCGAACGCGGCGTGCGCTTCGCCTTCGGCCTGCCCGCCGCGCCCGATCTGTCCGACCTCGATTACGGTCCGCGCCGCACCTTCGTCCTCAAGGTGCCGCCCGGCGGCGTCGATCTGCTCTATTCGTTCGCGCGCGGCGTCCCGGCCGAAGAGATCTTCCCCGCCGGCACCACGGCCATGCAGCGGCTGCGCGAGACCTATCAAGCCGAACGGGACAAGCTGGAGCAGGAATGGACGGCCGCACAGGCCCGCCTCGCCGAACGCGCCGTCGAACTGCGCCGCCGCTACGAAAAGCGCGCCAACGATGTGCTCACCGGCTCCGACCGCGCCCAGAAAGAAGCGCTCGACGCCGTCCGCGAAAAGCTCGCCGCCGATCTGGCCGCTCGCCTCGCCAAGCTCGAACCGCGCATCCGCGAACTCGAAGCTCGCGCCGCACAAGGCTGGGCGCTGGCCAAACAGTCGAGCGAACCCCAGAACCTGCCGCCCGAACTCGCCGCCTTCGCCAAGGACGCGCAGCAGTTCATGCAGGATGCCGCCGCCGCCGCCCGCGAACTCGTTGATGCCGCCCGCGCAAGCCTCCTCGCCGCCCTCGATGGCCCCGCGCGCGAAAAACTAAAAGCCCGCCTCGAATCCAAATTCCCGCATCACCTCCGGCCCAACGCCAAAGAGCCCTCCGCCGAGGCCGAACCCGGTGCGGACTTCTGAAGAGCCTGACTTTTTAAGAAAGGTTCAGAGCGCCGCCGCTTCGCTCGCCGCGCCGGCGGCCGGCTTCGCGCGCCACGGCCACCGCAGCGCCAGCCGCGACGCCAGCCACACCAGCGCCAGCAGACTCAGCACCGGATCGATCAGGTAATCCCACAGGTTGCGCGATTCCAGCACGTCCAGCGCGAAGCCCGCCGCGCCGAAGGTCAGGACCAGCACCAGCACGTGCTCTTCGGCGTACCACGCCGCCAGCGTCAGCAGCAGCAGGCTCGCGAAGAGCGCGTGCGATCCGTACCCCAGAGCGTACGGATCGAACATCGACCACCCCAGCGCGAACGGATAAAAGCAGACCGCCAACGCCAGCACCGCGCCGCTCAGCCGCGTCAAGCTCCGCGCTTCCAGCACGCGCCGCCCGGAAAGCTGCTCCCAGCACCACAGCGCCAGCAGCGCCGCCAGCGTCAGACTCACGTCGCCCGTCCACGAGCGCACGTACTCCGCGCCGGAGATACCGTCCAGCGGAACCAGCAACGCCGCCACGGCCGCCGCCGCGAAGCCCCAGCGCGCCCAGACCGGAACGGCCACGAAGCGAAACGCCGAGGTTAAAAAGAAGAGCGCCACGAGCAAGCAGCCGCCCAGGCCGAAGCAGGCGCTCAGCGCGTGAACGGTCATGGCAGATCCAGCCACGCTTGGTTGAAGTGCATGTGCCGGATCTCGCGCCGGTTGTACGTGAAGACCAGGTGGTATTCGCCGGCCTTCGTCAGCAGCAGGCACGGATACGTGGTCCGCTCGTTCGGGTCTTCCGCCACCAGGCCGTCCGCCGCGTGCGCCACCGTCCGCCACGTCGCGCCTTCGTCGCGCGATACGGAAAGCGTCAGCTTGCGCATCACCCGCGCCGCCGCCAGCAGCCCGCCGTCGGGCATCCGCACCCCCGCCACGCCCGAACGGTCGCTCGTAAGCTCCAGCGGCGCCGCCGCGCTCCACGTCCGCCCGCCGTCCGTCGTCCGCGAGCCGATCACGCGCTTGGGCGACGAATACGTCGGCCGCATCAGGCACACGGCCTCCAGCGCCCCGAACGGCACGATCGCCGGCTGGATCGCCAGACGGTCCTGCGTCAGACGCTGCTTCGAGAGCACGTTGCCGTCCCCGTCCAGCCGCAACAGCTCGCAGAATTTGCTCAGGAATTCGTGGTACACCGGAAGCCCGATCGTCCCGTCCGCGAACTGAAACGGCGGGCTGCGCACCAGCGTGCTCAGGTTCAAGAACGGCGACGTGACCAGCCGCCGCGGCGCCGTCCACGTCTCGCCTTCGTCCGGCGAAGTCGTGACGTTGATGCTGCTCCCCGACCAGCCCGTCATCGAGGTGACGAAGAAGAGCCACAGCTTCCCGCTCGAGTCCAGCAGCGCGCACGAATTGCCCAGCTTCTGGACGCAGCGCTGCAGTCCGTCTTCCGAAACCGCCCGGTCGATCAGCGCCCGCTCGCGGCTCCACGTCCGCTCGGACGGATCGTACACCGCCGTGTAGATCGCGACGTCCAGCGCCCCCTCGCGGCTCCCCCCGTACCAGAAGGCGCGCAAGCGCCCGCCGGAGAGTTCCACCAGCGTGCAACTGTGCACCGAACGCACGCTGTTTCCGTCGAGCATCGACGCATGCAGGAACGCTTTGCCGCCGCCCGCCGGCGGCGCCGGACGCACCGCGAACCCCACGCCCGCGCCCGCCGCCCCCGCCGGCATCCCGTACGTCCACAAAGCGCCGAAGACGAGCGCGATCCAAAGCAGGAGCAACGCGCGAACGCGCGTACGGGATTTCACGGATGAAGGCGCGTGACGCAACATGCGCAGGCGGAAGTCCAAGGCATCCGGTTCAAAACGCCGTCCGCCCGCCGATCCCGCTGGCACGTGCGCGCATGCTGCCGGTGCGTTTTGCCGTCCATGCACCGCTCAGCCTAACCCAATTTTTTGCCCTCACAAGAACGCGCACTCTTTCGTAAAGATGCGTAGCCGGAACGATCGATCCCGCGCCCTGGCAGCTCGCTGAAAAGCGTGCTCACCGCGTCGCCAGGCGCTTTTGAAACGGCAAGGCGTCCCGCAGGGCGTCGCATCGAGACCATACGGCGGGCGAGGCCAACGCAGAGCCCGCCCTTCGGAGCAAGCAGAGGGCGACCTCCGGTTTAGGAAACCAAGGGTGGTAGGTTGCAAGCCTTCTCGATCTCTTGATCTACGGTTTCGATGGCAAAACTTTGGCGGCTACTTGGCGGAAGGGATTGCAATCGTTTGCACGGATCTGCGTTGAAGCCGCCAATTCCGACTCTACTTCAGCCCTGCTCTTCTACTTTTTATCGACGGTTCCTTCATCCCCTGATCCGCCACGCGATGAGTTTTTGCGGAGGACGGCGGCTGGGTCCTTTTCAAAGAAATCAACAAATGCTTTTACGCCTTCCAGTACCGCCTTGCGGTCAATCCCTCCAAATACCGAAGCCCCATTCCTTATCGAGAACACATGGCGCTTAACTTCCGCCTTGTCGTCATCTTTTATTGAACGCCAAATGTCAGCCGGAAAATATTCAGACGCGTTGGCTATCAATGCCAAAATGAAACCATCCTCCGTAATGCCTCCACGCCTTCTTAAATGGCAGAGTGCCTTGACGGCTTCTTCCGCATCCATCGCTATTGCCCCTTTAGTATCAGGAGAATTTGCTCTTCGTACTTAAGCGCACCTTCATGCGCATGGCTGGTGGCACGGTCACGCCTCATCTTTCCGCGTACCCTTTAGGAACTGGTGCCACTGGCTGCGGGTGTAAGCAGCCAGTGCCTCACCGTCCGGATCGTCGCGGAGCCGCTCGTCCCAAGCGTCCACCGCCAGCGATTCTTGTTCCTTGTTACCCAACTCCAGCCAGCGAAAACTCGACCAACGCCACTGTTCCGGCGAACGCACGAGTTTGCGATCCACCGGATTCCGATGGCAGTATACCGCCTTCTCGATCACCTTGGCCAGGCTCCAGATGTTCTTGTCGTGCCCCGGCCCTTCCTGCCAGAAGCGGTAGCACCATTTCCTCGGACGCTCTTGGACGCGGAGTTTCGCGAGCACCGGCGCGTTCTTCTCTTTAAGCGCGTTCACGATGCGTTTGGAAACGCCCTGCTTGAGACTCCGGCGAAAGGCGCTCACGTCGTAGACGCTCCCGCGCGGCTTCACCAGGAGGTGAACGTGCTCCGGTATGAAGTCATACGCCCACAGCGCGAAGTCGAATGAAGCGCATGCGCGCGCGACGCCTTCGCCCAACCAACCACGCCATGTGTCGTTACTTAATAGAGGCATGCGCCGGTAACAGGAGAAGGTGAGAAATTGCGCGTGCCCCGGCACGTTGTACGTGCGGACGCGCTTGCGATGCGGGGGCCGACCGTCCATGCGCCGCGCAGTCTATAGGAGTCCGTGACGTTCATCGAGAGACGTACGGTGGTGTGCACGGGTTGCGAACGTCCGCATCCCGTGGCACCAAATCCAGAAAGGGCGACGCGTTCAAGATCGGTGGGAGGGACTGCCCGTGCCACCGGCCTACTAGCCTCCTCTTACTGCGCCTCTCGACAGAAGCATTTCCTTCAACTCAAGATCGTTGGGACACCACCGCAATAGGTAGTCCAAAGGAGTTAAGCCTTTCTCATCCTTTGCATTCACATCGGCATGGTTCAGAATCAAAAGCTTTGCGGCGTCTGTGGACGGAGGATATTTGTTCATCTGATTCAGGATGGCAAGGTGGAGAGGCGTTCTTTCATGCGCGCCTTTGGCATTGACCATAGCTCGTAATGCGATTAATCGCTCAACGAAAGCGGCGTGGCCGCCTCTCGCGGCGCCATGAAGTGGAGTATCACCATTCGAGTTACAGGCATTGATGTTGGGGTTCAGTCGGAGCATTCGAACAAACGTTCCATCCCAATCGTTTGATTCCGCTGCGAGGGACATGGGCGTAGCACCGACTTTGCGCGACTCAAGGGGGTAAAGGGGTTTCGTTGGGTCAAAGGCACTATTGTATAGGTCTTCGGCCTTGCCGATAAGCACCTGCCGAATCGCAGCGCCCAGAAGTGCCTCGTATTTAGGAGCAACCCAGATATCCCCGCTAAGCTGCGCTTTCGTCCAAGGTGGATCGCTTGGTGTAATATCAAAAAAGACGCACTGAGTGGCATCCGTAAGAAGTCCGTAAAAACCCAAATCATCGCTCAACCGCTGCAACGCATCATCCGTACATCGAACCAAGCGTACTGGGCTTGTAACCGGTATTTCGTTCTCGCAATCCAAGTAAAATAGCGCATTCGAATATTTCGCTGCTTCCTGCAGCGAGTTGACGTGCTTCCCCATAGATGGATCCATTCCAAGTCCAACTACCACACCCGACCCCAATGCTACTAATTATTCGAACGCATATAGATGCTAAAATTCATAAACTCGATTGTGCCCTGCTCTACGATCAACCAACACTTGCCCTCTTTAATTTCTGAAAGGACAGTATCCGAGTCGGGCAACTCGGATTGATGGCGCTTCTCGTCCAACCAGAGTTCGGGACTTCGATTAATAGGGAAATAGAGTCCCACAGACTTTAAGGTACTGTTCGGACGAATGCCGTAGATAGTATTTTTGCCCACAGAATAGCCCACTCCCGCCGCCTCGCCTCTCGCCCAAATCCCGACATAGTAGGCATCTTCGACATCGAACTCCAAAATGGCCTGCGGTTGTCCTTCTAAGGGCGAGCCTCGAATAAAGTCCCCTTTAATCTCCCAATGGCCCTTAACGATCTTAATTCCTTTTTCGGCTAATTCTAAAACCGAGCCGCTGGGGGTGCTTAATACGCGCGGCACGCTATACACTTCGCCAGGCATAAGAAATGGATGCCGCTTTTCCGGAGGAACCGACTGCATCAAGTCAGGCGTAATGATCTCACCTGAAAATGAAGATTCACCCCCATCCTCTACCTGATCTGTAATGGGCTTCGCTTGGGGGTCCTTCGGTGCGGATTTTTCTCGCTCCCTCTGACTAGGACTAGAACAGGAACAGAGAACCAAAACCGAAAATGCTAAGGCAGGAAAAACCAAGGCCGTACATTCGCTAAATGCGAAAGTTCGAAGCAGACGGAAACCAAGCCTATCGCTTTGCGCCACGATTCCATCCATATGCTCAATCGGCCGCCCCGTAGTGGGATTTCCCCTGCATGTACCTACCGCTATATTATGGGTTTGCACGGCCTTCACAAGACCGCACCGGCGAAGTTCGCGGAGCTCCGGAATGCCCATCCTTGACTTCTTGTGGACCTTGGCCCTCGCGCATGTCTGTGGGGCGGCCGTGCTCGCGCCGATGTGGCTAAAGCCTGTGGCCCCTCAGGCCAAGGTCCAGTTTCGCGTCACCGAATTCTACGGATTGACCGTCGAAATGTTCGCGGCCGCATGGTTATTTGCTTGGCCACTGATCGATCGGAACGCCCATACTCCGCTATTCATCGGACTGCTGATTATTTGGACGCTGCTCGCGATCTGGTGGCTGATCGGCCTGCGCTTATTGGCGCGTAATCGAACGGCGGACTCAAGCCGGCGTCTTATTACGCTTTGCGTTTTAATCCCCGCCGCCTTCGGAGGCTCGTGGGTCATGCTGTTGAACCTGAAATGGCAGTACCTGAATCGACGCGGTGGCGTCGATTACTTGGATATAGGCGTGGATGCGCATGCGGTCTTCTGGTGGTACCCGCTCTGGCTCTTCCTTTTTACGCCGTATGGCCAGCTCTTCCTCCTGCTGCTGGTCTTTCTGTGCTGCCCGCGCATCGCCCGTTGGGTCGTCATTCGAGCCGACGCGCCCCAACCCCCTCCCCCGCACCCCTGACGCGGAAGGTCACGGAAGGACGCGCCTTTTTTCGAACCCATTCGACCCGGTTCGCGCCTTTTGTCACGCTCGAACCGCGTCAAAAAAAAGTGTAAACCTAAGTGTAAAGTTAGCCTTACACTTTACACTTACGCTTTACACTTTTACACTTAGCGCACGACGTGGCGCAAATATAGCGCCTCGTATAGCTTCCTCGGCCATACACTTTGCGTAACTCACTTCGAGCAGCACTCGTGCGGTTTAAGCATAAAAAAACGGGCCGGAATTTCTTCCGGCCCGTTCGAGCAGAATCTTCGGAAATTCCTGGCTTAGTACTTCGGGCGCTTTTCCTTGTCCTTCCGCACCTTCTCTTGGATCGACTTGTTCACCACGACGAAGCCCCCGTTCGGGCCGGGAACCGCGCCTTCGATCAGCAGTAAGTGGTTGTCCGGATCGATCTTAACGACCTTCAAGCCTTGCACCGTCACCTTCGCGTTACCCATGTGCCCGGGCATCTTCTTGCCCTTCGGCACGCCCTTGTTGATCGACATGTGCCGGCCCAGCGAACCTAACGTCCGGTGGTTCTTGCTGTTACCGTGCGTCGCACGCTGCCGCTGGAAGTTGTAACGCTTGATCGTGCCGGCGAAGCCCTTGCCCTTGCTCGTGCCCGTCACGTCCACCTTCTGCACGCCTTCGAAAATCGAAACCGTAACCTCTTCGCCCTGCTTGTCTTCGGCCGCCGCCGCGAGACGAATCTCGCCGACGTACGGAGCCGGCTTTGCGCCGGCCTTCGCGAAATGCCCCTGCAACGGCTTCGACGTGTTCTTTTCCTTCTTCTCGCCGAAGCCCAACTGCAGCGCAAAGTAGCCGTCGTTCTCGACGTCCTTGACCTGCAAGACCTTGCACGGGCCGACTTCCAGGACCGTCACGCCCACGCGCAAGCCCGCTTCGTTGAAAACCTGAGTCATGCCGACCTTGCGGCCGAGAATACCTGTGGCGGAAGACATCGTCTGACTCCTTGCATCCGTGGGATCGCGGCGGCGAAAGCTAAACTCGCGCGGCGCCGGCCCTTAGCCCCGAGCAGCAGTCCATATGGCCACTCACAGGGGCCGCGGGGACGTGCTCAAAACGAAGCGGGGAAGATAGCTTAAAGCGAGGCGGATACAAGTGTTAATTGCAGCCCGGCGTTCGGCTGCGCGAACCGCGGACGCTCCCGTCTGCGCGCCTTCGCTTAACTCCTTACGCGCCTACCTTTTGCTTCTCCAAGACCTGCTTGCGCACGTAGCTCATGTGCTGCTTCTCGTCCGCGACCAGCTTCTCCGCGTGCGCCCCGACGTAATGAACGATGAAGCTCCGCCGGAAGCGGTCGGCCGTCGTGTTGTTGTAACTCCCGTGGATCGTGAAGCCGTCGAAAAAGAGCACGTCGCCGGCCGCCATCGGCACGCCCGCTTCGCGGCAACCCTCGGGCAATACGGTCTGCCCGCCAACGAAACTCTTGGACTCGTCGGCACTTGTCACTTCTTGCAGACCCAGCTTGTGGCTCCCCGGCACGACCACCATCTGCCCGTTGGCCGCGTCGCAATCGTCGAGCGCCACCCAAACGCCGATCAGCGGCTTCTGCTGGATGTACTGGCAGTCCTGGTGCAAGCCCTGCCCGCGCCCGCCCGGCGGCTTGAAGTACAGCATCGTCTGCTTCAACTCCACCGCATCGCCCACCAGCTTCGCCGCAAGGTCTTTCAGGCGCGGGTCTTGCCAAAGCGTGTTCGTTGTCTCGTCCCACGGATGCATGTTGATCATGCGCGGATACGCATTGAGCGGATCCTTCTCGCCGCTCTTGGGATTCCCGCCCAGATCGCCGGGTTTCGGCCCTTCCGCGCGCCGCCGCATAAAGTGCTCGCGCAGCGCCCGCGCTTCCTCAGGCGTGAAGACCCCGCGCGCGACATAATACCCATCGCGGTCGTAAACGGTTTTCGGATCGAGGTTTGCCATGGCGTATAACTCCTGAAGCGAGGCCTCGGTTTACTTGCTGGCGCCGGCGAGTTGCTTCTCCGCAGCCTGGCGCTTTTTGATCTTCTCGCACGGCCGCGCGTACGCACCGTTCTCGCGCGTGTAGCCCTTCCACTCGTACGGGTCTTTCCCCGCGACCATGATCACGTCGCGGAAATCGGCCTGCCCGGCGCTAACGTGCTTCGGCACCGGCTGTTGCGGAACCGGGATGTTCCACGGCAGCAGCGAATACGCGTTCATGTAGTGGTTCACCAGCACGCGGCGATAGATGTTCGATCGGTTCCGCCGGCTGCGATGCAGCGTGTAGCCGTTGAAGAAGACCGCCGACCCGGCCGGCACCTCGACGGGAATCTCCTCGCGCTCGTCGAACCCGTAGCTCATCGGAGCGAAGTCGAATTCGTCCGGCTGCTCGTGCGCCTTCTGCGGCCAAAGGTAGCCCGTGCGGTGACTTCCAGGCACGACCCACAGGCAGCCGTTGGCCTTCGTCGCCTCGTCGATGGCGATCCAGCCGCCGGTCAACGAACGATCCCGCGTCGGGATGTACAGCTCGTCCTGATGCCACGCCTGGCCGGGGAAATCCGGCGGCTTCACGAAAAGCATGGACTGCATGCACTTTACGTCGGGCGCGACGATCTGACTCAAGACCTGCGCCATGCCCGGATGCGCGATGTACTTCATCATCACCGGACTGATTCGGTGAACCTGATGCAGGCAAAGGTAATGCTCGAGCACCTCGTTGTCGGTGAGGTTCGCCGGGAGCGGCGGGAAGGCCGGATGGGGGTACTCGCCGCGGCAAAGCTTGAGCGTATCTTCTTTAAGTTCCTGGAGTTCGGAGCGCGAAACGAGGCCCTCGACAATCAGGAAACCGTTCTCGCGGTAGGATTCGACCTGCTTGGTGCTGAGCTTCATGGACGCGCGTGCTCCGGGTAATCCGACGAATCGATCATCGATAGACCAGCATACCCCTCGGAAGCACCCATGGTAAGGAGGCTCATCGATCATATGGTGGATAATTCGATCATATCTTGCGCGTACGCCGCCGACTTTCGGATTCAATTTTAGTAATGTTTATAATAATTACATTACTGTGCTTTTGAGCGGTGTACGCAGGGAGGTATGGATACCCATGCCCCCAAACACGCCCGCGTCCTGGAGCATCTCCGGCGCCTCCTTAAGGGTACGGCCTACCCCGCCGGAAGCCGCCTGCCGACCGAGTTGGAACTCGCGCGCAGCCTTCACGTTAACGCCCTGACGGTAAGCCGCGCGCTGCGTGAGTTGGTCGCCGAGGGCTTGATTGTCCGGCGTCGCGGCAGCGGAACGTACGTCGCCGACCGCCAAGCGCCGCCGCTGCTGCCCGGGCGGCATCTGCGCGTCGGGCTGCTCTGGCCCGTCTCGGTGCGCCCCGAGCGCTTAGTTCAATCCTGGTGGGGCGCGCTTACGCGTGGCGTCCTGGAAGCCTGGAACCTGTCGAATGTTGCTCCCAGTTGGAGCGTTCCGAACGAAGCCGCGTTTACGCGCGCCGTCTGGGACGCTCCGGCGCGCGGGCTTACGCTTGAAGCCTTGGGCGAAGCGTTGCCGGTGCATCCGCGGCATCCGCCGCTGGAGGCCGTGCGCGCGGGAGGCTTCGACGCCCTGATCACGGTCAACGTCGTCGAGCAGGCGTACTTGGAAAGCCTGCTGGAGCTTAAGCTTCCCACGGTCCTGCTGGACTTCGACGACGCGCGCTGCGCCGGTCGCGCCGATCAGGTTTGCGTCGATCCGCTGGACGGCTATCGCGCGGCGGTGCAAGCGTTCGCAGCACAAGGCTTGCGGCGCATCCACTACGTGGGTGGCGTCATCGGAGCGCCGGCGCCTTCCGAAACCCTGAACGGCGCGGCACTAAACGCATTTGTCCGCACCCATACGCGCGTCGAGCCCGACAGCGTCCGCCGCCAGCACGCCTACCGCGTCGCGATGGACGAACTCAACCTGCCCGTGCGCGAAGATTGGATTCATCGGCTTGATGTCGGCGCTCGCGAAGCCGCGAACTTGGCGCAAAGCTGGGCGCAACAACCGGATACCGAACGCCCCGAAGCGTTAATCTGCTTCAACCTGGATCAAGCCGAGGCGCTGCAACAAGCCTGCGCCGATCATGGACTTAGCCTGGAAGCCGCCGGCGCCGCCGAACGGCTCCCGCGCGGCGCCGCCCACGCGATCCGCATCGACGGCGTGGAACTCGGCCGCATCGGCGCGGCCTTGGCGCTCGCGCGCTTGCAGCAACCGCACCGGCCTACGGTCCGCGTGGGCGTGCCGACTCGGTATCTTGCGCATACCGAAGGACTTGCCGAAAACGTGAAAGCAAAGGAGCACGTATGAAATCGATTCCGATGGCGTTGCTGGCGGCGTGGTGCCTGGCGAGTCTGCTCTCCGCCGGCGAAAGCAGTTCCACCAACCCCTTGGCCGAGTTGCCGTCCAAACCCGGTCCGCACATCGAAAAGATCAGAGCCCTGGGCGACAACGCATGGCTGAACCTGGGCTGCCCCGAAGCCGATACCCGCTGGGGTCAAGAAGGCATCGCTCGCGGGCGAGCCTGGTGTTCGAAGATGGCCGCGGCGCCGGACTTAGGCGGCGCGTTCTTCTGCGGCACCGGCGTTCACGGAGCCGTGAAATCCGACGGCCGCTACATGGACGACCTGTGGTTTTACGACGCCCTCGCGCACAAGTGGATCTGCTTGTACCCCGGCGCGAATAAGGAAACCAAACTCAAGCTGGATAAGCACGGCTTCGAAGTCACCGAGGACGGCGAGGACATTCCCATCTCGTACCTCTCGCACGCCTACAACAACACCACTTACAACACGGACTTGAAGCTCTACCACATCATGTGGACGCAGTGCCCTTGGTGGGGCAAAGCCGTACCGCAGCGCTGGGATTGGCTGGATGTTCCCAAGGAGAAGCAGACTTACGGAAACGTCGGCGCCGTCCTTCCGTTGACCAAGCATCCGCTGCTCTGGAACGTGGCGGCGAATAAATGGGAGCGCACGTACGTAGAAGGAGCCGGCCCTGGCGGGCGTTTCGAAGGCGTCGCAGAGTACATCCCTTCCCTCAAGAAGACGCTGTACACGCACCAAGGCACCACTTGGTTCTACGACTACGCCACCAACACATGGACGGCGGGCGCCAAAGTGCCTGCTTCGATATCCAAAATCGATTCCAACGGCTGCTTCGACTCGAAGCGCGAACGCGTCTACGTGGCCAAAGGCAATAGCTTTGCCTGCTACGACGTGAAGCTCGGAACGTGGACGGAAATCAAGGCCGAAGGCCAGCCGGAGCAACTGGGCGCCACCAACAATGCGCAGCTTTACTTCGATGCCGCCAATGGAGTCGTCCTGTGGCATCAGAGCAACGGTCCGATCGCCGTGTACGATCCGGAAGCCAACCGCTGGACCGATATGGGCGACTCGACCCCGGACATTTCAGGCAAGGGCGAAAACTTGAAGCACCTGCTTTGGCATGGCTTTTACGATGCCGCGCTAAACGCCCATTTCTTCTACCGGGCCGGCGACAGCAATCACAATAAAGCCACCATGCTGGTCTACCGCTACAAGAACGTGAAGAAGTAGTGGGGCGCCGCGTATAATCGCGGCATGCCTCGACCTCCAGACGCCGCTCCGGCCAGTATCTCGCCCTACCCCGCTCGCTGGCTTTGCGAGGAACTCGCGCATGCGCGGGTGGAACTCTCCCACGGCCTCGGGCATTCCACGCACCGCGCCGGGCGCGACGTGCGCCGGCCGGCCTTCGACGATTACGATTTCCATTTCATTCTGCGCGGCGGCCTGGAATACACCTTCGCGCACAAGACCGTGAAGGCGCGGACGGGAACGATGGCGCTGCTGCCGCCGGGCGCGCCGTTTCACGAGCGCAGTATGGGCGAAGGCGAAGTGGAACTCCTTTTCGCGCACTTCCAGGTGGGGCGCGGCGGCTTCGATCCGCTGCGCATGCTGGACTTGCCGCTGGCCGTGGCGCTGCCGCGGCGCGCGGAAATTCAAGGCGTCTTCGAGGAACTGGTCGCGCGCGGCCGCGGCGGCAAGCAGGCCGATCCGTTCGATCTGCTGCGCGCAAAAGCGCTGCTGGTGCAACTCCTCGCACGGGTGCTCGAAGCGGCGGCGCAAGCCCGGCGGCTGAGCTTCGATCCCAAGCGCTCCGGCCCGGGCTGGATGTGGCCGGTCCTGGAGACGCTCGACCGCGGCCTGGACGATCCGGCGCTGGACGTGGAAGCGCTGGCGCGGCGCGCGAATCTGTCGCCCAGCCACTTCGCGCATCAGTTCCGGCGTTACATGGGCGTCGCGCCAAAGACGCTGCTGCTGCGCAAGCGCATGGAACGCGCGTGCGCGCTTCTGGCCGGGCAGGAACGCTTGAGCGTGAAGGAAATCGCGCAGCGCACCGGATTCGGCGACCCGTACCACTTCAGCGCGCAGTTCAAGAAGTGGACGGGACTGGCGCCCAGCGACTGGCGCGTGACCAAAATCTGGCCCACCTGACGCTCCAGACAGCAGGAAAACACATCCTTTCAGCCCTTCGCCCCATGGCCCACACGTGCGCCGGCGGGGTTTAGTGACTTCATAGCGATCGAGAAGCGAGCGACGCATTCTCTTAAGGAGTCCGCGCATGGGGCAGCGTAAAATCCGGCTGGGCATCGTAGGCGTCGG
This sequence comes from Planctomycetota bacterium, assembly GCA_045863855.1. GTDB lineage: Bacteria > Planctomycetota > SZUA-567 > H5-PLA8 > H5-PLA8 > H5-PLA8. The sequence continues at coordinate 47,403 of BTVV01000013.1, read as the reverse complement.
CGGCGTGGGCGCGGGGCGCGTGAAGAACGCGGCCGAGACGCCGGAAGCCGAAGTCACCGCGGTCTGCGACTTGAACGCGAAGGCGGTCGAAGACGCCCAGAAACTCTGCCCGAATGCGCAAGCCTTCAACGACGCCGAGAAGCTCTTTGCCAGCGGACAGTGCGAAGCGGTGCTGCTCAATCTGCCGCACTTCCTGCATCAGCCCCTCGGAACCGCGGCCCTGCAAGCCGGCTTGCACGTGCTGGTCGAGAAGCCGATGGCGATCCGCATCGGCGAATGCGACAAGATGCTCGCCGCCGCCCAAAAGGCCGGAAAGCTGCTTACCGTCCATCACCAGAAGCGGATCACCCAGCGCCACGTGGTCCAGGTGATGCGCAACGGCGAACTCGGCCCGCTGGTGCGCGCGACCTACATCAGCAACAGCGTCCGCAACAACAAGTATTACCGAACCGGCGCGTGGCGCGGCACATGGAAGTACGAAGGCGGCGGCGTCCTGATCAATCAGGCAATCCACGACATCGACGCGCTGCTGAACGTGACCGGGCAGGTCGCCGAAGTGCGCGCGCGGCTGGATAACCTGTTCCACGATCACGAGGTGGAAGACACCTGCACGGCCGCGCTGGAGTACGCCAACGGCGCAACGGGAACGTTCGTCGCGAATGTCTCGAGCTTTTCGCCGACGAACGTCGTCGAGTACGAGACCGAGCGTGGCGCGATCCAGTTCGGAAAGCCGATCAAGCTGGGGCGGCTGGACGGAGGCGTGTACGACTTCTACGACGCGGGCGACGAGGCGGAGATGTTCGCCAAGAAGCCGGGGCTGACCTGGCAGGATTTTCCCGAGGCCGAACCGTTCGAGCCGGGTTCGCTGGTGCGCGATTTCGTACTCGCCGTACGCGACGGGCGCAAGCCGCTGGTGGACCCCGAAGGCGCGCGCGAGGCCGTGCACTTCTTCAATGCGCTGGTCTTGAGTCATTTCCTGCAGAAGCCGATGCGCCTGCCGCTGGATCCCTCGCAGGTGGACGAGGTTTTCGACGAGCTGGCCGCAGGCAAGTGGAAGCTCGCGCGGCGCTTCAAGGCCTTGGCGGGCGTGGGGGCGTAGGGATTTCGGATTGCGGAGGTTTAACCCAGTCGCGCTTATTTTGCGGCGCTTTGCACGGCTAAATTCGCCATTCGAGTTCGGCAATCCGAACGTAATGTACGGCTTCAAGGAGACTTTGCCATGAAACTTGGACTCGTCACCTATCAGGTCGCGCAGCACTGGGACATCGAAACGATCGTCAAGAACTGCGCGGCGGCCGGCTTCGCGGGCGTGGAGTTGCGCACGACGCACGCGCACGGCGTCGAGGAATCGCTGACGAAGGACCAGCGGGCCGAGGTTCGCAAGAAGTTCGCGGATTCCCCGGTGAAGTGCTATGGCCTGGGCACGGCTTTCGATTACCACACGCCGGACCAGACGAAGCTGCGCGCGGATATCGAGGCGAGCAAGCGCTATCTGCAACTCGCCGCGGACATCGGTTGCGAAGGCATCAAGGTGCGGCCCAACGGGCTGCCGGCGGAAGTCCCCGAAGCGAAGACGCTGGCGCAGATTGGGCGGAGCGTCGCGGAGGTTGCGGCGGCGGGCAAGGACTTGGGCCAGCAAGTCTGGCTGGAAGTGCACGGAAAAGACACGCAGCGTCCCGACCGGATGCGCACGATCATGGACCACGCCGACCACTCGAACGCGTACGTGACGTGGAACTGCAACCCCGGCGAGCCCGACGCGAACGGGAGCGTGAAGGCGAACTTCGAACTGCTCAAGCATCGTATTGGCTGCGTGCATATGCAGGAGCTTTGGGATACGAAGCGCTATCCGTGGCAGGAAGTCTTCACGCTGCTCAAGGGGATCGGCTACAAGGGCTGGACGAGTTGGGAAGGCGGCGGCCCGACAACGCCGGCCGACGCAGTGTGGGGGATGAAGTGCTACAAGCGGATCTGGGAGTTGTACGTCGAACACGCGTAGCTTCACGGCACACTAACCATCAAACCGAGGCCGATCACGAGGCCGACGATGCTAAGCGTAGCGCTGGCGACGATCCCGGCCAGTTCGCGATTCACGGTGAAATAGCGCCTCGCGTGAGTTCCGAGCGCCAATAGCGTGAGCAGCCAGCCGGCGATCGGCAGCCAAAGGTAAGTGCTGAGCTCGAACCAATTCAGCGCCAAGCCTTGCGAGAGGGTGTACGGCCCAAAGCTCCACGTCATAAAAGGCCGCTCTGTGATGCGGATAATCTCCAACCCGGTGGCCAGCATCAGGAGCGCGTGGGCCAGACCCATCAGGCGCAATGCATGATCGCCGCGCGGTGCTCGCTTGAAGTGATGTACAAACGGCAGCGCGAACCATCCCACCAACAGCAAATAAACCGCGGCCAATGTATATAAACTCAATCCCATCTGCCAATCCGGCTCCCAGGCGGTTGCTTGCCACACCCATTCCAGCCCCGCGAGCGCGCGGCGCCAGCAACACACCTCGAACTCGACGCCCGCCAGTATGAGATGCAGAATCCCCACGCATATGGCGACGGGGATGAAGTTCTTCCGAATATTCGGTACCTGAAACATGCGCGGACCCTCTTCAAGGGCTCGCCGACCCGCGCACCTTCTCTTGGCGCTAACGAACGGCCCCTACAAACCCGGCAGTTCCATTCGCCCGAATTCAGACAACCGCTAGACTGGTCCGCATCGGCATCGGAGCAACAGCGGCCTCTTGAACGTGCTGCACCTGATCCACGGACGCATCGTGACCGGCCCGGTGGCGGCGGCGTTAAACGACGTCCGCGCGCTTTCCGCGGCGGGGCACGCGGCGTGGCTGGGCGGCCGGAGCGGCTCGTATCCGGAGCAGGGCGCGCAGGAGGCGGGCGTTGCCTTCGCCGGCGGCTTCCGGCTCGGCCGCGGCGCGGCGCGGCTCCTGCATCTGCCCGCCGACGGCGCTCGGCTGCGCGCACTGGTGGACGACCTGAAGCTCGACGCGGTTCACGTGCACCGCAGCGACGACCAGTTGCTCGCGCAACTGGCGCTGCGGCGGATGCGCCACGTCAAACTGGTGCGGACGTGGCATCGTTCGCCCAGCCGCGTACCGAGCCCGCTGTTGCGCGAATTGGCGCAAGGCTGCCACGCGCTGGTCTGCACAAGCCGCGCCGACGCCGCGACTCTGGCGGCCGGCGGCGCGCGCGAAGCGCGGTACCTCCCGTCGGCGGTGGATACGGATGCGTATCGCCCGCGGCACGAGCGGCCGCCGGGACCGCCGAAGTTGGGCTTGATCGGACGCTGGAAGACCGGCGAAGACCGTGGACAGCGCGCGTTTTTAAACGTGCTGGAAAAACTCGAACGCAGCGTGCCGTGGCAAGGGGTGCTGCTGGGACGCGGGGAAGACCGCGCCGAACTGGAGCGGCTGATCGCGCGGCACCCGGCGCGCGAGCGTATCGTGCTGGAAGAGACGGATACGGGCTACGCGCGGCAAGCGGCGGCGCTGCGCGCGGGGCTGGTCTTCGCGACGGGCAGCGATGGGAGTTCGCGGCCTGCGGCCGAGTTGCTGGCCTGCGGCGTGCCGCTGCTTTTAGCCGATAAGCCGGGCTTGCGAGAGTTCGGCGAGGATGCAGCTTGCGCTCGCGTGCTGCCCGCCGAAGACGCGTCGGCGTGGGCGGAGGCGCTCTACGAGTGGCTGCGCGATCCGGAGCGGCTCGCGCAACGCGGGCACGCGGCGCGGGAGCATGCCGAACGCGTCCACGCGCTGCCCGTGCGCGGCGCGGCGCTGGCCGAACTGTACGCACGGATCTAACCGCTCACCCAGGATATTACTGCGCTTTCGCCGCCTGCGGTTTCGGCGCGGTGGGCCGGCCGCCGTAGCGGGCGTTGGGGGCTTCCAGCATCGCGCGCTGGCGCTCGGTCAGTTCGTCCGAGGCGAAGGTCTGGGGGTCGTAGTAGCCGGCGGCGTAGCTGATGCAGTGCGCGTTGTACTTGAAGAAGATCGTGCGCCGGTCGTGCGCGCCGCGCCACGGCAGCGGCCCGTGGGTGAGCGCTTCGGTGAAGAGCACCGCCGTCCCCGCCGGCCCGGTCACGGCCTTCACGCACGGATGCGGTTGAGTCAGGTCGCGCCACTCTTTCGGCAACGGCAAGTTGGCTTTGTGGCTGCCCGGCACGCACGCGAAGCCGCCATCGCCGGGGTTCACGTCATGCAGATTGTACGCGATCACCACCAGCCCGTTGTACATGCGCCCGTCGCGGAACTGGTAAAACTGGCCCGGATCGTAAGGCGTGCCCCCGCCGTGCAGCGTCGCGCCGATGGGGCTCAAGCCGCCGCGAATGATATCGAGGTAAGTATGGTCGAGCCGCGGATGCTCGCCCAGCAGCGCCTCCAGGTGCGGAAGGATCGCGGGGTTATCGAGGAGCGCGCGATACGGCGCCCCCCAACTCAGCAGATCGCCGAAGCGGTGCGAAGTTTTCTCGGCGCTGAGCTTGGCCAGTCGTTCGTCAAGGATCGCGTTCAGCGCGCGGAGCTGCTCGGCATCCAGGGCGCCGGGAACGGTCACGTAGCCCTGCAAGTCGAAGAGGTAGCGTTCGTGCTCGGTCATGGGTGCGCCTCCAAAATACAAATCCTTGTAATGCTTAGTGCTCGAATTTAAGCTTACCTGCTCGAATCTGCATCGATATGCAAAGGAGATACATAATCTTGCACGAGCTTCCGGACGCGGCGCTGCATTCGGTGGTCTGCGAGGTGCGGTCCTATCGGCACGTGCCGGGCACGTGGTACGGCCCTTGGACATGGCAGCCGTGGCTGATGGAGTATGTGGCGCTGCCGGGCGGCCATTTGCGGGTGCAGAGCCGGGATATCGAGATCGGCGCCTTTCCGCGGCCGGTGCATACGTGGTACGTGTACCGCCCGGGCGTCTCGTACTGGCACATGAGCGAGCGGCCGCCGCGGCAGATCGAGCACGTCTGGTTCTACTTCGACTTGCGCAAAGCTTGGGCGCCGCTGAGCGAACGGCCGTTCACGCTGCTGTCCGATCCCGAAGAGCGTCTCTTGCCGCACGTTCGTGCGATGTGGTCGTTGCGGCAGAGCGGCGAGCCCGGCGCGGAACCGGTGGCCGCGGCGCACTTGCAAGTGATCCTGGCGGAGGTGGCGCGGGCCGCTCGCGGCGGCGGCGCGGGCTTGCCGGGCGACCCGTGGCGCATCTCCGCTCCGGGCCGCGGCTGGAGCGAAGATAGTCTGCTCAAGCGCGTAGACGAAGCCGCCGGCAAGCTGGTCGCCTCGGGAAGCCCGCCGGCGCTGGACGAAGTCGCGGCGGCGCTGGGCATGTCCGTCTCGGCGCTGGCCCACGGTTTTCGGGCCAAGACCGGGATGACGGTGATGTCGCGCGTGCGCTGGCTGCGCGTGCAGGAAGCGCGCCGCCGGCTCGCGGAACCCGGCGCGTCGCTCAAACAAGTCGCCGCTCGGCTGGGCTTCTGCAGCCCGTTTCATCTCTCGAAACTGTTTAAGGATGTCAGCGGCCAGCGCGTGCGGGACTTCGTGAAGCAACAGCGCGTGTAGCGTGGGGAATGCCGGATTGGGAATCCTTGAATTTACACTGAACCGTGGATGCAGCACGGAATGCCGTGGCGATCGCGAGGCCGGTGCTTACGATCTGGACATCGAGCGCGATTCAATTTCGAGGAGCGTTTATGCGGAACGTAATGAGTGGATTGACTGCGGCTTGCGTCGTAGTGCTGGGTCTGGCGGGCACCCTGAGCGCCGAAGAGGCTGCCGGCGATACCAGCGCCGGGCCGCGGTTGGGCACGTATGTCATTCAATCGTACGGAGCGATCGGCCGCCCGCCGCTTGTGCTGGGTTCGCTCGTGCTGGAAGCCGGCGGCGTCTACAAGGTGCTGCTCCCGGGCGGAAAGCCCGGCGGCGAGGGCAAGTACACGTACGATGCGGCCACGAAGACCGTCGCGTGGCAAGGGGGGCCGTACGAAGCCGATAAGTTCGGCGGCGAGTTCACGGTCGAGCGCGAAGGCAAGACGCACAAGATCCGCTTGAAGCGAACCACCATCGCGACGAACAGCACGGATGCGGCAAAGTAGGCGCGCGGCTTAGGCGAAAAAGTTTCCGCCCGATTTGACACTGGGCCGGTCGATGTGATTTAGTCCCCCGTCTGCGGCGACGAGGCCGTGAATGTTTTAGCAAGGAGTTAGAACATGACGGTGCGAATTCCTCAGCTGTAGCTGCTCTCGCCGGGACGCCAGCCGTCTGACCTCCGCCTAGCCTTTCGCCGAGGCCGTCCCCCGCGGGACGGCCATTCTTTTCAGCTAACTCTGTACCTCCAGGCTTAGAGCAAGCCTGTGCGATGCCGCGAAACGTGACGCGGCGCGGCGCTGGCGTCGTGCGATCCAAGGAGTTCGTATGCGTACCGATATGGCCAAAATTATCGTCGAGCGCCCGCGCTATAACCCCGGCGGCTCGTTTCCGCGTGCTAAGGATCACGCGCAACGCAGGCAATCCGCAGCAGCAGCCGACGAATTGCCCCGGCAGTTAGGCATGCGGCGGCCGTGGGCCGAATATCGAAGGCGCAAGTCGCTGAACGAGAACTTGATGCCGCTCAGGCGCTTTCTGCACAGCCGCGTGGGCCGGCCATGGAATAAAGTCCATGCCGAAATCGCCGAACATCTGCGCCTGGACAGCGCGGTGCAACTTCACATCTTTCAGCACCTCAGGGATTTCGTGGCCGTGCATACGCAGGTGGATCGGCAGGGCCGCATCCAGGTTCTCGAATGGGGACTCTTACGGACGTTGAAAGACTTTCGAGGCGAATTGTACGTCGATCCGCGCACCGGGGTGCTCCGTCGCAATCCCCTCTACAACACCAAAGCGCGGCGCCGCAAAAGACTCAAGCTGGCGGAAGGATTGCAAGAACGCCGCACCGACCCGCGCGATCCGCTGGTTCAGTATCACCGCAGGGCACATGTCTGGTATCGCATTGACCTGCGAATTCTTGCGCAGCACGAATGGAGCCATAAAGTTTCGGATGTGTTTGTGGGCACAATAGATTTTTACTCGAATTGGGAGCGCCTACAGCTCCTGTACGGACGCAGCCATGTTTACGGCTACGCCAAATGCCAATTGAATCGAAGGGAGTTGGATCGATTGGGGCTTCGTAACGGCCCGAAGCAGGAGGCGCTGCCGCAGCCGGTGCGCCATAAGGGCGGAAGGAAACGGAGGGGGTAACGCATTTTCTGCGGCGGTCCAGGCCGCGGCCATCTGCGGCCCAATCGAGCGCCGGCCTACAGATCCTCGTGGACGCGCATCTCAAGCTTTAAGACTTCGTCCTTCCCGAAACGAATCTCGTGCGACTTCTTGGCCACGTCGTCCACGATCAGCGTATCGATGCGCTTGCCGTCGACGAAGGTCCCGTTGCTGGACAGGTTGCGGATCTCGATCGAGCCGAGGTTGTACATCGTAATCTCGAAGTGCTTGGCGCTGACGGTCTTCGCGTCGGCGTCGGATTCGCGGTCCTCGGGCTTCTGATCGCGGTATTTCTGAGTGCGGCGCAGCGAGAAATCGGCGGTGCGGCTGCGGCCCACGGCGATGGTCTTGCCGTATTCCAGCGGGAAGACTTCGCCCGTGAAATGACCCGAGGTGCCCACCAAGGTGGGAATGCGTTGCATGACCAGCGGCTTCTCCGCTTTGCGGACCGGAATCACGGCCGACTCGCCCATGGTTATGTCCTCGGAGGTTGCAAAGTTCAAGCCGTAAGGCGCTGCCGCAGGCTCAGCGGCCCGGAACCATAAAGGGGTTGGCGGCGAAGCCGCTGTTCTCTTCGGCTCCTACCAGACCCATCTCCGGCCCGGGGAAGTCCGTCGGCTTCGGGTTGGTCTTCTCGTGAATCGCCATGGCGACCTGCATGCGCTCGGCGTCCGTCAGCGGCTGACCGCCCGGAGGCATCACGGTCAAATCGACTCCGTTGGCCGCCAGCGTCATCAGGATTTCGTTGCGCTCCCGGTCGTCTTCGCCCTCATCGGGCTTGTCGGTGATGAAAATCGCCTGATCGTCGACTTGGATGTGCGTGTCGGTCAACCGGGTGAGCCACTTGAGCACGTTCGCGGCGTCCATGTTGCTGACGTTGAGCGAGACTTTCTGCTGCGCCTCGCGGACCTTGGGGTGCAGGATGATGTTGATGCCCGTCATGACGCCGATCATGTCGAGGGCGTCTTCAAGCTTGTCGTCGACCAGTTCGAGCGAGACGCGCTTGTCGAGCCGGCCCAGGAGGTCCGATCCGGCGCGGCCAGACGCTCCGATATCGGCGCTGGGCGCGGAAGCAGGCGACGGCGAGGCGTGCCGCGCGACAGCCGGACCGGGCGTACCGCCACGTGGCGGAATGCGTTCGACCGAAGGCGTCTCGACCTTCTTCGCGCCGCCCGCAAACTCGGCGTCGCGGGCCTTCCACTCCGCGCTGTCTTTCCACGGATCTGCTCCGCGCAGGATCGACGCGCGCTCCTCGAGACTCAAGTTGCGCCGATAATCGGTGATCAGGCTGCGCATGATGCGCTTATCGCCCGTCCAAGTGCGCAGGAGCAGTTCGCGCTCGTTTTCTTCGAGCACAATGCCGCGAACCTCGCGGCCGTCGTCGAGCCGAACGACGGTGCAGACGGGCTCGTCCTTTTCAGCCGCACTCGCGCCAAAGCTCAAGGCCAGCATCGCCCCAAGCGTCAGAATAGTCCGCTGGGCTGTGATCATCGTCGGTCCCCGCGCCATTACTCGTGGACGAGTCCAGCGCCAGGATTGTGACGAAGGACTTCACTGGATTCCTGCTCGCGGTCCCGAGATAGAGCGAACTTCCTGGGAAAATCGCTTAACGGATTCATCTATCTGCCCTGTAAAGGGTTAGGACAGAGGCCGACGAGCCTTCAAGTGACTTCAAGGCACCTCGTGAGGTTGAATACATGCTTCTGCTTGTCGGCGGCTGTCTGGATCAATCCGGAAACCTGCCGCTGGAGTTGACCTTACGGCGTCTGATGGTATAGCTCGCACCGAGTGAGGCACCACGTGCAAGTTCAGCCCGCAACCACGCTTTCGAAGATCCTGTACCCGATCTTGGGTCTGGTGGCCGTGGTGCTGGTGGCGGGAACCGCCTTCCTGGTCTTCAGCGATGTGCAAGACACGGCACTGCGCGAGCCGCCGGAGCGTCCGGCGGCGGCGCTGGCGCGGGTTGCGCTGGCGGAGTTGACCCCCGAGCAAGGCTGGTTCCCGCATCCTCAAGAGCCGCTTTTCAGTTGGGATGCGGATGCGGAAAGCTGGCGGCTCGAACAAGAGCAGTCGCTGGCGTTGGATGAAAACGGGATCGTGCGGGTCGCACCATCGGCCGAAACGCCCGATCCGGAAGTCCCGCCGACGGAACCGGCGCCGGCGGAGCAAGAACCGCCGACCGGCGAAGACGAAGGCGAAACGGCGCGCGATCCGGCCCTGGACGGCATGCCGCTGGAGGTCGATGCGGGTGTTGTGAGCCACCCCCAAAGCCGCGCGAGCCTGTCTGTTCCCGTCCACTTTCCCGATGCCTGCACGATTTTCCGCCGCCCCACGGGCATGTCCGGCGTGCGCTTCATCGCTTACGACGTCTTTGTCCCGGCCGAAGTGCGGGGCTATGTGGGCTGCCTGTTCTTCCTGAAGGACAAGGATGGACGCTGGTTCCAGGCGCGCAGCAAAGCGGCGCTGCAACCCGGCGAATGGACGACGGTCACGGCCGATCTGCGAGGCGGGAGCCCCGACGTCGCGCCGTTGGGACACTTGGGCGCCTGGGAAGAGAACCAGGCCAGTCAGGTCCGGACCATCGGCATCACCTTTTACGGCGACCGCCCCTTTGCGGGCAAGCTGCACCTCGATCGCTTCCGCGGGTGGCTGCGGCAGGAGCGCTTCGAGAAGGTGCTTGCGCAGGAGCAGCGCCACGCGGAGAGCGACGCCGATCGCGAACGGCTGGCCGAGCTGAACCTGCTCTGGGAGCGCGCGCCCGCTCGCGATCCCGACGAGCAGGCGCTGGAGATCCTCAACTTGCGCACCGATCCGCTGGCGGCGCCAGCCGAGGCAGGCGGCAGCGGACTCCCGCGCGTCGGGCTCTTCCAGACCTGCGCGGTGCGCTTCGAACTCAACCGACAGGTCTACAACCCGTTCGATCCCGAACAGGCCGATATCCGCGCGACGGTGACCGCGCCTTCGGGGCGGACGCTGCAGGTCTTCGGCTTCTGGCATCAGGACTTCGAGGACGAGCCTTACTTCGCCGAGGAACGGCTGGCTCCGGTGGGCCGGCCGGAATGGCACGTCCGCGTCACGCCGCGCGAACTGGGCGAGCACACGATCGCCGTTCAGGCCACGCTGTACCCGGGCACCGAAAAGGAAGTGAGCGTAGCGGCGCCCCCGGTGCGCTTTACGGCCGTCCCTTCCGGGCACAAAGGATTCGTACGCGTGGCGCGCAAAGATCCGCGCTGCTTCGAGTTCGAGGACGGAAGCTTTTTTTATCCGGTGGGCCACAACGTCCACTCGCCGGTGGATCTGCGCTGCTGGGATGTGATCTTCGAAAAGGATCCGCCGCTCTTCCGCGGCTTGAATATGTACAAAGACTTCTTCCCCAAGATGTCGGCGGCGGGGGAGTCGGTGGGCGAAGTATGGATGGCCTCGTGGTGGCTGGCGATCGAGTGGACACGGCGCTGGCGGCATTTCCACGGGCCGGGGCGTTACAGCCTGGAGCACGCATGGAAGCTCGACCGAGTGCTGGCATTGGCCCGCGAGCACGGCATGCGCATCCACCTGGTGATCGATAACCACGGCAAGTTCAGCCAGTGGTGCGACTGGGAATGGGACCTCAATCCCTTGAACCGGCTCACCGAACCCGGTGGCGTGGTCGCGACGCCTAGCCAGTTCCTGACCCAGGCTGCGGCCAAGAACCTGCATAAGAAGCGGCTGCGCTACATCGCCGCGCGCTGGGGAGCCGATCCGACGATTATGGGCTGGGAACTGGTGAGCGAGTACGACCTGATCGGCGACGGAAGCAAGGGTAAACCCAGCCATCCCAAAGGCCGCAACTACTTCCGTACCCCGGAAGGCCAGGATTGGGCGCGCGAAATGCTGGGAGCGCTGCGCGAATACGATACCTACGGGCACTTGGTCACCAACCACTACGCCACCGACTACACCTACGTGGATAAGGAGTTGGCGCTCTCGCCCGCGATGGACTACATCGTCGGCGATGCCTATCGCGCGCAACCGGGCTACCACGCCATCGCGCAAGCGTGGGCGAACGCCTTTCGCGAAGCGAAGAAGCCGTATTGGATCACCGAGTTCGGCGGGAACTGGAACGCCACGAGCATCCCGCGCCTGGAAGCCGATCTGCATTGCGGACTCTGGTCCACCTGGATGACCGAGGCGGGCGGTGCGCCGCTCTTTTGGTGGTACGACTTCATCGACAAGCGCGAGCTGTATCCGACCTTCCGTGCGTTCGCGAACTACATCGCCGGCGAAGACCGCCGCGGGCTGGAAGCGGTGACGGAGCAAGTGCGTTTCACGCGCCGCAGCGGCGGATTGGGCGGCCTGCAGTACCGCTGGAAGGACGGGGCGTACGTCTGGATTTACGACGTCAACGCGATGAACGAACTGCCGGAGCTGCCGCATCGCGCGAAGTTCGAGAACGTAGGCGCGCAAGTTCAGGGGCTCGCGCCAGGCAAGTACCGCCTGGAATGCTGGGACACGCGCTCCGGGGCGGTCGTCAAGACCCTGACCGTAGACTTGCAGCCCGGTCAGGCGCTGGATCTGGATCTGCCCGAGTTCGTGACCGATATCGCGCTGAAGGTCAAGCCGGCCAGCGGCGGCGATATCATCAAGATCACCTTCCCCGATCTGGGCGCGGCGGAGGAAAGTCCCGCCCCGATCAAGCCGCCCAGCATGCCCGAAGGTCCGGGGCGCTAAATTACCTTCTCGCATATGCGTGCTCGATTGGCGAAAGTTGAGCCAAGCAGGTATACTTAAGCGCACTAGTACACACCTTAAGGGGACCGTTCATGATCGACGAATCACGTCCGTTGCGTTTGGCGTTGGTGGGTTGCGGCGGGCGCGGCATCGGAGTCAGCCGGGAGTTTCAAGAGCATCTGAAACTGGCGCGCGTAACGGCGCTGTACGACGTGGCGACGGCAGGAATCGAGCGCGCGAAGCAGGCATTCCCCGAGGCCACGGCATCCGCAAGTCTTGAAGAACTAGGCCGGCGCGAGGACGTGGATGCCGCATTCATCGCGACCACCGACGACACCCACGTCGACTGCGCACTGGCGCTCAAGCCGTTCAAGAAACATTTGCTCGTGGAAAAGCCCCTGGCCATTTCCATCGCCGACTGCGACCGGCTGGTGAACGGGTTCGCCGGGGAGCGCGAGACGGTTCAGATGGTGGGTTTGTGCATGCGCTTCAACAACGCGATGCAGCGCGTGCATCGATTGGTCTCGAACGGAATGATCGGCGAGATCCTGTGCGCCGATTGCATCGACCACGTGAGTGTGGGCGGAACGTATTACTTCCATCACTGGATGAGCCGCCGGAACAAGGTGGTCGGTCTGTTGCTCCAGAAGGGGTGCCACTCGCTCGACTTCATCTCCTGGGTGATCGGCTCGAAAGCCGCGCGGGTGCATTCGTTCGGCGGCCTCGACTATTACGGCGGCGACGAGCCGGAGGGAAAAGTCTGCCACGAGTGCGACGAATTCGCGGATTGCAGCGAGCGGCAAGAACGGTTCGTGCAGCTCGACTATGTCCAGAAGCCGCAACGCAAACCCGATTTCTGCGCTTACAGCCGCGAAGTCGACGTGAACGACAACGCGGTGGTGAACGTGCTGTACGAAAGCGGCGCGAAGCTTTCGTACACGGAATGCCATTTCAGCCCCGATTACGAGCGGAAATTCTGCTTTATCGGCACCAAAGGCCAGATCGAACTGTCCTGCCCCCACGGCCGGGCGCCCGAGATCGCGGTGAGCTTCCGGCTGCGGCCGGGAAAGGTCATGCGCGAGACGGTCGAGATGGATCCGGGCGGGCACCAAGGCGGCGATCCGGCGATGCTGCGCGAATTCGTCGCGGCGATCAACGAGCGGCGCAAACCGCTGACGGATTTCGCGGCCGGTCGCGAAGGCGCGGTGATCGCCATTTCGGCGGAAGAATCTATCGAATCGGGGCAAGTGGTCGAGGTGACCGACCCCGACGGCACGCCGCGCAAGGTCACGCGGCGTAAAGGCCGCAGCCGCGACCTGTCGCGCGCGGAGTTGCTCGATCGAACTCCGTTGTACGCAAAACGCGCGGGCGGCTAACGCAAGCGGTGTGTCGCGCACGGTAAATAGGTTTACCGCCAATCGATGGAATGGATCGATTTCGCGCCGAGTGAATTTGCCGGAGCGAACGGATTGACCCGATGCGCACCACGTGGTTTACTTCTTTTGCCAAGCGCGGCCAATCGTTGCCTCGCGCTGTCGTTATATGAGTAAGCATATTCGGCCGTATCGTATACCGAACTGACTTGAAGTGAGGCTGCTTATGGAAGCACTTCCACCGATTCAGGTCCTCCTGGTCGAAGACGACGCGGCTCAGCTTGAGACGTACAAGCAGATGCTGGGCGGTTACGAAGAGGATGTCTTCGAGGTGACGCCCGCGCGCACGCTGGCCGATGCCGTGCGCCAGATGCGCGAGCGGGGCTTCGACGTGGTTTTACTGGATCTTTCGCTGCCCGATTCTCGCGGACTGGACACCATTTCCTCGGTGCAGGAAGTGGCCCCGCACCTTCCGATCCTGGTGCTCACGGGCTGGGACGCCGACGAGTTGGCGGTGAAGGCCATCGAACGTGGCGCCCAGGATTGCCTTCAAAAGGGCCGCATCAACATTCGCCTGTTGCGCCGCGCGCTGCGTTACGCGATCGAGCGTAAAAAGCTGATGGGCCAGTTGCTGGGTCAGAACGCGCGGCTCAAGGAATTGGACCGGCTGAAGAACGAGTTCGTATCCTTCGTATCGCATCAGTTGCGCACGCCCGTGACCGCCATGGAAGTGGCGCTGGCGCTCATGGAAAACAAGCCGCCGAAGGAGCCGGCCGAAGATTACCTCGAAAACCTGCGGCTGGTGCGGCGTAACGTGGACCGTCTGCGGACGCTGATCAACGACGTGTTGGACATCTCGCGCATCGAGTCCGGCCGTTTGCGCGTCGAGTTGCAGGAAACGGATCTGGGCGTGCTGGCGCTCGAGACCTTGGATTTGCTGCGGCCGCTGGCCCGGCAGCGCCAGGCGCGCCTGACCACGGACCTGCGCCGCGACGTGCTGTGGGTGCAATGCGACCCGCAGATGATCGGCCAGGTTCTTTCGAACCTCGTTTCCAACGCGCTGGTCCACAACGAGCCGGGGGTGGAAGTGCAGATCGGCGCGGAAACCCAAGGCTCGCGTGTTCGCATTTGGGTCCGCGACAACGGGATCGGCATGGACTCCGAAGACCAAGAACAGATCTTCCTTCCATATTATCAGATCAACCGGCGGCGTTCGCGCGGGCAACGCACCAGCAGCGGCCTGGGTCTGCCCATCGCCAAAGGGCTGGTGGAGGCGCACCAGTCGCGCATGAACGTGACCACCAAGCCCGGCGGAGGTTGCGTCTTTTCGTTCGAGCTGGCGCAAGCCTCCGCGCTGTTGCCCCAGTGCGAACAGCGCGAGTCCTGGGCGCTGCCGGGGGTGCAGGTTTCGGCCGACCGCTACGGGCCTGGCGTGCGCTTTTGCGTGGCCGGACCGCTGACGCTCGAAACGATCCACGGCATCACCGAGATCGCTCACCGCGTGATGCGCAACTGGTCCCCGCACCTGGCCATCGATCTGGAATCGTGCCCCAAGATCGACAGCCGCGGCATTGGAAGTCTGGTGGAATGGCGTGCGATCGCGCAGTCGCTTTCGGGCAGCATCGTGCTGCTGCACGTGCCGCCGCGCATACGCCGCGTGCTGGACGAAGTGGGATTGGGAGAAACGCTGCCCGGATTCGGAACGTTGCAGGCCGCGCTGCTGGCGCTCGCTTCCGGGAATCCAGACGAAGGCGGGTCCAGCCCATGAAACGCATCCTGGTCGTTGACGACGAGGCGGACGTGCGCGAAGCCCTGACACGGCTGCTTTCGTCGCACGGGCACACGGTCGACGAAGCTTCCGATGGGTTGGAGGCGCTCGAGTTCCTGCGTCGCGATCCCTGGGTGGATCTGGTGCTCCTGGATGTCATGATGCCGGAGATGGACGGTTTCGAAACGCTTAGGCGCCTGCGCGACCTGGGATACGCACGGATTCCCGTCATCGTCATGACGGCGCGCTTCTCGCCGCTGGATGTGGCCCACGCGCACGACTTCGGCGCGTACGTATTCATCCGCAAGCCCTTCGAGACCGCGGAATTGCTGAATGCGATCCAATACGTCTTCAAGGAATCCTCCACCACCCTCCCGTCGGTGTGAGATTTGCCCCTGTTGCGTGGCGTGATGCGGGGAGTAGACTTCCAGGGTTCCGTGCGCGGCGCGGCGCGTCCGGCTCCCGCGCACCGTCATCCGAGGTCTCCGTCATGGATTCGCCAGCTCCGGTCGTGGATACTTACGGGCGGCGCTTCACCTATTTGCGCGTCTCCGTCACGGATGTCTGCAATCTGCGCTGCGTCTACTGCATGCCCCAAGAAGGCGTCGCGTGGCTGCCCAAGGACGAAATTCTCAGCTACGAAGAGATCGCTGCCATCGTAGAAGCCGCGGCGGCGGTGGGGGTGTACAAGGTCCGGCTGACAGGCGGCGAGCCGCTGGCGCGGCGCGAAATCTCGACGCTGGCGGGGATGATCGCGCGGGTGCCGGGCATCACCGACTTGGCGCTGACCACCAACGGGTTGCTTCTGGGCAAATACGCCGCGGACCTGAAGGCGGCGGGCTTGAAGCGGATCAACATATCGCTGGATACGCTCAATCCTGAAAAGTTCATTCAGATCGCTCGGCGCGGCCGGCTGGAGGACGTGCTGGAGGGCATCGCCGCGGCACAATCCGCAGGTTTGGCGCCGATCAAGCTCAACATGGTGGTGCTGGGCGGACTGAATGACGACGAAGTCGAGTCGTTCGCGGCCATGACGCTGGAGCGTCCGCTGGATATGCGCTTCATCGAATACATGCCGCTCCAGGAAGCGAAGGATTGCGCGTTGGGCAGCGGAAGCTTCGGCTTCGTACCCAACACGGTCACGAAGGAGCGGCTGAGGCGGCGCTTCGGAACGCTGGAACCTTTGGAAGTCGGCGACTCGATGCGCGGCCCGGCGGAAGTCTGGCGGATTCCCGGCGCGGCGGGGCGGCTGGGGTTCATCAGCGCCATGAGCGCGCCGTTTTGCGCTAAGTGCGACCGATTGCGCCTCACCGCCAACGGCGAATTGCGCAGTTGTTTGCTTGACGGCGGCGGAGTGGAAGTGAAGAGCCTGCTGCGCGGCGGCGCCTCCACGGCAGACTTGGTGAACGCATTCCGGCAAGCCGCGGCGCTCAAGCCCGAACTGCACAAAGTGTGGCATGAGATCCCGGCTTCGGCGATGAGCCGGATCGGCGGCTGATTTCCGTACTTTAGTTTATTGCAACGCAAACCGCCCCTCGTACGGCAGCATTTCCCGGTGGCTTCGCTCTAATTGAATGCGGAATTCCCACGCTCAAAGCGCTGGGAGCGCGTCTAATCGTACGAGCCTGTAGCGGAGGATCGATCGATGCGTTTATGGACGAAATGCGGACTCCTTCTTGCGCTTTTGATTACGGCTAACTTGTTTGCCGCAGGCGCGGAGAAGCGCGATTTGGCGGCGGGCGGACATTATGTGTTGTTACTGCCCGAGCCATACAAGCCCGAGAAAAAGCACGAAGTGATCGTGGCGCTGCACGGAGCAGGCGATACGGCGGAGAACTTCGCGCGGTTCTGGACGGGGTTTGCAAAGAAGCGCGGGAGCATCTTGGCGGTTCCGGAGGCGAGCAGCAAGGCCGGCCCTGGATACACCTGGAACAGCGACGACATCGCGCGCATCGTGGCGACCTTGGAGGACGTGAAGAAAAACTTCAACGTGGATGCCGCGCGCGTGCTCCTGACCGGGCATTCCGCAGGCTGTGCGATCGGCTTCATGACGCTGGAGAAAGAGCATGCGCACTTCACCTGCTTCGGCGGCACGGCACATGGCTTGTCGCCCGGGACCAAGCCTGCGGTCTACGAACCGGCGTCCAAGACCACGGCCATCTACTACTCGGTCGGCAAGCAGGATCCGAACCACCGGATTTACGCTTCCACCGTCGAAATTCTGAAAGCCGCGAACGTCTTCCTGAAACACGAAGAGCCGGACATTGGGCACACGATCGTGCCTGCCCAGATCGAGAGCATGCTGCAGCACTTCGACGCGGCCTGCGACCGTGGCGGCGCGGAGAAGCTCACCGCGGCGAAGCGGCTCCTTGAAGGCAGGCAATGGGGAGCGGCCGAGCAAGCTTTGCAGGAGGCTTCCGGCGGAATCGGCGCTTCGGCCCAGGAAGCGGCGAAGTTACTGGAGACGCTGAAGGCTGACTTGGGCGCGAAACTTGCCGAGGCCAAAGGCCAGGCGGGGCCCGATGCGCTGGAGGCGCTACATGCCTTTGCGCGGGATTATCGCGGCACGAGCTTCGAAGCGTTGGCCAAGCAAGAAGCGCAGAAGATCGCGGACGATCCCAAGACGGCGGAGTTGACGCGGCAGCGCAAACAGGAAGGACGCAACGTCGAAGGGCAAAAGGCGCTGGCCGATGCGCAGGCGCTGGAGAAATCCGGCAAGCTGACCTTAGCGCTCGAAGCGTACAAGCGCGTGGCGCACGAGTATGCCGATACGCCAGCCAAAGCGCCGGCCGAAGCCGCGGCCACGCGCATGGCTCAGGACCCCAGCGTGAATGCCGCGCAGTCGTTGGCGGAAGCCGAGAAACTCTTCAAGCGCGCGGAGAATTACCTGCGCAACAACGCGCCCGATATGGCGAAGCAGCTTTACATGCAAGTCGCCGAAAAGTACCCCGATACGGCGATCGGCAAGAAGGCGAAGACCGAAGCCGGGAAGCTTTAAGGGCCGCTAGTGCGCGGGAAGCTGGTCGGGCTCCACTTTTTTGAACAATACCTCGGGCTTGCCCAGCGTCTGGCCGGGCAGAACCAGTTCCCGCGCGTTGCGCGCCGCAGTTCCCGGAGCGTGCACGGCGTTGCGGTCGAGGCCGAAACAGCTTAGTAATCTTGCCGAACTCTCCGGCAGGAACGGACGCAGCAGCAGACCCAGCGCGGCGGCGGTTTTCAGGCAGACGCGCAAGGTCGTGCCGCAGCCATCGAGGTCGTCCTTGCGCTGCTTCCAAGGCGCCCTTTCGTCGAAATAGCGATTCCCTTCGCGCGCGAGGTCGATGGCCGCGGCCAGCGCTTGCTTGAAGCGTAACCGGTCCAGGCTCTCTGCGGATACCTTGCAAGCGTGATCGGTGGCGGCGCGCAGTCGCTCCTCGGCCTCTCCCGGCGGCCTTCCTTCCGGCACGCGGCCGTCAAAATATTTATGCGTGAAGGTCAGCGTGCGGTGCGCGAAATTCCCGAGGACGTCGGCCAATTCGCCGTTGTAACGCTGCGCGAAATCGGTCCAGGTAAAGTTGCTGTCGTTCTCTTCGGGGGCGATGGAAGTCAGGTAATACCGGAGCGGATCGGCACCGAACAAATCGACGAACTCGGCGATCTCCACCGCGTTGCCTTTCGATTTGCTTCCCTTTTCGCCGCCGAAATTTAAAAACTCATTCGCCACCACCTGCGCGGCCAGATTGTAAGGACGCTCGCCCGGATCCGGCTCGTCGTTGTAGCCCAGTTCCATGGCTGGCCAGATCACTGTATGGAAGGGAATGTTGTCTTTGCCGATGAAGTTGTAAATGGCGCACTCGGGATCCTGCCAATACGCGCGCCAGCCTTCGGGATCGCCGCGCCTCGCGAAAAGTTGCTGCGTAAAAGTGACGTACCCGATGGGCGCGTCGAACCAAACGTACAGGCGTTTCCCCGCGGCATCGGCCTCGGCCAGCGGAATTTTGACGCCCCATTCGGTGTCCCGCGTAATGCAGCGCGCGCGCAGACCTTGCTTGAGCCAGCCTTGCGCACCGCGCAGCGTGCCCAGGCGCCAAGGTTCCGCGCCTGCCTCGGCGTGCTCCGCCACGTACGCTTCGAGCCGGCTCTGAAATGCGTCGAGCTTCAGGAACCAATGGTCGGTGTTCTTCAGCACCGGCGTGGAACGGTCGCCGGGCAAGGCGCAGCGCGGTTCCTTTAGTTCGGTGACGTCGTAGGTCTCGCCGCAGGCGTCGCACTGGTCTCCGCGCGCGCCGTCCTTGCCGCAACGCGGGCAGATCCCTTCCACATACCGGTCTGGCAGAAAGAGCTTCGACTGCTCGCTGTAGTATTGCTGGGTCGTGCGCTTATCGATGAAGCCTTTACTCAGAAGTTTTTTGAAGAAATGCTGGGCAAGCGCGTGGTGCTCGGGCGAACTGGTACGGCTCCAGATATCGAAGCGGATGTCGGCGGCGGCAAAGGCGGCTCCATTGGAGATATGATACTCGTCCACCACTGCCTGCGGCGTTGTATTTTGCTTCAGCGCACTTAAGGTAATCGGGACGCCGTGCTCGTCGCTCCCGCAGACGAAGACCACGTCATCGCCTTTCAACCGCCGCCAGCGAACGTAGATATCGGCAGGCAAGTAGGCGCCGGCCAAGTGACCCAGATGCACGCGGCCGTTGGCGTACGGAAGCGCGCTCGTTACCAGAACCTTGCTCACGGTAAGACTCCTTGCTTTAAGTCCGTATAAGCATCGTACCGGCTCGCGCGAATGCGCCAACCTCAGGTGCGGCGATATACTCTGATTTCAAAACAGGACAGCCGGCGCGCCGGATGGCGCGATGGAGGCAAGCGGGGCGGTCACATCGAAAAGCATGCGTACATCGGAACGTCCTCCCAAGGCGAATTATTCATACCCCTCGGCGAGGCCTTCTGTCAAACTTGAGGGTGGCCATTGGCGTGTGACGCCGAGGCCGGTAAGATGCACCCTACTTTCAGCGGCTACCCCAAGGTTCAACAGGCGCAGAGGATTTACCGCCTGACCATTCGAAAGCCGATCGATGCCCGCATCGCCCACCCTAGTTTGGTTTCGCCAGGATCTGCGACTCGACGACCAGCCTGCATTGCGTGCGGCGTTGGCTCGCGGCGGTCCTATCGTGCCGGTATACATCTGGGCGCCCGAAGAGGAAGCACCGTGGGCGCCCGGAGCCGCCAGCAGATGGTGGCTGCATCATTCCTTGGCGGCGCTGCACGCCGAACTGGCCAAGCAGGGCTCCCGCCTGATCCTTCGGCGCGGCGAAAGTTTGGCCGAACTACGTTCGGTGGCGCAAGCCACCGGCGCGCATGCGGTGTATTGGAACCGGCGTTATGAGCCTGCGGCGATTCGGCGCGATGCGAAGCTCAAGCGCGCGCTCAAATCAGAAGGCTGGGAGGCTGAAAGCCATAACGCGGCGCTGCTTTTCGAGCCCTGGACGGTGCAAACGGGCGGCGGGGCGCCCTATCAGGTCTTCACCCCGTTCTGGAAAGCCTGCTTGAAACTACCTGAGCCGCCGGAGCCGCTGGCGCGCCCGCGTACGCTGCCCGCTCCCAGCCGCTGGCCGCAAAGCGTATCCCTGGACTCGCTGGGGCTTCTGCCAAGCCGGGATTGGGCGGACGGCTTTCACGCGCATTGGACCCCCGGCGCAAAAGGTGCACGAACGGCCCTCAAGCGATTTACGACTGGCATCCTCGCGGATTATCCTGCCGGCCGCGACCGGCCCGATCAAGCAGGGACCTCGCGGCTTTCGCCGCACCTGCATTTTGGCGAGATCGGCCCACGCGAGGTCTGGCACGCGGTGCGGGCTTCGGCGGAGCGAACTTCCGGCGGTGGCTGGGTGCGCGCCGAGGAGACGTACTTGCGCGAGATCGGCTGGCGCGAGTTCGCGCATCATCTGCTGTTCCATTTTCCGCACACGCCGCACAAACCCTTGCGAGCATCCTTCCAATCCTTCCCTTGGCGCAGGAATCGGCCTGCCTTGGACGCGTGGCAGCGCGGAGCGACTGGATTTCCGATCGTAGACGCGGGGCTGCGCGAACTCTGGCACACCGGCTGGATGCACAATCGCGTACGCATGATCGTGGCCTCGTTCCTGGTGAAAGACCTGCTGATTTCCTGGCGCGAAGGAGCGCGCTGGTTTTGGGATACACTGGTCGATGCGGATCTGGCCAACAATACGCTTGGCTGGCAATGGACGGCCGGCTGCGGCGCGGACGCGGCTCCGTTTTTCCGCATCTTCAATCCGGTCAGCCAAGGCGAGAAGTTTGATCCTCAGGGTCAATACGTGCGGCGCTGGGCGCCCGAATTGAAGTCGCTTCCCGATCGATATGTACATCGTCCTTGGGAATGCCCGGGACTGGAACGAAGCGCGGCCGGCGTGCATTTAGGCATGACCTACCCGCACCCGCTAGTCGATCACGCGAACGCGCGCGATGCAGCACTGGCTGCCTTTGCCGCGTTGACGCGAATATGATCGATTGACTGAATTTGGGCGTGAGAATAGCCCCCCCTTTATGAGTTCGAGTGCATTGAAGTCGAACCTGAACGAAATGTGCTCCAGATTCACTCGTATGCACACGTTCCCGATGCTGCGGCATTCGAACGAAGGCACCACAAAATCGACCCTCTGGTGTCCAAATATGAGCGGCATGGTGAAAATCCGACTTTTATAGTAGACATATAGGTCCTCTTAGCAAGAATGCCTTCCGATGCCATGAGCTGGAGCATAGCCCATCACGTGAATACGACCTCTCACTCGAACGCAGAGCCTGAAGCACCAGAGCGCCGAGACTTTCTGGCCAAGCTTTCGGCCTTAGCCATGGCTGGCGGATTGGTCGCCGGCTATGGAACCTTCGCGTCGTTCGCTGCCCGTTACCTTTATCCGTCAGGTGCTACCGCAAAAGGATGGATGTTCGTATCCACCGTACAAGATTTTCCGATGGGCAGCGCCAAGGAATTCCGCACGCCAACCGGCGCCGGCGTGACGATCGCCCGCCAGCAGGCGCAGGGCTCCGTCGAGGATTTCATCGCGCTTTCCAGCGTCTGTCCTCATCTGGGCTGCAAGGTTCACTGGTAAGCTCAAAACGACCGCTTCTATTGTCCCTGCCACAATGGCGTCTTCAACCCGTCCGGACTGGGTACCGAAGGCCCGCCCAAAGGACAGTCATTGGGGCGCTATCCGCTCCTTATAGAGAACGGACTGCTATTCATCGAAGTGGAACTAGAAGGCCTGTCGGCAAGCGAAGTGGCCGGCCCCCAGGAGTTATCCTGACATGTTCGGCATAAACGCTTGGTTCAAAGAGCGTATCCCAATCCGCGGCGAACAGCTCCGTGAAATGACCAACGAGCCGGTGCCGAATCACTTGAGGCGCTGGTGGTTTTGCTTGGGCGGAACACCCGCTTACCTCTTCGTGGTCCAGATCGTCACCGGTATCCTGCTGGCCTTGTATTACGAATCGTCGCCCGACCGGGCCTATGAGTCCGTTCGCCATATCACGCACGAGGTTGCCTTTGGCTGGTATATCCGAAGCATTCACAAATGGGCCGCGACGCTGATGATCGCGGCGGTGATCCTGCATCAGATGCGCGTCTTTTTCACCGGCGCTTACCGCAAGCCACGCGAATTAAACTGGATGGTGGGCATGTGCCTGCTCGTCTGCACCTTGATGACGGGATTCACCGGCTACAGCCTCGTCTACGAACAACTCAGCTACTGGGGCGCGACCGTCGGCGCGAACATCAACGAAACGGTCCCGCTGATCGGTCCGTTGATGAAACGCCTCCTGTTGGCCGGGGAGGTTTACAATCAGCAGACCCTGCCACGCTTCTTCATCCTGCATGCCGCGGCTCTACCGGTGGCGATCGTCGGACTCTTGGGCGTACATATCACCTTGCTCCGCCTGCAGGGCGTGACGGAGTTCCAATTTGAGGACGAGAAGCCGAACGAGCCCAAGCATTTCAATTTCTTTCCCGACCATCTGTATACCGAGCTGATGATCGGCTTAGTGCTGATGATTGTGCTGAGCGTTCTGGCTACGGTTTTTCCTGCCGAGCTGGGACCTAAAGCCGATCCGCTCATCACGCCCGAAGTGATCAAACCTGAATGGTTTTTCTACGTTACGTTCCGCTGGCTGAAACTTTTCCCGGGCACCGCCGCGGTGCTGAGCATGGGCTTTATCCTCTTCACGATGTTCATGTGGCCGCTGCTGGACGGTTGGATTCGGCGTTTCTGGCCGAAGTCGGAATTCAGCGTGTGGGTAGGTGTCGTGGCCGTGCTGGCCATCGTGGGGCTAACCGTATGGGAAGGCGCCGTTGCGCACTAATTCAGGGAGTCACTTTTCATGCAACTGACCACCAAGCGCTCGATCATCGGGATCCTGGGCATTCTGTTCCTGGTTTCGCTGATCTTCGTTCAATGGATGGAAGTCGTGCGCAAGCAAGAGGAAGCGGGGCTGGCTAAGCCGCACATCGCGATTCCGGCCTCGTCACAAACCTGCGTCGATTGCCATAAGCAAGCCCAGCCGGGCATCGTGGCTCACTGGGAAGGCAGCACCCATGCACGCAAAGGTGTCGGCTGCGTGGAATGCCACCAGGCGGAATCCGGCGATGCCGACGCGTTCGCGCATTTCGGCCAGACGCTTGCCACGGTTGTCACGCCGCGCGACTGCGGTAAATGCCATCAGAAGGAAGCGCTGGAATTCGCGCATAGTCATCATTCCAAGGGCGGGAATATTCTTGCGTCGCTCGATAACTTCCTCGCCGAGACCGTCGAAGGCCACCGCGCGACCTTTAATCCGCACGGGCCCACGCCGGGGTTCGACGTGACTTCGGTAAACGGCATGGCGAGCGCCTTCAGCGGATGCCAGCAGTGCCACGGCAGCAAAGTGGCGTTTCAAAGTTCCGATGGCGGGATGATCAATGTCGACGATCTGAAACCCGGACCCGACGGTAAGCCGACCAACCACGAAGCCATGGCGAAGATCGTTAAGAACGATGACGGCAAACCGCTTTTCCATGCCTCCACTTGGCCCAATACGGGTATCGGACGGCTCAATGTGGACGGCAGCCGCGGTTCGTGCAGCGCATGCCACAGCCGTCACGATTTCTCGCCGCGGCGCGCCAGGCAGCCCGAGAATTGCGGCAAGTGCCACCTGGGGCCGGATCACCCTCAAAAAGAGATCTACGAGGAGTCCAAACACGGCGTGGCCTACCGCGACCTGCGCGAGCAAATGAACCTCGACGCGGATTCCTGGGTTCTGGGCAAAGACTACAACGCCGCGCCGACGTGCGCGACGTGCCACATGTCCGCCAATACGCGCGAGCCGGCCACGCACGATCCGGGCGAGCGCATTTCGTGGACCAATCGTCCGCCCATCAGCTTGCGCATGGATACCGACGCCAACCACCAGATCGTGACATCGACGGATCCAGAGGAGCGCAAGAAACTCATCGCCGATACGGCCGACCAGAAGCGCCAGCGCATGAAGAACGGCTGCAGCCACTGCCATACCTCGGATTACATCAACGGTTTCTATAAGCAGTACGATGACTTGGTCGTGCTCTACAACGAGAAGTTCGCCAAGCCCGGCATGCAGATCATGAATGAACTGCTCAAGCAAGGCTTGCGTACAAAGACGGACTTCGACGAAGAGATCGAGTGGACCTGGTTTTACTTGTGGCATCACGAAGGCCGGCGAGCGCGTCACGGCGCCTCTATGATGGCGCCGGACTACACACACTGGCACGGCATGTTCGAAGTAGCCGAACGCTTTTACATCCACCTGATTCCGCAGGCGCGCGAGATCACCAAGCACGCCGCCGAACACGGGAAGGCGGATCAAGCCAAAGCCGTCAACGAAGTGATCGACTCCTTGCTGGCGCGACCCGAGCACAAGTGGTTCAAAGAGGGCGCCGAAGGCCAGACGGAGGCGATTCGCAAAGCCATGCAGGAGCGCTACGGCCAAGGCGGCGCGGAGAAAAAGTAGCGGCCACCCGTCTTCCATCGGACTGCCCCGCTGGTAGCATGCTTCCATCCAAGCTACCTGGAGAACGGCGCGTGGCTTCTTGGGCGGATCGCATAAAAGGCTGGTTCGGCGCTTCGCCTGCCCTCGCGCCGGGCGCAGGCCTGCCTGCGGGCGGCAGCACCGAGGCCGATGACTATCGCGCTCAGATCGATCCCACTACCCAGACTCTCCGCATCGACCTGCCGCCTGAATATGGTTCTAGCGCGCTTTTCCCAGCCCCGGCAGCGCTTCAAGCGTCCGAATGCGCCGAGCGGTTCGTTTCGGCTGCAGAACTGGCGCAAAAAGCGAAGCAGTTCGACGACGGCTTAGTGGCGGCCGTCGAACTTGCCGCACAAGGCAGCTGCGGAACGTTTTCGGGCAAAGCGCGGGTCTTGCGCGAACTCGTCTCCGATCTGAATACAATCGCCGGGCCCACAACCGCCACGCTGGCCGCCGCAGCGCAATTAGGCGGACAGCGACTGGACCTCCCTCTGCCTCTTCGCGAACGCTCCGAGCAGGTTAAAGAAGAGTTCCTCGGCGACGAACTTCGTTCCAAGCCCATTTCCTTTTATACGTGGTCCGACGAACTGCGCGGGATCTTCCGCCAGGATCGCATGCTGCAGAGCGACCTGAAGGAGATCGCCGGCGTCGAGGCGCTCGCACGGGCGCTGCACGCCAAACCCGAAGTGCGGGCGACTTACGAACGCTACCTGAGCATGGTGGAGTGGCTGGTCAATCCGTTCTCGGCCGACGCGCCCGACTTGCGCGGACTACTGCGGCAACTCGATGCGGGACGCTTCGCACCCGAATCTCCGATGTACCGGTTCTTGCCGCCGTCCCGCGCGTATGAGACGGATTTAGTCAAAAAGCTCTACGGGAACCGCCCGATACCGGACGGCTTCAGCCTCATCGACGAACTGATCGCCCGCGTTCGCAACGGGAAATTGGCGCTGCAGCCGGATGGCGGCTGGTACGACTGGGTGGCGTGGTCCCTGGAACCGCTGGTCGCCTACGCTCGACTGCCGGAGCACCAACGCGCGGAGGCTTCGCCGCGTTACGCGAAGCATCTTGAGAAGCTATTCAAGAGCCTCATGGCGCTGGCGCGCGAGACGCAGATCAAGCAGCTTGAAATTCCCGCGGCGGGCTGCGGCATGCCCGAGCCGAACGACCGGCCCAAGGTCACCATCCGGCCGCGGCTGGATATCGAGCCGCTGCCTACGCACTATTTGCGGCGAGTGCTGGGGTATGCGGCCGTTCGAAGTACACTCAGAGAAGCCTTCGGAGACGACGCGCTTCGTTCGATGCATAGGCTAACGGCAGCCGGACCCGTCGAGATGGATGTGGCTGCCGAACTGCAGGAAGTGATGGACCTGCATCTTGGCGCGGCGGGATTGGCGCTACGGCAGTTGGGCCTTCCCGCGCCACGCGCGGCCGATTTCGCGCTTCCACAGGTCTTGGGGCGACTCCCGCAAGCGGATCTGGATCGGATGTTCGACGCCCCGGCCCTCGAGTCCGCGATCGGCCGATTCGAGACTTGGGCGGCCCGCGCCGACGATCCCGACCTCGCGTGCGATGCTCGCATGATGGTTCCCGTGTTCTTCGATACGCAGCGCAAAAAGACAAAGGTGTGGGTTTTCCTGGGCTGGGAAGCGCAGACGCTGGCCGTGTACTTCAAGGACCAACCGCGATTCGCGGTCTACGACCGTGCGGGCAAAGATGTCACGGATCAAGTGGACGTGCAGTGGGAGGGCCGCTACGCACGCATCCCAACTCCGGTTAGCGCCGAACTTTATGTGGATGAATTACTGGACCGCGATGCGTTCCGCGCGCTTTGCGACCGGCATCGCCGCAGCACGGAAATTCTGATGGCTTTGGATGCGTCGTACAAAGCGCCCAACCCATTTGGTGAGTAGGCATACCAGCGGACACACGTTACGGCTGGAAGGTTTTCTTGATCAGTTCCTGGAACCACTTCGTGCCGCAGTAGCCCAAATGCCCGCCGTGAGGCAGCACCAGCAGCGCGGGCTCGGCAACCAGCTTACGCAGGTTAGCCAGTTCTTCCGGATCGTTTAACGGATCGTCCTGCGCCATCACCACCTGGACAAAGGGTGGCGCTTCGCCGAGGTGCTTGTCTAAGTCTCCACAGATCCAGATACCTTCGGCATCCTTTTTCCAAGCCGGGGCGCAGAGATAATTCACGTAGTCTTGAAAGCCCCAGTGGTCGGGTTTGGCCAAGGTGCGGCGCACGGATTCCTTTTCGGCTTTATGGCGGTCTTCCATGTACTTGCGCGCCTGCTCGTAGGCATCCTTCACCGCCTTGTCGTTGTCGAAGCCGGGGAACTGAAGTTTCAGGTCCTCGATTTGGCGCTTATGTCGGCCTTTGAGAATCTCCTCTTCAATCTTGCGGCGCTGCTCGGCATTGGCGTTCGAGTCGGATTCCGCAAACTGCGCCAAGGTGCCCGGCAGATAACGCTTCTCGTTATCCTTGAGGATCTCGGTGAGCGTGCCGAGGAAGTCGTAGGCAATTCCGGCCCGCATCAAGGACTCTTCCCGTGGCGTGGGCCGAGCGCCCTCGGGCGTATACCCGTCGAGGAGCTTCATGAGTGACGGGCCAAAGAGCGGCAGGTCGTCACGAAAATAACGGTCGAGGGTGCTTGCGGCGGTGCGCATGCGCACGGGAGGCGAAAGCAGCAACGTGCGGTCCACCGGCCACTCCTGGGCGCGCGGCAACTTGAGCACGTTCAACGCCAGCGCGCCGCCGTAGCTGCCGCCCAGAATCCGAATGCTGCTGACCCGATCGCGCAACCGTTCCGCGACTTCGATTTTCTGAATCAGCGCCGCATCGACCAGCTTGGCAACGATCTCGGCCTCCGCGTGCAGATGTCCCGCCACGCCGTGCCCAACACAGCAATTCAATTCGGGGCAAAAAACCGAATCGAAGGTGAGCACGTGGCAGCCGGCGTTGTGCAGGTCGTGCGCCCAAGCCTGCGCGACCTTACCGTCGGGTTTCATCGCAAAACCCAGCAGGGCCACCGCCAGCGGCGCCCGGCCCGGCTGCAGCGCGATCTGTACGTTCACATCTTCCTTGAAGCCCGTCGCCGAAACCGGGAGCTTCCATTTCTGCATACTCAGCTTGCGTTTTTCGAATTCCTTGTAGTTGATCGTGGCCACCAAGCCGTGGTTGTGCACCAATCCCTTCTTCGTGGCGCGCTCTTCGACTTCCTTCGAGAAATCCGGCAATGCGGAGAAAGGGACCGGCTGAAAGACTGGCGCCGGCGTTTCGGCCGCGCCCGCGTGCGCGCGAAACGCGATGGAACACGTCAGCAAGAAACCGGCCAGGATCCAATTCCGACTTCTGCGTACCATCTGCGGCTCCTCAGACGAATCGGCTGACCCCGTTAATGTGCGCGCTTGCGCTGGAATTGCAACCGTTAGACCTGCGTACCGGTTGAAAAGTATGATCGGAACACATTCTGCCTTCCCTTAGTGCATATCCTTGGACCCGATGCACCGGAGGGACGAAACCCGACTGTACGTTATTCGAACGCTATCAGCAAATCGCCCGCATCTACGGTGTCGCCGGTGGCGATACAGACCTCCCCCACCACCCGGTCGTCCGGCGCGGTGATGTTGACTTGCATCTTCATGGCTTCCAGCACCATCAACACATCTCCCTTCTTGACTTCGCTTCCCTTCTTTACCTTCACTTCGGCGACGACACCGGGCATGGACGCGCCCATATGGTGCGGATTGTCGGGATCGGCCTTGCGCCGTTCGACCACCGTCGCCTTAACGCTGCGGTCGCGCACGGATACGTCGCGCGGCCCGCCGTTCAGTTCGAAATAGACCTTGCGCGTGCCGTCCTCGGCAGGGGGGCCGATCGAAACGAGTTTCACAATCAGCGTCTTGCCCGGTTCGATTTCGACGAGGATCTCTTCGTCCACCTGCATGCCGAAGAGGAAATTCTTGGTCGGAATCGGAGCCACGTCGCCATACGTCTTGCGGTGCCCGGCGAAGACGTCGTACACTTTGGGATACAACGCCGCGGAAAGCGCGTCGCGCAGGGAGGTTTCAGGGCCGAACTTTTTCGCCAGAGTCTCCCGCAGGTCCTGCAGCTTGACCGGCTTCAGGTACGCGCCGGCGCGCTTCTTCAACGGCTTGCGGCCTTTCAGGATGATCTGCTGGAGCTTCTTATCGAATCCGCCCGGCGGAAACCCGATGTGCCCTTCGAAAAACTGGATCACCGATTCCGGAAAGCTGAGGTGCTTGCCCTTGGTCCAGACGTCTTCCGCGGTGAGTTTGTTCGAGACCAGATACAGCGCCATGTCGCCGACGATTTTGCTGCTGGGCGTTACTTTCACAATGTCGCCGAACAGAAAGTTCACGGCGCGGTATTGCTTCTTGACCTCGTCCCAGCGGTTCTCGAGTCCCAGCGATTTCGCCTGAACCTGCAGGTTCGTGTACTGGCCCCCGGGCATTTCGTGATCCCACACCTCGGCGGTACCGGCCTGCATCCCGCTCTCGAAGGGGTAATAGAACTTCCGTACCTGCTCGAAGTATTCGGAGATCCGATTGAGCGCCGAAGGATCGAGTCCCGTTGCGCGCGGAGAATCCTTGAGCACGGCAACCATGCTGTTCAGATTCGGCTGGCTCGTCAGGCCGCTCATGCTCGCGATGGCCATGTCGGCAATATGCACGCCGGCCTCGGCGGCCTTTAGCAGCGTCGCCGCCTGTCCGCCGCAAGTGTCGTGCGTGTGAAAGTGAATCGGTACGCCGACTTCGTTGCGCAGCGCCTTGACCAGCGCGTGCGCCGCGTAAGGCTTGCACAGGCCGGCCATGTCCTTGATGCCGAGAATCTGCGTGCCGCGCTTGACCAGTTCCTTCGCGAGGCTCACGTAATATTTCAAGCCGTACTTCGACCTGCTCGGATCGTTCAGATCGCCCGTGTAGCAGATCGCCGCCTCGCAGATGCGCCCGCTGTCGCGCGCGGCTTCGATCGCCACTTCCATACCCGGCAGCCAGTTAAGGCTGTCGAAGATGCGGAAGATATCGACGCCGGCTTGCGCGGATTCTTTCACGAACGCCTTGACCACGTTATCGGGATAGTTCGTGTAGCCTACCGCGGAACTGCCGCGCACGAGCATCTGGAACAGGATGTTCGGAACCTTACGGCGCAATTCGACCAGACGTTCCCAGGGATCTTCATTGAGGAAGCGCATCGCCGAATCGAAGGTCGCCCCGCCCCACATTTCGAGGCTGAAGAGGTCGCCGGCATGCGCCGCGTAATACGGGGCAATCTGCAGCAGATCGTGGCTGCGCATTCGGGTCGCCAGCAGCGACTGATGCGCATCGCGGAAGGTCGTGTCGGTGACCAGCAGCTTTTTCTGGCGCAGAATCCACTTCACCAGCCCGTCGGGTCCCTCGCGGTCCAGAATCTGCCGGGTTCCCTCTGGGACGCCCGATAAGCGCCCGGTGGAGAGCGGCAGTTGTGGATGCGGCGGCACGGGCGGCTTGGCCTCAGCCGGCGCTTTCTGCCCTTCACCGACGATCGGGTTCCCGTTCACGGTGATGTCGGCGAGGAACGCGAGCAGCTTGTTCGCGCGGTCGCGGGACTCATGGAAGCGAAGCAGTTCCGGGTGCTCGTCGATGAAGAGCACGTCGCAGCGCCCTTCGAGAAACGCACGGTGGCGCAGCACGTTCTGCAGGAACGGCATGTTGGTGTTCACGCCGCGGATGCGGAACTCGCTCAGGCCGCGGTACATCCGCGCGGCGGCAGCGGCAAAGTCGCGCCCGTATGCGGTCACTTTCACCAGCAGCGAATCGTAATAGGGCGTGATCATCGCCCCGGCGAATGCGGTGCCCCCGTCGAGCCGGAGCCCGAAGCCCGCCGCCGACCGATAGGTGCCGATGCGGCCGTAGTCGGGCGCAAAGCCTTTGCGCGGATCTTCCGTCGTGATGCGGCACTGGATCGCGTACCCGGTGTGCTCGATCCGGTCCTGCGGCGGTACGCGCGTCTCCGGGTCACTCAACCGGTAGCCCTGCGCCACGCGGATCTGCGCCTGCACCAGATCGATCCCCGTGACCTCCTCGGTCACCGTGTGCTCAACCTGAATGCGCGCGTTCATCTCGATCAGGTACACGCTTCCGTCGCGGTCGCGCAGAAATTCGACGGTGCCGGCGTTCTGGTAGCCCGCGGCGCGAGCGAATTTCACGGCCATACCGCACAAATCGCGGCGCGCATTCTCGTCCAGCACCAGGCTGGGCGCCATCTCGATCACCTTCTGGTGGCGGCGCTGCACCGAACAATCGCGTTCGAACAGGTGAACGACGTTCCCGTGCGTATCGCCCAGGATCTGCACTTCCAGGTGCTTCGGACCGACCAGCGCCTTCTCGATGTAGCACTCGTCGCTGCCGAAAGCCTGCTTCGCTTCACGCTGCGCCAGCGGCAGAAGTTGCTTCAATTCCGCGGCACTCCGTGCCAGCCGGATCCCGCGTCCGCCGCCGCCGTGACTGGCCTTGACCATGACCGGAAAACCGGCCGATTGAGCGAACTTCAGCGCTTCGTTCAGGCTCCCCACGGGTCCGTCGGTGCCGGGAATTACCGGCAGCTTCAGCTTCTGCGCCAGCTCGCGTGCGGCCACCTTGTCCGAAACTTTGCGCATTACGGACGGACTGGGGCCCACCCAGATCAGCCCCGCTGCGATCACCTTCTCCGCGAAGTCCGCGTTCTCGCTCAGGAACCCGTAGCCGGGATGTATGGCGTCGACTTGCTTTTCGCGGGCAAGCTGGATGATTTCCTCCATGCCCAAATAGGCCGCAACCGGCCCCTTGCCTTCGCCGATCAGGTACGCTTCGTCGCATTTGTAGCGGTGCAACGCGAGCTTGTCTTCCTGGCTGTAAATGCCGACGGTCGCTATGCCCAGTTCGGTGCACGCGCGGAAGACACGGATGGCGATCTCGCTGCGATTGGCCACCATGAGCCGGCGAATCGGTCGAATGCCCCGCCCGGGCAAAGGCGCGGAAGCAAAAATCTCGGCGGGGTGGTTCAGCAGGGGCGCTACGGCCCCCTTCTTTTTGGGGCGAGGTGTTCGAGCCATTTCATCCTCAGGCAATCGATCTAAAGGTGAACGACAGGGGACCGAAAATACCCACTGGGCTGCTTCACCGCCACGACCAATCCGAATCTCATGCACCCCAGGTGAAATTCGAAGTCGTACCGGTAGAATGCGGCCTCGGATCGGGGCGGAGCGGGTGGCGATGAAGGCCAGCGAAGACTCGATAATCGGCCAGCGCGCGCTTGAAGAAGGCCTCGTTCGACCCGCGGATCTGGAACGCTGCCGGAAGCTCCAAGAGGATGCGCTGCGCGGCGGTGCAACCATCCCGGCGTTGCGCCAGGTGCTGGTCGATCAGGGCCTCTTGACCCCCGCACAAGTGGGTCAACTGATGAAAGCCGCGGTGCTGGCCGCCGAGCAACTCCCTGCCAAGATTGGCCCCTACGAAATCGAAGGCAAACTGGGCCAAGGCGGCATGGGCGCGGTGCTCAAAGCCCGGCTCAAGGACACCAACATTCGGGTCGCGCTTAAGGTGCTGCCCGCCGACTTGGTTTCGGACCGCGAACGGCTGGCGCGCTTTCACCGCGAAGCCAAACTGGGCCAGCAACTTGTCCATCCGCATGTCGTCCGGACCATGGATTACGGCGAAGACGGCGGCGTCCACTACATCACGCTGGAACTGATCGAAGGCGGCGACCTCTCGGTCCGCCTGCGCAAGACGGGGCGCATGGGGGAACGCGAGGCCCTGGAAGTCGTGCGTGACGTAGCCAAAGCGCTGCAGGGCGCGCACCGCTTGGGGCTCGTCCACCGCGACGTGAAACCAGCGAACGTGATGTTCGACCGAGCCGGTACGGTCAAGCTCAGCGACTTCGGGCTCGTCAAAGGCGCCGATCCCGAGGCCAGTTTCCTGACCCAGACCGGAATGGCCATGGGCACCCCGCATTACCTGGCGCCCGAGCAAGCCCGCAACGCCAAGAACATCGACATTCGCGCCGACATCTACGCGCTCGGTGCGACGCTCTACCATCTGGTGACCGGCAAGACGCCTTACGACGGCCAGACTGCTTACGAGGTGGTGCTAAAGCACGCCACCGACGAATTGACGCCGCCGACGCGCGTTCACGCGAAGATCAGCCGCGGCTGCGAGTACGTGATCCTGCGCATGATGGCGAAGGATCCCGAAAGCCGGTACGCGGATCCGGACGAGTTGCTCGAAGATATCGACCGCGTGCTGCGTGGCGAAGCACCCGCCAAGCTGGCCGCTGAGACGCTGGCCGAGAAAAAGGTGGTGACCTCGGCGCTGCCGCGAGCGAAATCCGATCCCGCCGGGATGCAGTCCGCGCCGCCAGGATTATCGGATACCTATGCGCCACGCGCGCGGGGGAACGCTCCACGAAAGCCCGAGCCCCGGCACCACCGGCCGGCCTGGATGCTCTGGGCCGGCGGCGCGGCCGGAGCGCTTCTGGCCCTATTACTGCTTTGGGCCCTTTGGCCCTCCCGTTCGGCGCCCGGCGTACAGGACCCCCATGCGCCAAAACAGGCAGCGCCGGCGGAGAAGACCGAGGCTCCAGCGGCGCCGGCTGCCAAAACCGGAGCGCCTGCCGTTTCCGAGACACGGCCCACCGCACCAGCCACTGCGCAGGACTGGCGCAACCTGTTGCCTTCGGTGGATCCTCGCGGGCATGGCGTGGAAGGCCAGTGGCGCAAGCGGAACAACGAGTTGTATTCGGACAGCCACCCCAATGCGCGGATCAAGCTAGGCGACCCAGCCGGCGCCGAATACGACTACGAGGTCGAATTCACGGTCTTGCCGCAGGACCAGCAAGACGGTCCCGATTTCGGACGTGGCGAAGTATGTCTGATTTTCCGCAAAGGACCCTACCATGCTCGCTTCGCACTTTGGTGCCGCGACTATCGAACCATCGGCATCATCTGGGACGATCAATTATTCTGGGGAACCGAGAATCCTACCTATATCTACCGGCAAGAAGACATTCCCCAAGGCCGCCGCATGGTGGCTCGCGTAGAGGTTCGAAATAGCGAAGTACGCGGCTATTTGGATCAACGGCTGCTTTGCACCTGGCACGTGAATGCGCAAGACCATCGTCCGGCCATGGAAATCTTTTCGCTAGGCGACCGTTCCAAAATCGGCGTGGGCACCCATCAGACCAAGGTCATCGTCCATCGCGCCGCCGTTCGGCGCCATACCCCCTAGGCGCCAACAGCTTCTTGGTTGGTGATGATTGGGCATCTTGCCCGAAAATTCATAAGCCGTAATGTGCATTCGCCTTTAAATCCTCAGTCCAACCTTGAATTGATTTAGCTCGCCGGAATGGTAGGGTAGCGCGGGTTTTGGCTCAGCCAAAGCCGTGGAATCTAGATCCAGGGAGTCACCGCATGCCGGCCAGCAGCTCAGCGCTTCATCCCAACTTGGTTTTGCCTCCTGAACTCGAGCAGGTTTTGCAGGGCGCGCCTGAAGTGCGCATCCCCAAAAACCGGGCCGAACTCATCGAATGGGCGCTGGGCGGGAATGGCTCGGACCGCTTCGAGGTGCGTTACGAAACGCCTGCCCACGGTTCGGTCGTCGAAGCCGAAGTCGTACGCTGCCGCAACGGACTTGCGGTCAATTACCCCGAACCGTACATGCGCCGCCGCGATCCGGACAGCATGGTGGTCGCTGGGAGTTTCGCATCCGATAAGCCGCGCTTTCATGAACGCTTCAAGGGCACCTTTGAAAGCATGAAGCAAGAGGTCATGGACTGGCTGCGCGGACAGCCGCTGATCGTCCAGCCTTTCTATGCCGGCGGCGACGATTTTGGTTACGCCGCGCTTCTGGTCTGCCCGCTCAACGCCGCCTTCTTCGCCGCGGCCCTGGCCGACTTGCAGAATATGATCCTGCCCGAAAACCTGCCCGAAAAGTACGAACCGCGCGCGGTCATTTACGTCGCACCGCCCTTCCGCCATTCGCACTGCGACGGTCAGCAGATCGTCGTGCACCATCGCTCGCCAGACCTCCATGAAATCTACTCGTTGAACCTCTACCCCGGCCCCAGCGCCAAGAAGGGCATCTACGGCGTGCTGCTCGCCATCGGGGAAGAAGAGGGCTGGATCACCGCGCACGGGTCCACGGTGCAAGTGGTCACGCCCTACGACAACATCGTGACGATCTTGCACGAAGGCGCCAGCGGCGGCGGCAAAAGCGAGATGCTGGAGTACCCGCACCGCGAGCACGACGGCCGGCTCCTGATCGGCGAGAACCTCGTCAGCGGCGAACGCCGAAAGCTCGCGCTGGGGCAAGGCTGTACGCTCTGGCCCGTCACCGACGACATGGCCATCTGCCATCCCCTGCACCAGAAGGGCACCAAGCTCGTCGTCACCGACGCCGAAGACGCCTGGTTCGTGCGCATCAACCATGTCGACCATTACGGCACCGATCCGATCCTCGAGCGTCTGACCGTCCAGCCTCCTGAGCCGCTCGTATTCCTGAACCTCCACGCGGTTCCCGGCGCGACGTGTCTGATTTGGGAGCACGCCGAAGACCGGCCGGGCGAACCGTGTCCCAATCCGCGTGTGATCCTGCCGCGGCGCATCGTGCCGGGCGTCGTGGACAAGCCGGTCGAAGTGGACGTGCGCAGCTTTGGCGTACGCTGCCCACCCTGCTCGCGTTTGGCGCCCAGCTACGGAATCCTCGGCATCCTGCACCTGCTGCCTCCGTCGCTGGCGTGGCTCTGGCGACTCGTGGCGCCTCGCGGGCACGCGAACCCCAGCATCACCGAGTCGAAGCCGCTCAGCAGCGAAGGTGTGGGTAGCTATTGGCCGTTCAGCACCGGCCGCCAAGTCGATCAGGCCAATTTACTGCTGGCGCAGATCCGCAAGACCCCCGGCACGCGCTACATCATTACGCCCAACCAGCATGTTGGCGTCTGGCAGGTCGGTTTCGCACCGCAGTGGATCGTGCGCGAATACCTCGCCCGGCGCGGCGGCGCGCGCTTCCGGCCCGATCAGCTCCAGGCCGCGCGCTGCCCGCTCCTGGGCTTCGCGCTGAAGTCCATCGTGATCGAAGGCACGCAGATCGCGCAGTGGTTCCTGCAAGTCGAAACGCAGCCCGAGGTCGGCGTCGAAACCTACGACCGCGGCGCGAAGATGCTGCACGACTTCTTCGTACGCGAACTGAAGCCCTATCTGGAATGCAAGGAACTGGATCCGCTGGGGCGCAAAATCATCGAAAGCTGCCTCAACGGTGCGGACCTGCCCGGATACGAGGCGCTTCTGCCTGGCGCGTAAGGATGGGAGGCGTTCGATTTCGGATGCTGGATTTTGATTCGAGGATTGAAGGCTGCGGCTTGCGAGCATGGGGTCGGCAGTAGGGCGCCCATAGCATCTGAATCTAGGGGCGTTGATCCCTCTAGTCGCTCATTCAGTTACGCACCTTTGTGCGGAGCGCGCGCAATCCAAAATTCAAAATCGCCCCTCTAAGATTCTACCATCCATTCCGATGCACCAGCCGCTCCAACGGCAGGCGCGTTTTCGATCGCGTCCCAGGCGCGGCGTAGCCAACGGGCACCACCAGCGTAACCAACATACGCCTCGGCAAGCCCGCGACATCGCGCACGCGCCGCGGGTCGAAGCCCTCCATCGGTACCGTCGCCAAGCCTGCCGCGTGCGCCGCGAGCATGAAGTTCATGGCCGCCAGCATCGCCTGCCGGGTGAGCCACCGATCCATGTTAGCCGCCGGAACGTCCGGCAGGGGTGTGAACGGGTGTGCAATCGTCACGTAGATCCGCTTGGCGAGGGCGAGCAACCCGAGCGGACCGCGACCGAAGGCCAGAGGGACCACCTTACGCAGCAGCGTCTCGTACGCGGCGTCGATGGCCTGAGCTTCCCGGTCCAGCTTGAGGATGTCTTCGAAGTGGTTGGATGCGACGTCCCGGTCGCCCGCAAATAGCACCGTTACCGGAGCTTCGCGAATCTGCTTCTGGTTCAAACAAGCTCGGCACAGAGCCTCCTTGCGGGCCGGATCGTTCATCACGATGAAGTGGGTGGGCTGGAGGTTGTAACCGCTGGGCGCCCAGCGCGCGCAATCGAGCAACTCGTGCAACGTCTCTTCGGGCACCGGTTCGGGAAGGAAACTGCGCGTGGCGCGGCGCGTGCGCGCCAGTTCGCCGAAAGCACCAAGATTCACGAGGAGACTCCATACCGGGCGCCCGGCGAGCCGCCCGTTTCAAGGGCCCTTAATGCTGCCGGACGCCGCCGAACGCGAAAGGTACAGCACACTTACCTCGGTCTCGAAAACGCGTCCGCCCAAGCGCACCCGCACGGGCAGGAGGAGCGGCATGTATGTCGGGCCGCTGGCTGGAAGCAACCCGTAGTCCGTCCAAACACCCGCCCAATCGCCACGTTTAAGTATCGCGGTGAATGACGCCGATCCACCGATAAAACGCCGCGAACCGCCGTTCGTCTCGCGCTCAAAGGCCGTACCCGTAAATTTCAGCGTACCCTGCTGGGAAAGCCCCTTCCCTTTCGCATCGAGCACGAACGGCACTTCTGCTCCGGCTACTTCCACGCGCACCAAAACGCCTTCCGCTTCCAATGCAGCCGGAACCTCCGGCAGCGTTCCCGCCAGGGTCAGCGTATCCAACCCCGGCTTGGTAAACCGCACCGCCCCGGCCACGCGCGTCACGCTCAGAGTACTTGAGGGATAGCGTTCGGGATCTTCCGGATCGGTCGCCGCCTCCTCTTCATCCACATCGCTCACGCCGTCGTCGTCCGAGTCTTCGGGCAGAGCAGGCAGTAGCGCGGGCCGAAAGAGGGCTTCCCGAATCGTATCGCGCGACGGCCACGCGATCTCGCGCCTGGCCTCGCGCACACCGTCCGACCAGCGCACGAACGCGAATTGCGTGCCCGTCGGAGGTTGCGGCGTGGGAGCGTCCAGCGTGCGGTCCAGATTGACCACGCCTAAAATTTTTGCGGGCGTCCGCGGCAGCGCCGAGCCGTCGAGCGCAAGCGTGCGCTGGGCCGGCTGCGTGCCGAGCGTCAGGTACGCTTTGCGCGGATAGATATCGCGCGTTACGGTGACCGTATTCTCTGCCGCATCCCGCACCGTGACTTCGAAGCGGATCCACACGTTAGCCGACGATTCGCCTTCGGTGGGCACCGTCGCTACGCCGGAATCGATACCATCCAGGTCGGTTAGAAAAGGATGGCGATGACTATCGTGGTGAAACCAGACATTCCACGTGAACGCTTCCGGCGCCAGTGCACCCTCTTCGGGGTCCACCGCATGCGCGGCGAAGGGCACGGCATCGCCTCCCGCATACTTCAATCCCTTCGCCGGGGCATCCAGGATCAACGACGGAGGCAAGTTCGGCGGCAGCACGGTCAGGATCGCATCGCGCGAAGCCACGGCTCCGAAGGCGTTGCGCACCACACACCGAATGCGCGATCCGCTGTCCCCCAGCTTCAAGCCGCCGATCTCTAATCGCGGAGACGAGTTGCCCACAGGGCGGTCGTCGCGGTACCAGCGATAGTTCATGCGCGGCGCACCCGATGCGGCGATCTCGAATACCGCTTGCCGGTTCTGCGGCAGCGCCAAATCCTGCGGTTCTTCCACAATCGCCGGCGCGAGCCCCGGCTCGTACTGGATGCGATAGATCGCGCCTTCGTACACGCACGCCACATATAACGCGCCGTCCGGCCCGAGCTGAAGGTCCGAAGCGGGTGTGAATCCCTGCGCGACCACCTGAGCCTGAAAGGTCTCCAGATCGAGCATAAACACCTTGCCGCTGCAAAAGTCGAGGTACGCATACCGGCCCACGTGCTCCGGTGGAAAGGTTGGCGCTGGCGGATTGTAGAATACGCCGCCGACAATCGCGCAACCCTGGCTGTGCGGATAGCTGAAAATCGGTTGTTTGGTTTCGGCATCGCCGAACGGTCCTTCAAATGTCGGCCAGCCGTAATTCGATCCTGCTACGCCTTCGTCGATCTCCTCCCAGGCATCCTGGCCCACGTCGTTAATGAATAGCCGTCCGGTGCCGGGCTGGAACGAAAACGAGTACGGATTGCGCAACCCGTACGCCCAGATCGCGCGATTCAAGCCCGTAGCGGTCGTGAAGAACGGATTGTCTTCGGGAATGCTGCCGTCCGGATTAATGCGCAGGAGCTTTCCGAAGATGGTATCCAGACGCGCCGATGTCTCGGGACGGCTGTCGTCGCCCACACCCACGTACAGCTTGCCGTCAGGTCCGAAGCGCAACGCGCCGCCGTTGTGGTTGGCCGCTTGCGGAGGCTCCAAATCGAAGATACGCAATTCGCTGCCAAGCACGGCACGATCGCCATCGGCCGTTACTCGTGCGATAATGTTGTGCGGAACAGGCAACTTGACCGAATAGTGCATGTACACGTGCCCGCTGACCGCGAAATCCGGTGCGCAAACCACACCCAGTAATCCGCGCTCAAAGGTGGTATCGACGGCAAACGTGGCGAACGGCGCCGCGAGCAGCTTGCCGTTCTTGACCACACGCAAGCGGCCGCCCTTTTCGCAGAGCAGCATCCGCCCGTCGGGCGTAAAGGTAAACGCCATGATCCCCGGGATGCCTGAAAGGTAGCGTGTGACGCTGAAATGGCTGGCGCCGGTGGGGACGTCCGCGGCGCCGATCGCACTGGCGGCCCAAACAATCAGAGCTGCGGTGGCAGGCAGAAGTACACGCTTTCGGCTCATCAAACTCATCGTTCCCAGTTGGCGAGGAAACCATGGTACTCGCCCAGCGGCTTGATTCAACCCGGCCCAACCAACCGCCTCTTGCTTGGACTCAACGGAGTCTCCATTGTGCACGGCAGCGGCTTTGCGCTTTAATGTTCGTTAGGCCCAAGGAGTACGGCGATGAATCTTAAGGACCTCGGCCGGCGTATTCGCGGACAGCGCGAAAAATGCCGCCTCAAGCAGTCCGACATCGCCCACGCCTTGGGCATCACCGCTCAGGCCGTGAGCAAGTGGGAACGCGGCGAGAACGCGCCCGATATCGCGGTGCTGCTCGATCTTTCGCGCATCCTCAGCGTAAACGTGGACTGGTTGCTTGGACGTGTCGAAGCTCAGGACAGCACTTTCCCGGCCACGGTGCTCTGCACCGACATGGACGGTTACGCGGTGCGCGCTTCGAGCATGCCGCCGCGCGACGTCGCCACGTGGGCCAACGGTATCTTCTATCAGGTCACCGAAGCGGTCATCGACCACAGCGGCGTGCCCGTGAAGTACGTGGGTGACGGCTTTCTCGGCTTCTTTTCCGGCCCGCGCCATGCCGACCGCGCCGTAAATGCTGCGTTGCAGCTTCACCGCGTCAGCGGTTACGAAGGCTTGAACGTACTGGTCCACAGCGGCGAAATTTACCTCGGCCCAGTCGGGCATCCCGAGTACGCGCGCCCCGACATCATCGGCGAGACCGTCAACATCGCCTTCATGGCGCTCGGCTGCGTACCGAAAGAAATCAAGAGCCG
Organism: Planctomycetota bacterium; assembly: GCA_045863855.1. Classification (GTDB taxonomy): domain Bacteria; phylum Planctomycetota; class SZUA-567; order H5-PLA8; family H5-PLA8; genus H5-PLA8. The sequence goes on along the minus strand of BTVV01000013.1, from coordinate 6,729 downwards.
CGTTGCCGCCACCGAGAAAACCGTGGAATTGCTGGAGCAGAAGCCGCGCTTGGGCAAACCCGTCAATGCGCCCCTGCGACCCATGCACGCATCCATTCGCGTCTACGAACTGAAGCCGTAAACTTCCTCCACGTGCCGGAGCCCAACCCTTGAACGTCCAAGACCTGCTGCCGAAGTATCCCGAACGCTCGCGCCGCCTCGTCGAAGCCCTGCGTGAGCGCATCCTCGTCATCGACGGCGCGATGGGCACGATGATCCAGCAGCGCAACCCGACGGCCGAAGACTGGGGCGGCGACGAGTACGTAAACTGTTCCGAGAACCTGCTCCGTTCGCGCCCGGAGTGGATCCGCCAGATTCACGCCGACTACCTTGCCGCCGGGGCGGATCTCGTCGAGACCAACACGTTCGGTGCGACTCCACTCGTTCTGGGCGAGTTCGGCCTGCAAGACCTCACCCGCGAGATGAACCTGACCGCCTGCAAACTGGCGCGCGAAGCCTGCGATGAATTCTCGACGCCCGAGCGCCCGCGATTCGTCGCAGGAAGCGTCGGCCCCACTACCAAGCAAATCAGCTTAACGGTGGGCTTCACGTTTGAGCGCCAGGCAGACAATTATACCGCTCAAATGCTCGCGCTCATCGAGGGCGGCGCCGACGTAATCCTGATCGAAACGGCGTTCGATACCCTCAATATCAAAGCCGCGCTGGAAGCCTGCGACCGCGCCTTCGAGCAGACCGGCATCATGCTCCCGATCATGGTCTCCGTGACCATAGATCCAGCGTTAGGCATGAAGATGCTTGCCGGACAGGACGTCGAAGCTGCGTACGTTTCGCTGGCCCATCGCCCGCTGTTGAGCATCGGAATGAACTGCGCTACAGGTCCCGATGCCTTGGTCGGACCTTTGCGCACGCTGGCCACCTACAGCCGCTTTTACACCAGTCTGTACCCCAACGCCGGGTTGCCTGACGCGGATAACCATTACCATCTCACGCCCGACGGCTTCGTCGCGAAGGCGCAGGAGTTCCTCGAAAAGGGCTGGGTCAATATCGTCGGTGGCTGCTGCGGCACCACGCCCGAGCACATCCGCCGCCTTTCGGCGGTCGTGGGGAATTACAAGCCGCGCGTGCCCAATCCGATCAAGCGCACCGCCATCAGCGGCATGGAAGCGCTGGAAATCGCAGAAGACGGCCGGCCGTGGTTCGTCGGCGAGCGCACCAACTCGCTTGGCAGCCGCATGTTCAAGCGTCTGATTCAGGAAGAAAAGATCGAAGAAGCCGTCGAGATCGGGCGCAAGCAGGTCCGCGCCGGAGCCCACGTCCTCGATTTGTGTCTGCAGAATCCCGACCGCGACGAACCTGCCGACATGTCGCGCTTCCTCGATCTTCTCACCCGCCGCGTCTACTGCCCCTTCATGGTTGATAGCACCGACGAGAAAGTGCTCGAAATCTCCATGAAACGTATTCAGGGCAAGGTGATCTACAACTCGATCAACCTCGAGGACGGCGAAGAACGCTTCCACAAAGTAGTACCGCTAGTCAAAAAGTTCGGTGCGGCGCTCATCGTCGGCTGCATCGATGAAGATAAGAAGCAGGGCATGGCCGTCACGCGCCAGCGCAAGCTCGAAGTCGCCGCACGCTGCCACGAACTGCTCACGAAGAAGTACGACATTCCCGAAGAAGATCTAATTTTCGATCCGCTGGTCTTTCCCATCGGCACCGGCGACGAGAACTATAAGGGCGCGGGGCGCGAGACCATCGAAGGCCTGCGCCTGATTAAGCAGCGCTTTCCGTTCTGCAAGACGACATTGGGCATCAGCAACGTCTCTTTCGGACTCCCCGAAGCCGGCCGCGAAGTGCTCAACAGCGTCTTCCTGCACCTGAACGTCGAAGCCGGGCTCGACCTGCCCATCGTCAACACGCAGAAACTCGTACCATACTCGCAGATTTCACCCGAAGACAAGAAGGTCTGCCTCGACCTGATCGACAACGCCGGACCGGACCCCATCGCCGCATTTGTCGCACAATTCCGCGAACGTAAGACCGAGCGAAAATCCGAGGACCGTTTAAAGCTCTCCATCGACGAGCGCCTCCCGCGCAACGTGATCGAGGGCAGCAAAGACGGCCTGATCGAAGATCTTGACGAACTGCTCAAGTCGCGCAAACCGCTCGATATCGTCAACGGCCCGCTCATGGCCGGGATGGATGAAGTCGGCCGGCTCTTCAACAACAACGAGATGATCGTGGCGGAAGTGCTTCAGTCGGCGGAGGTCATGAAGGCTGCCGTCGCGCACCTGGAACCGCACATGGAGAAGGCCGACGCGGCCGCGCGCGGGACCATGGTCCTCGCCACGGTGAAAGGCGATGTGCACGACATCGGCAAGAGCCTAGTCGAGATCATTTTCAGCAACAACGGCTTTAAGGTGGTCGATCTGGGCATCAAGGTGTTGAGCGAGACGCTCATTGCCGCCTCGCGCGAGCACAAGGCCGACATGATCGGGCTCTCGGGGCTGCTCGTGAAGAGCGCACAACAGATGGTGCTGACCGCCGAAGACTTCAAGCGCGCGGGCGTCAACTGCCCGGTGCTCGTCGGAGGCGCGGCGCTCTCGGATACCTTTACGCGCTCGCGCATTGCGCCGGCTTACGGCGCGCCCGTCTTCTACGCGCGCGACGCCATGGACGGACTGGACCTCGCCAACCGGGTTCGCGATCCCGAAAAGCTCCAAACCTTATGGAAAGACCGCCAGGCGCCCATCGTCGTCAAGAAAGCGCCCGAGGCCAAACCCGCAGTCGCGCCCGCGCAGTTCGATCATGGCTTTCCGGCGCCGGTTCCGCCAGACCTCAAGCGCCACGTCCTCGCCGATTTCGATCTCGAAGAAGTAGTCCGCTGGATCAACCCGCTGATGCTCTACGGAAAGCACTTGGGCCTGAAAGGCAACATCGAGAAGCTCGCCGCGCAAGGCGACGCAAAGGCCAAGGATTTGAAAGCAAGCGTCGAACGCATGATCGACACCGTGCGCCGCGATAAAATCATGACGCCGAAAGCGGTCTACCGATTCTTCCCGGCGCTGGCCCACGGCGACGATTTGGTCCTCTACAAGACCTCGAAGAAAGATGAAGCCTTGGCCGGCGGCGCGGAAGCGGAGATCACGCGTTTCGCATTCCCGCGCCAGACCAGCGACCGCGGCTTATGTCTCAGCGATTACGTGCGCGGCCCCGGCGCCGAAGGCATGGATTACGTCGCGCTCTTCGCCACCACATGCGGAGAAGGCGTACGTGCGCGCGCCGAGCAGCTCAAGAAGGACGGCCGCTATGTGGAGAGCATCGTCCTGCAAGCTCTGGCCATCGAAAGCGCCGAAGGCTTGGCCGAGCTGGTCCATGCGCGGCTGCGGGCGATGTGGGGTTTCCCCGATGCCGCGGGAACCAGCATGCAACAGCGCTTCCAGGCCAAGTACCGCGGCGTCCGCGTCAGCTTCGGTTATCCGGCCTGCCCGCGCCTCGAAGACCAGGCGCTGCTCTTCCCCGCCCTGGACGTCGAAGCAGCCATCGGCGTGCGCCTCACCGAAGAGTACATGATGGACCCCGAAGCCAGCGTCAGCGCGTTGGTCTTCCACCATCCGGAAGCGCGCTACTTCGGCATCAAGGAGGAGGATTTGAATCGCTTCGAAGCCGAGCGTTTAGGCGAAGGAATCGCGTAATCGCGGCCATACGAAGCGAATCTTGCGCCGGCAGCGAGCGCCGCACGGCTAGCAGCCCATTGAAAAAGGGTGCGGACCGCGTTGCGAGGAGCATTGAGACTGGGCAAGGCGTCGCACAGAGAGCCGCATCGAGAGATGCGGCGAGCGAAGCGCAACGACGCCCAGTTCGAATGATCCCGCAACCCTACGGGCTGCTAAAGCACGCGGTGTTCTTTCAGCAGGCATTTGTTCATCACCACCTTCAGCCCTGCGGCACGGGCGCGATCGGCGGCGACGTTATTCACGATGCCTTCCTGCATCCAGATCACCTTCGCGCCCTTCGCAATGGCCTCTTCTACGATGGGAGGCACGTCTTCGGGCTTGCGGAAGATGTTCACGATCTCCAACGGCCCGGGCACGTCCTTCAGGTGCGCGTACGAAGTCTCGCCCAACACCGGCCCTTTAAGCATTGGGTTGACGGGCGTGATCTTGTAGCCGTGCTGCTGCATGTACGCCGAGACGCCGAAGCTGGGACGGTCCGGTTTGTCGCTCAGCCCTACCACCGCGATGGATTTGTACTGCTTCAGAATTTCCGCGATTTCGGCCGTCGTCGCGTTCTGTTTCGGAAACTCGCATTCCATGCGCAGGGCTCCAGTATGATCTAAGGATCGAGCGGATTGGGCAGGCCTGGCAACGGGTTATCTTCCACCTTCACGTCGTGCTTGCCCAGCCAGGACACCAGGAATTGAATGCTTTCATTGCGCAACGGCCAATTTCCCAGCACGCCGCCCAGCCATTCCGCCTGCTTGTTGTGCCGGAACGCGAGCGTCACGACCACTTGGTCCTTCTGCATGAATTCTAGGAATGGCCCCGTGGAGCACGCGCATTCGAGCGCTTCGCTGTCCATATCCACGTGAACTTGGGCGCCCAGTTCCGACAATACGGCCGTATCGGCCACTTCAAGCGCGGGCTTCTCGATGATTTTACCGCTGGGCAGCAGAGAGCGCACGCGCATTCGGTCGCAACGCTTCAGCGATTCCGCCAGCAACTTGTCGAGCTGGAACAGCACCACCGCGTTGGGGTTCGATTGGCGAAATTGCGCGACATCCGCTTCGGACAACGGCGTCTTGAGCAACTCCGCACCTTGCAGCGCCGGGAGTTTACCCACGGGCAGCTTTTTAACCGGGCTGCGGTTGGCGAGCACGAAGCGCAGGTTTGCGTGCTCCGAGAGCGGCGTAAGGTCCGCCACTTCGGTCTGCTGCACGTCCAGCACGCGCAGGTCGCTCAGCGCCTTGGCGAAGGCCACATCCTTCACGCCGCGCGTGAAGCCCAGATTCAAGCTGCGCAGTGCCGGGCAACGCGCCAGCGCTTCGGCGTGCTGCACGGTCGTGGCGCTCACATCGAGATATTTCAGCGCCGGCATTCCGGTGAAGAGTTCCATGTCCAGCGCCGGATGCCCGTAACTGATCACCGCGAAGAATTCCAACTTCGAGAGCTTCCGCAGCGATCCGTAATCGTTGAAGCCGCCCCCGTGCTTTTCGTAGACCGCCAGCGCACGCAGGTTCGCCGGTAAAGCCGGCAGCGCGCGCGTTTCGCCCAGCGCGACCAAATCGGTCAGCGTCACGCAAGTTTTTTGAGGATCCAATTGGCCGATGCGCTTGGCCACCGTATCGTCCCAGTAATCCAGGAAAACGCCGCGTAAGCCCGCCAGTTCCCCGGCTTCAAGCTCCGGGAGCGGATTGACCAGCACCTTCTCGCCCGCGCGCATCGCCCACGTCACGCGTACGCCATGCAGCGTCCGCTTCCCGTCCGCGCCCGCTAGATACAAGCGCTCCCGCTGCTCCAGCGGCACATAGAACGCGTACGCGCCCGGCTCGCCCAGCGTCACCATTATCCCGTTGATCATCGCCAGATCGCCGGCCTGCGGCTGCGATTCGTAATTCAGCGAAATAATCTGCGGGAAAAGTTCCAAGTCGTTGAGCTTGAACGTGTACGCGGGCAGTTCCTGAGCGTGCCCCGGAATCGCCGCCCACAGCGCCCATAGCGGAACCAGCAAGCGTACGGCGCGGAGGATGCGTAATCGGCTCACAGGTCCAGGGGCCCTTCGACAGTCTCGGTTTCCATCCGGTACAGGCTCGTCACGATCCCGTCCTTGTTGCGCTTCTCGCCGACTTCAAGCTTGCCGTATACCGTCACGATCGCGTCGTTATACCACTCGACGCCCTTCTCGTTCTTCACCTGCACGAATACCAATTCGTTCAAGCGCGGCACCTGCCCAAAGCAGCAGAGCGATTGGTTGCGCATCAGCCAGAAGGCTTTCACCGATCCGCCGTCAACTTTCAGCGGATACATGAAACCTTGCACCGCCACTTCCTGGGTATCGAGCGCCTGGATCGTTGCGGGAATCTGGTCCGCCTGCGCCGCCGGTTCGCCCGGCGCGGGCTGGAACATCGTCGTGATCTGGTTGGGATCGTTGTATATGAAGCCAGCCAGCAGATCGAAGGTGACTTGCTTAAAGCGCCGGGATTCTTGCGCTACCGCGGATCCCACGGCCACGGGCGTCTTCCCCGCATCGTACGGTGGATGGGCCACCGACCCATCGATCGGATCGCCTTTCAGGTTCGCCGCATCCAAGCCCGGTACGGCAGTAGGCGCCGGCGCCGCCCAGCCGCTCACCGCCCACGAAAGCGCCGCCAAAACCGCCACTACGCCTACGGCGACCCAGAAGTCCTCGCCGCTGCGTGCTTTCGGTGTGGAAAGTGATTCGCTCATGCCGCCGTTCGTCCGTACCGCCTACCTTAATATATCGGACGTCCCGAATTGCGCCATCAGTACGGACGCGCGAATCCCGGTGCTCTTCGAGCTACTAGTGCTCGTGGCCTTCGTGGCCCGCCGAAGCTGCAGTGCCCTGAGGGAAGTTAACGGTCTGTCCCGGCAGATCCGTGCCCTTCAGCTTCAGCGCCGGAACCGTGATCCGAAGCTTCTCGGCGCCTTTCAAGGCCTCCAAAACGCCTTCGTACTGCGAAGTCTTATCCGCGGTCTCGCCGGTCAAGCTGCT
>BTVV01000012.1:0-87329 GCA_045863855.1 Planctomycetota bacterium | reverse complement strand
AACGGCACGGCACCCCCTCTAACTCCCCCTTGCTAAGGGGGAGAAAACTTCGACTTTGACTGCGACTGCAACGGCACGGCACCCCCTCTGACTCCCCCTTGCTAAGGGGGAGAGAACTTCGACTACCCCTACTACGGCAACGGCTACGACAAGGGCGGGCGCGGGCGGGTCAGTCGAGTTTTTCGAAGGCGGCGGCCAGCTCGGCGGCGCGTTGCCAGGCAGCTTGGCGTTCGGCGCGGATCGCTGCGGGCACTTGGGGTTCGCCGCCGGAGCGGGCAATCTGCGCGCGGTAGCGCTGTTCGGTTCGCCAGGCCGCGTCTTCGGCGGCGACGAGATCGGTGGCGAGGCGGTGCTTGAGGCGCGTCGCTTCGGGCAGTTCGGCTTCGCGGCCTTGCGCTCGGGCTTCGAGCACGGTCCGCTCCAGTGCGGCGAAGGCTTGGCGGTGTTCGACCTTGCGCGCCACGAAGGCGAGCCGGTTGCGGAATTCATCGGTAAGGACTTCGGGGTGCTCGGCGCCGGCGCGTTCGATGGTGCGCAAACGGTCGAGTTCCTGTTCGTCGGGCGAGCGTATGCCGGGGAGCGCGGCGGACGCGGCGGGGGCCGGTGCGTGCGGGCGCGGGGCGCCGGCGGCGTAGCAGCGTTCGAGGAAGGCGTCGACATCGGGCCAGTGCTTGCGTTTCCATTCGGCGTTGACGCCGGCGATGCGCATGCGTTCGGGCCATTCGGCGGCCGCGGCGAATGCGCGCCGCTCGAAATGCAGTTCGCTGATGCGGCGCGAAAGGCGGACGTACCAGGCGGAATCGCGTTCGGGCCATTCGGCGCGCAGGGCTTCGAGCAAGCCGATGGCTTCGTGGATCGCTCCGCCGGCGGCGAGGGCTTCGGCTCGGCGCAGGCGCAGGCTGGGGATGTCGCCGAGCGCTTCGAGCAGGAGCCCCAGTTGATCGGCGGCGGCCTGGCGCAGCCGCGCGGCTTCGCCGGCGCGGCCTGCGGCTTCTTCTTCCTGCGCGGCTTCGAGGGCCAGATCGACGGCGCCTTCGCGGACGCTCAGGAGCGTGCGGCGCAGCGCGATTTCGGCGGCGACGGCGTCGAGCCAGCTTGCGCCGCGGAAGCGTTCTTCGTCGCGGCGCGGGGCGACGGTGGCGGCGTCGGGGTAGTTGCGGCGGATGCTGGCGAGTTGTTCCAGCGCTCGTTCGTAATCGACGGGCCGCTTGTCGTGGGCGGGCCGGAGGCTGGGATCGTCCCCGTTCGCGGCGCCTTCGCGGGTTTCGTAGAGCCAATCGATCAACACGGCGTGATCCTGGCGGCAGCGCTTCCAGCGTTCGCGGTCTTCGAAGCGCAGTACGCTTTGCATGGCTTCGAGGAGCGCGGGCCACGCTTCGTCATCGATGCCGGCGTTGCGGCGGTTGGGGTCGTGGCGTTCGAGGAGGCGCAGGGCGTGGGCGGCGGCATCGCGCGGGCGGCCGGCGGCTTGGAGGAGCGGCAGGAGGCGCGCGGCGGTTTCGAGCGGCGGGGCTTCCTGCGCGGCGAGATCGGCGGCGAAGAGATCGGCGGCGCGGCCGTGCCAGGCGCGGCGTTCTTCGGGTTCGCAGGCGGAGTCGGCGGCGAGGGCGGCGTAGCGCGCGGCGAGCGTGCGGCGCGCGAAACTCAGGTGCGCGGGCTGCGCGGCGAGGCGGCCGAGGAGCGCTTCGGCGGTTCCGAGGCGCTGGGCGGCTTCGGGCGCGGGGAGGCCTTCGGCCCGCGCGGCCAAGGCTTGCACGCTACGGAGCGCCACGAGCGCGGCGTTGGGATCGGCGGCGGGGGCAAGCGCCGTATACGCGGCGGCGGCTTCGAGGACGCGGTCCCAGTCGCGGCCTTGGTGATGCAGCAGCAACCGCTGGAGCGCGATGGCGCGCGCGCGTTCGGTCCGGCGCGCGAGCGCACGGTCGTCCTGCTCGGGGTGCGCGCGGAGGTGCGACTCGTAGGCTTCCCAGCGGGCGAGTGCCTGTTCGGCGCAGGCGCGTTCGCGCGCGGCTTCGGGCGCGTGCTTGAGCGGCGCTTCGGCGGCCAGTTGCGCGGCCAAGGCCCAGGCGGCGCCGGCCTGGTAGAGCGCTGTTTCAAGTTGCGGATCGCCGGCCGCGAGGGACTGGAAGCCGAGCGCCGCGGTTTCGGCTTTGAGGAAGGCATCGCGCGCTCGGGCGAGCGCTGCATCGGGCGATTCGGCGGCGCGGGCGGCAGCGTACAGGCGGCGGGCGTCGTCGAGCAGGATCGCGGCGCGGGCGCAGGCGTTGGGCTGGGCTTGGCCTTCCTGCAGGCGCAGGTAGAGGTGGGGATCGGCGCGCTGCAATCGGCCGAGGGCGAAATGCGCGGCGTTTGCAGCGCGGGCGAGCCAGCCTTCGCGCCCGGGTTCGTGTCCGGCGGGAGCATCGAGCGCGGCGAGCGCGGCGGCGATCTCGGTTCGGGCGTAGAACTTCGGATCGCGCTTCGGATCGGGGAGCCAGCGGGCGCGGCGGTCGGGCGCGAAGAAATCCCGCAGCGCTTGCGCGGCGAGGTACGTTTCGAGGGGTTCGTCGAGGCGCAGGTGCGCGTCGCTCATTTCGCTCCAGGCGCGGGGTTCGACGAGCAGGCGTTCGGCGGGGCTGGCGTGGGGTCCGCCGCGGGCGGTGGAGATGGCTTTGCGGTAAAGCGCGACGGCGCGTTCGAACGAGGCGCGTTCGGTTTCGCGCACGGCCCGTGCTTCGGGGGTCTCGGCGGGGCCGAGTTCGCGGGCGCGCTGGGCCGCGGCGTGGCCGTCGAGCCAGGCGCCGTGGGCCGCTCCGAGCCAGACGGCGGGCGCGAGGTTCGGGCGCAGGCGGCGCTGCGCGGCCAAGGCGGCGAGTTCGGCCATGGCTTGGGCGGCGTTACGCGACCAAGGCGGGCCGTAGCGGACGATGGCGTGCAGATCGCGCAGGGCGCGTTCGAATTCTTCGGTACCGGCTTCGGGCACGTGGGGCCACGCGCGGGCGCGGGCGATGCGCAGGAGCTTGCCCTCGGGTTCGCAGCGCAGGCGCTGGAGATCCGGATGGCCGGGGTGGTCCACCGCTCCCGAGACGATTTCGACGATCTTCTCGAAGCGCGCGGGCGAGGCCGAGCGTTCGTGCATGGCGACGTAGTCGCGCAGGATGGCTTTGCGGATTTCGAGCGCGGCGGCGCGGGCCTCGGCAGGCGCGCCGCCCATCTCGTAGCCCAGCGCTTCGTGCCACGCGGCTGCGGCGGCGTCTTCGTCCTGAATGAGCGCGTGCGTGCGGCCCTTCGCGTACTGCAACCAGGCGCAGAGATCGTCGAGGAGGCCGAGGTCTTCGGAGTCGAGTTGGGCTTGCAGATGCGCGATCAGCGCGCGCGCGGCGGCGGCGCGTTCCGGTCCGGTGGGCATGGCGGCGAGCGCTTCGAGGCGCAGCGTGAGATGCGGGCGTTCGTGCTCCAGGTACGGTTCCAGCGCGGCCTGGATGCGCTGCAAGACGCGCGCACGTTTGGCGTCGTCCTCGCTTTCGAGGTCGGGATCGGCGAAGGCGGCCTTGAGCGGGACGCGGAGGCGTTCGGCCGCGATGCGGTGGGTATCGGCTTTTTCGAGGAGGCGCTGGGCGGCCTGCCTGCCCAGTTCGGCCGCTTGGGCGGGGTCCGCGGCGGCGGCCTGGGCTTGAGCGCGAGCGAAATCGAGCTGCAGGGTTTCCGTGTCGGCTCGCGCGCGGGCGAGATCGGGATGGTTCGCGCCGCCGGCGAGGAAGGCCTGGTAGTGCGCCTCGGCTTCGGCGAGGAGTTCCTGGCGCCGCGCGGGGGTGGCGCGTCGCGCGTCGGTCCGGCAGGCCATGGCGCGGAGCAACCGGGCGGTGAGCGTGCGGCGCGGATCGCGGGCGGATTCGAGGCGTGCGGCCAGCCGCCGGACGAGGCTGGGCGCGTCGAGGTCTTCGGCGTGGGTTTCGAGGAGCCGCTGGGCGTAGACGTAATCGTCCTGCGCGGCGAGCGGTACGCCATCGAGGAAGAATGGCGCGAGCAAGAGCACGGCGAGACGGCGAGCGACGAATCGCATGGCGGCAAGACCCTCCCAGGCCGCGCGCGTGGAAGGTGCGCGCGGCGGACACGCGACCGCGTTCGCAACCTATAAAGGGATGCGGCGCGGAAGCCCTGGACGTCGGTTGCCGACCCTGCAGCCGTCCGGGAAGGAGTGGCGCTCGGCGCGCGCGGACGGCGGCCGCGCCGAGGTGGCGGACGGAGGCGTGAGCCCGCCGTCCGAGGGGTTAACGCGGGTGGGGCGCGGGTCTGGCAGGAATTTTCGACGGACTGTTCGTGCGACGAAGCAGGGCAGGGCACCCCCTCTAACTCCCCCTTGCTAAGGGGGAGAAAACTTCAACTGCGACTGCAACGGCACGGCACCCCCTCTTAGATCCCCTTGCGAAGGGGGAGAGAACGGCCACTTCGACTGCGGTTACTCGGCGGGTTCCCAGTTCGGCGGAGGAATGAAGCCGGGCGGTTCGGGTTGACTGAGTGGCGCGGCGGCTTGGGCGGCGAGGGCTTCTAGGCGGGCTTTCAATTCGGCCCATTTCGCGGGTTCATCGGCGGCGCGGTCGCGGCGTTCGCGGGGATCGTCGGCGAGGTTAAAGAGTTCGTAGACGTCGCGCGGGATCTCGTCGTCCGCGGCTTCGGATTCCCTCTCGGGTTCGGCCTCCGCGGCGGCGGGATCGCCGGTCTGCGCGGACTTGCGCCCGCGGGCTTGCGCGCGCTGCTCTTTGGTGCCTAGGCGTTTGAGGTCTTCGACGACCGCGCTTCCGTTGCGGACGATCTTCCAGTCGCCGATGCGGAGCGCTCCGCTGCGCGGCGTGACGTTGAGCAGGATCTCGCGGCTCGCGCGCGGGGCGCCTTCGGCCAGGACAGGCCAGATATCCACGCCGTCGATCGGAAGTTGCTGTGCGAGCGGCGCGCCGGCGAGGTTCAAGAGCGTCGGGTACCAGTCGCTGACGTGTAGCGGTTCTTTGACGATGCGCCCGGCGGGGAGGCGTGCGGGCCAGACGGCGAATGCGGGGACGCGGACGCCGCCTTCGTAAAGCATACCCTTTCCGCCGCGGAGGTTTCCGTTGCTGGCGCCGTCGCGGGCGAGCCCGCCGTTGTCGCTGAAGAACAGGACGATCGTGTTCCCGGCCGCTTCGCGTTCCCGCAGCTTCGCGGCGATCCGCCCGACCTGCAGATCCATGCAGGCGACCATGCCTGCGTACGTGCGGCGAGGCTCGGGGAGGTTCGCGTAGGGCTCTTTGAAGCCGGGCGGAACCTGGCTGGGCGCGTGCGGCGCGTTGAAGGGCACGTAGAGGAAGAGCGGTTTGGCGAAGTCGTGGCGTTCCAGCACGCGGACGGCTTCGTTGCCGAGAAGTTCGGTGCTGTATCCGGTTTCGTCGAGCGAGGCCTCGTCGCGGTGCCAGTCAAGCACTCCCTGACAGCGGCGGTTGAAGTAGCCGATGGCTCCGTTGTAGAGCCCGTACTGGGAGTCGAAGCCGCGCTGGCGGGGCAGATACGCTTTGCGCGCATGGCCGAGGTGCCACTTCCCGACGATCGCGGTGGTGTAGCCGGCTTCCTGGAGCGCCTGGGGCAGAGTGCGTTCTTCGAGCGGGAGGCCGTATTGCGCCCATGGGAAGATGACGAGGGTCTGGAGACCTTGGCGCATGGGGTAGCGGCCGGTGAGGAAGCAGGCGCGCGTGGGGGTGCAGAGCGGCGCGACGTAGAACCGATCGAGTATGGCCCCGGCTTGCGCGAGGGCGTCGAGGTTGGGGGTGGCGATTTCGCCGCCCTGGAAGCCGGTGTCGCGGTAGCCGAGGTCGTCGGCGACGAGGACGACGATGTTGGGCTTGCGGGCAGGGGCTTCGCCGGCGGCGGCGCGAAGGGTGGCGAAGGCGAGGGCCAGGATGAGCGCAAGGGCGAGGCGGAGGGCGCACCAGCGGTGCGCGGTTTGGCGCGTCCATGCGTCGTGCTGGAGGCATTCGAGTGCAGGCATGGGAACCTCGAGTGGGGTTGAACGGAGACGACCGCAACGCAAGCCTTACCACCGGATCGCGGCGATCCGGCTACTCGACCTTGAAGGATGTCTTCATGAGAAAGACCTGGTAGGGATTCCAGCAACTCATGGTGAAGTACAGATTCACGCGTCCGTCGGAGCCGCGGGTACATTCTTCGAACAAGTAGGGTCCGTAGGTGGCGCCGTGCTTGTCGGGGACGAGGAAGGGCTTGCCGTCGGGGCGGAAGGTTTCGACGGGGTTGTTGGTGATCGTGTTCTTGCCCTCGTGGCGGATGAACTTGAGCGCCAGGGGATCGCCTTTGCCGAAGACGCGTACGGGCGCCGACCAAGGCCCCCACGGAGCGGCCGCGGTGCGCATCCGGATGCTGGTGTACTGTTCCTGGTAGGCGAGCAGGAAGCGCCCGAGGACGGGGTTCCAGACGACGGAATGTTCTCCGAGGCAGGGTTCGGCGGAGGGGCTCCAATTTCCGATGAGCGGGGCGGCGGCGGTTTCGTCGTGGGTCCAGGCGGGGTTTCCGCCGTCGATTCCGGAGCAGTACCACCATTTGGAGGCGTCGCGTTCGCCGTCGATTATTGCATCGATATCCTTGGCGTCCACGACGGCTAAATAGAGATCGCTTCGAACGTATTTCCATGAGCTTCCCCACATAAAAACAAGTCGTTCGGAGTTGCGAAGGGGTTCGGGAAGCCGTTCGCGGATGCCGATCTTTCCGAGGGCCGGGGCATCGAGGACCACGGGGGCGACGTGGATGAACTTGCCCGGGCCGCGCGTATCGTCGGGCGGCGCGTGGACGTCGGCGAGTGCGGGATGCTCGGAAACGTCGTACAGGCGCTTGAGCAGCGGCGGGGACGAGGCCGTCCAAGCGGCGCTGGGCCCGTCGGCGCGGGCGAGGATCGAATTGAGGAAGTATACGGTGCGCTTCCCGCCGGGCTCGGTCTGTTGCTGGTGCTTGACGTTGTAGAAGACGTAGAGTTTGTCGTCGAGCGCGAAGGCTCCTGTGGGCACCTCGAATTCGCCGAGCCCCTGGCCGGGCCGCAGGTTGGCGATACGCGTGGGGGCGAAGCGCGGGAACGGCGCGCCAGGGTCGGGCTTGACGAAGAATTTAAGCTCTGGAGCGCTCGAATAATCGGGCTCGACGGGCTCGTTTTGAGTGCTCAATTTTCGGTCGAAATCGGTGATGGTCCGGCAGGCTCCGAAGTCGACGGGCCGGTCGAAATACGCCATGCTGTCGTCTTTGCCCCAGCCGGGCGTCCAGACCCAGCGGCGTTCGCCGTCCTGGCGGAAGCCCCAGGAGTCGCCGAAGACGAGGACGATTTTGCTGGGGAAGGCGACGGGGACGCCGAGGTCGGATCCGGCGAGCCCGAGGGCGGTCAGGGTCGCGTTGCGGGTGCGAGGGGCGGTTGATTTGCCGTGGGCCTGGTACTGCGCTTTTTCTCCGGTGAGTTGGAGGAGCGGCTCGGTGCTGCCTTCGATCCAGACCGGTTCGGCGGCGTAAGCCGTGGCGGCGAGCAGGACGAACAGCAGGGCGCAGAGCAGGTTCATCTTTCGGTCCTCGAACGATGCCTAAGTGCCATTCACCTTACCTGACGCGCCGCGCGGGCGGAATGGAGCGGGTTGGCGGAAACCTGTGTTTTATTGCGCCGATTTAGGCGGAGCGTATCCAGGCTTTGTCCCGAAGCCCTTCTTCGGCGTCTGCTTGCGGGGACCTGCGCAGCGCTTCGTCAGCCTCGCTTGCTGTATCTATTCTAGAGATAAAGCGCGTTCGGGCTCCCCGCCCTGCTTGGTCCGCGCGTCGCATGCGCTTTCGAAGCGATTCGGGACAGCGCCTAGAAGCACATTTTCAATTTGTGGTATATTGCGCGCATGCAAGCGAATCGGCGGCGCATCTTCCCGCAGGCTTTGAGGCTCCCGGCGGAGTTTCGCCTGTACGGTTTGGGGCTGCGCGAACCGATGCGCGCGGGGATGGTCCGGCGCGCGCAAGGCGGGAAGCACTATCTGTTGATCTGCTTCCACACGCCGTTTCATCTGGGCGAGGCCGCTCATCCGGCTCACCGGGTGGCGGTGCTGCCTCCGGGCGTGGCGCACGCGTACGGGCATCCCGATCAGGCGTGGACGCATTCGTGGCTGGCGCTGGAGGGCGCGTGGGTCGAGCGGATATTCCGGTCGCTGAAGGTTCCGGCGGGGACGGCGTTGCCGGCGGATCCGGCGGGATCGGAGCATTACTTGGCGGGGCTGAGCCGCGAGGCGGGGAGCGCGTTTCGGCCGGATGCGGCGATCTTGCGCGGGCTTCTGGAGTGCTGGATGCGGGAGGTGTTGCGTTCGGCTCACGGTCCGGGCCCGCGGTCGTCGGCGCCGCCGGAGTACCAGGAATTGCGGCGGGCGCTGGCGGAATCGATCGGGGTGCGCACGAGCCTCGACGAATGGGCGCGGCGGCTGCATGTCTCGCGCTGGCATTTATGCCGCGAGTTCAAGCGCTATTTCGGTCAGCCGCCACTGGAGTACGTGCAGGTATTACGGATGCAACACGCCGCTCATTTATTGCGCGATCCGCATCTTCGGATCGGGGAGATCGCGCGGGCGTGCGGGCATGAGGATCCGTATCATTTTTCGAAGCAGTTTCGCAAGCATTTCGGACTGAGTCCGCGCGCGATGCGCAAGCAGGCTTGGGCGACGTAGGGGCGGCGGGCAGGGCGACGGCACCTCTTCTTACTCCCCCTTGCTAAGGGGGAGAAAACTTCATCTGCGACTGCAACGGCTGGGGCGCGGGGTCAGGTTCCGCCGGCGCCGTTCTTGTAGGCGGTGATCGCCGCCAGCACGATCATCACGATGAACATGGGGCTGGTGATCAAGGTCACGAGCACGCCGACGTCGGCCACGGTGCTCATGGCTTCGTCTTTATCCTTGTGGTGCCTTTCGATCCGCTTGGTGCGTTCTTCAGGAGGCAGGGCGTTCCAGCGTTTCTCGGCTTCGGCCCAGATGGACGGCTGGTAGTTGTCTTTCAGGTCGTCGTTCTCGTAGTTCTCGTCGGGGACTTCGGTCTGGCGGCCTTGGGCCATGACTTCGAGTTCCACTTCGCCGGCGATATCCGAGATCATGATCGTCTCGTCGGGCGTATTGTCCTCACCGGACCACGACGCCATCTCGTGCTTGACGATGGTGTGCAGACAGATGTAGCTGAAGCCCAGGGTGAGGAGTGCGGCGACGGCTCCGGGGAGGACGCCGTAGGCGCCTTTCGCGCCCATGCGCACGCCGGCTCCGACCAACGCGCCCATGACAATGACGAAGATACCGAGCGTCCAGCCCGTGGGGAGCGCGATGGCCAGCCAGACCGCGCTGCCAATGGCTCCGCCGATCAGCCCGCCCAGGATCCAGAAATGGACCGGGCGTTCTTCGTCGTCCTCGCGCTTGGCCTTCTTGAAGGCGCCGAGTCCGGAAGCGGCCTCGGGATCGGGGGCCAAGGGCGGCGGGCCGCCGACGGGAGCGCCTTGGGGCTGCGGCGCCGCGGCGTAGGGCTGCGCCGCTTGCGGACCGCTGGGCGCTTGCGGGCCGCCGGCCGGACCGTGGGCCGAGGGTGCGCTGGGGACGAGCTGGAGATCGTCGTCTTCGGGCGGCGGTGACTGCGGAGCAGGGCTCATGGGCGGAACCTCGGGTTATAGATTACCTGGCCAGCATGGGAAGTATGGGCATCGTGTGTTCGAACTCCAGCGGTACAAAAGGCGCTGCGCAGTTCGCACTCACATAAGGGCTCCGGCTCCGTTGCGATAGGCCGTGGCGGCGGTAAGGCCCAGGATCAGGAGCGCGGTGGGGCTGAGGATGATGCCGAGCAGTAAGCTGATGCCGGCGACGGTGGTGACCGCTTCGTCACGGTCGCGCTCGTACTGGGCAATCTTCTGCGCGCGATCCTCCTCGGTCATTTCGTTCCAGCGTTTCTCGGCTTCGGCCCAGACGGCGGGCGTGTAGTCGTCCCGCATGATGTCGTTTTCGAGCAGGTCGATCGAGACGTCGGTGTCGGTGCCATCCATTTCGAACTCGGTATCCACGTCGCTGGCGATGTCGGCAATCACGAGCGTCTCGACGGGTTCCGACTGCTCGAACCGCGCCGTGTACTCCTGTTTGATCAGAAAATAGTAGGTGGACAATCCAAAGGCGAGGGCCATGACGCTGGCGAGGAGTCCGGGGAGCCACCCGGTGAAGCCCTTGGCGCCTTCGCGCACGCCGGCTCCGACGAACGCCGCCTGTAGGATGAGGAAAATGAAAGCGAGGGTCCAGCCGGTGGGAAGCGCGATGGCAAGCCAGATCCCGTTTCCGATGAGGCCGCCGACGCAACCGCCGAAGATCCACATATAGAAGGGGCCGGGCTCGAGCTTGGGCTTGGGCTTGGTTTCGAAGGCTTGCACGGCTTGCTGGGGATCGACGGCGGCTTTGCCCGTTGCGGCGGCTTGGCGCGGCGGGGCTCCGGGCGAAGGGCGTGCGGCGGCCGGTTGCGGCGCGTCTTCGGGAGCGGGTGCTCCGGCGGCGGCGGCTTTCTGGCGCTGCGCTTTTGCGCGGAAGGTATCGAGGCATTCTTCGCAGGCGTTCCCGCCGCTGTGCTGCTGGATCAGAGCTTCGCCGAGGGCTTCGAGAACCTGTGGATCGTCGCGGACGATGGCGCGTGCCTGTTCGGGTTCGAGGGATTTCATGCAGAGCGCGCAGAAGACTTTTTTGCGCGGGGCTTGCGCGGGCGCTTGAGCCGCGGCCGGACGTACGGCGGCGGCCGGTTGCGAGGTTCGGCCAGGCGCGGCCTGGGCCGGGGCGGACGGTCCGCGCGCGGGCGCGGGCTGGGCGCCGACTTCGGTCCCGCAACTGGGGCAGACGGAGCGGTTCTGGCGCAAGATCGTGGCGCAGCGGAGGCAGCGCTTGGCGGCAGCTTGCAGGGTTGGCATGCAAGAATCTCTCGGGGTGGGGTGAAGGACCTTCCCGCACGCAGGCGGGAATTTACATGCGGGCCTTTATTACTGCAATCCGTAGCGCGTCATTCGGAGAAATTTGCATGCCGGCATGCACGGGTGATGCACTGGGGAAGCCCGATACCTTCCTAATAATCAAACCGGTCGTCGGATTCGGCCCGTCCGTAGGAATTCGAAGATGCGGCATAGATGCCCTCTGTGCTGATTGGCTTCGCATGTTTCGGAAGCCTTAGGATCAACAGGCGTAAATTATATTCCGAGGGCGCCGTTCCTCCGCCTGCGGGTATGACGATTGGCTTGCGCACCACCCATTCCCGGGCTTTGGGCTCCACCCAAAGACCTTCGGCCGTGGTCGCGAAGACGCACACGACTCGATCTTTCGAGAAGTCCACTTCCCATTCGTCGAGCTTCGGAACGGCCCAATCGAGATCGCACTTTTCGAACCACGTTTGGAGGCTCTGGCGCTGTTCGTGCACAGCATCCGCTCGAACGCGGCCACCGCTCCAGGCCCAAAGCAATTCCACCTTCGAGCAGAGGTGACGTTCTTCGAGGTCTGCGTAAAGCTCGCGCGCGTAGACCTTGAGTTCGGGGTCGTCTGCCTGCCGAGCGAGGTTCAATAAGGGAAGCGCGGCGCGTCCGGCGGAGCGCAGCGCGTTCTGGGCGTTTTCGCGTGCGCGCGGGCCGTCGTGGGCGAGTTTGCCGATGCACCCCGCGACCACGGAATGGGTCACGGCATGCAGCGCCAGGGATTCGTGCGCGTTCGCCGCGGCTGCGAAAACCAGGCTCCATGCCAGAAGGACCGCTAGAGCTACCTTTAAGTCGCGCACCCTAGTCAAACTCCGCGCGGTTCGGAAGCGGAGTATCTCGGAACGCGGGAACTCGGACCCAGGAATCGGTCGGGCGTACCGAAAGAAATAGGTTGCACGTGTGAAGGTGGGCGCATGATTGCAGTTAGTGAAGCTCGATGCGGGGGGTATGGGGTGGGGTTTCCTTTTTCCGCTTGACCCACCCGGCTTGCGGGCGTAATGCTTGTCTCCATAACTGTTTAACGCGAAGCTTTACGTAGCGGTGGCTGGCCGTTCGGGCGGCGCCGAAGTGTTTTCGGGCTGAACCTTTAATTGGTTCAACAGCCCGGGAGCGGCAGGCGACTGTCCTGACGGAAACGGCTTTTTCCGAACTCGGCGTGCAGGAGCGGAGCGGTCTCATGGCGCACACTACCGTTTGGGGTCTCGACATCGGCAACTCGGCGGTGAAAGCCGTCAAGGTGGTGAAGGTCGCTGGCGAGGCCGTGATCGTCGATTTCGATATCATCGACATCTACGGCGGCGACGAAGAATCGGACCGCGCGGTGCGCGTGCAGGCGGCGCTGCGGACGCTGACGACGAACCACGAGTTCGCGAAGGATCCGGTGTACCTCTCGCTGCCGGGCGATCTGTGTCTGTTCAAGGAGTTCCAGCTTCCGCCGGGTTCGGAAGCGAAGATCCAGGACCTGGTGCTGTACGAAGCGAAGCAGCAGATACCGTTCCCGCTCGAGCAGGTCGAGATGGGGTGGGAGCGTTACGACGATCCGAGCGGCACGGGGATCGGCGTGGAGCTGATCGCGGTGCGCAAGACGATCGTGCAGGAGATTTTGCAGCTAACCGACCAGTTCAACTTGAACGTGCAGGGCGTATCGGTTTCGCCGGTGGCCTTGTTTAACTTCATTCACCACGAGTTTTCGCCGCAGGGTCCGACGCTGATCCTGGATGCCGGCTACAAGGGCACGGATTTCGTCGTGATGCACGGTCGGCACATCTACAGCCGCACGATCCCGATCGCGGGCCGCGAGATTACGCGCGCGCTGGAGAACAAGTTCAAGGTCCCGTTCGAGAAGGCGGAGGACCTGAAGAAGAACATCGAGCAGTCGAAGCAGGCCGAGAAGATCCTGGGCGTGATCGAACCGACGCTGCGGCAGCTTTCGGCTGAAGTGCAGCGCACGATCGGCTTCTACAAGTCGAAGGCGCGCGGGGCGAAGCTGGCGCAGTGCTACCTTTTAGGGCACACGTTCCGCCTGCCGAAGATGGCCGAGAACCTGGCCAAGCAGGTACGCGAAGCGCCGTGCACGCTGGTGGAAGGCGTGAACAAGATCCAGCTCGACCGCGTGATCAATCCGGGTGTCTTCGCGAACGAGTTCCCGACGATGGCGGTGGCGATCGGGCTTGGGCTGCAGGGCCTGGACCTGGGCGAGTTGAAGGTCAACTTGCTGCCGCAGGAGCGCAAGACCGAGATCGCGGTGAGCGGTAAGCGCAAGTGGGGCGTGCTGAGCGCGGCGGCGATCCTGGTGGCGCTGGGGATGAGCTGGCATCACGCGAGCAAGGAGCGCGACGTCCTGAAGGCGGCCCGCGACGATGCCGACAAGCAGGCGGCGGACGTGCGGAAGTACGAGGACGAACTGAAGAAGCTGGCGGCGCAGCCGGAGCCGATGGCGTCGTCGGAGGCGCGCTTGCAGCGGATCGCGCGCGTGGGCCGCGACCGCGGCCGGATGCTGCAGATTTACACGCGGCTGATGGACCTGAAGCAGAAGGCCGATGCGAGCAAGCCGCTGTTCGGGATCGACCGCAGAGTGCACCTGACGAACCTGTACGTCTCGCGGCAGCCGTTCACGCTGGGGGGGAAGGAACTGGACCCGATCCGCGAAGAGTACGGCAACAACCGGCTGAAGCAGATCGAGACGTCGACGAACTTGCAGGGCGCGAAGGGCTTCTATGCGGACTTCGCGAAGGCGTCGAACGTGAAGGAGTTGCCGCCCGAGCTGCGCGCGGACGCTCCGATCGTGGTGGTGCTGTCCGGCGAAATCCTGGCCGAAGGGCATTCGACGCTGGACGAATTGAAAGAGACGCTGGAGGCGATGCCGGAAGTATCGGACGTGCGCGCCAACCACTATGCGACGGACAAGTCGCACAACGACTTCTGGCCGCAGTTCGACTGGGACGGCTTGGCGGTTTCGGGCCGGCCGGCGCGCCCGGTGGAGAACATCCGCTACACCTCGTTCCACCTGATGTTCCGCTGGAATCCGAAGGACGATCCGGACGTTCTGCCGAAGGTCGCGCCGGCGGCGCCGGCGGGTCCCGCGGCGAAGGGTCCCGCGAAAGCGCCGGCCAAGAAGGCCGCGCCGAAGAAGACGGCCGAGTAATCGGGGCGGACCGGGTCAGGAACGCAACGCACGGGAGGATGACGCGTGGACGGCGTAATGAAGTATCTCTTCTGGGTTGTCTTGGCGGCGGTGCTGGTGGTCGCGCTGGGCGTATATTTCGTGGTGGTT
The DNA here is from genome assembly GCA_045863855.1 of Planctomycetota bacterium. Lineage (GTDB taxonomy): Bacteria > Planctomycetota > SZUA-567 > H5-PLA8 > H5-PLA8 > H5-PLA8. The sequence continues at coordinate 73,068 of BTVV01000012.1, read as the reverse complement.
CCGGGGATTCACGCGGAATCCGCGGAGCTGCGCGCGGCGATCGACACCAAGGCCGGCGAGGTGCGCAAGTACGCCAAGGATTCCAAGAAGATCGTGGGCGGGCAGCACGTCCAGGCCGCTCAGGCCTACCGGAAGCATCTGGAAGAGCAGCAGAAAGAAGTGATTGAAGCGTGGAAGGGCAAAGGCTTCACGCTTTCGGAAGAGTACCTGAAAGCGCCGACGGACACGCTGCGCTTCGACGGCTGGCTGATCGAAAAGCGCGCCGCCATCATGAAGAAGATCGAGGAAGGCGGCTTCAAGGTTCCGGACGGCTTCGCCAAGACCTACCTTTACGAAGGCTTGAACCTGCCGAGCAACGACGAGCCGAAGCGCCAGGAATGGCTGCGCCAGGTGGCGATCGTGGAGGAGCTGGTGAGCGCGCTGGGTTCGGTGAAGGCGGCGGTGACGACGCTGGAATTCGAACCGGACGAGAAGAAGCCCGAAGCGGCCAAGCCGGCGAGCGTGGGCATCCTGTCGCTGGACAAGCTGACGCTGATCCCGGTGGACCAGACGGCGCTGGCGGAGACCGCGACGTACAACGAAGCGCTGAAGCTGGCGGGGACGTCGGGCGCGACGGAGAAGGCGCCTGCGGCGCTTTCTTCGGCGCAGCGGCTTCGCATCCTCTTTACGGCCCCGGCGGTGGCGGTGGCTCCGGCGATTCAGCGCCTGGAGTCGAGCCCGCGCTGGTTCGGGGTGGTGCGGCGGATCGATACGCAGCGGATCACGGCGGCGTTTCCGAGCCTGGACGATTTGAACAATCTGGCTCCGAAGGCCGAAGATACGCCCGCGAAGCTGGCGGCGATGAAGGTGAATACGCATTACCAGGAAGCGGCGATTCAGTGCCTGGTGGACGTGGATCTGCTGGAGTTCGACTGGGCGGCGGCGAAGAAGCTGCTGGAGCCGCCCGCTCCGCCTCCGGCGGCGAAGGGTTCCAAGGCGAGCAAGACGGCGAAGTAGACGAACTAAGGGATTGGGCGGCGTCCGCGGCGTTCGGTGCGGAAGGAGAGAAGAACCGTGCAACTGCTCTTTCAACACGGCGAGAAGATCGTCACGGTGGTGGTGCTGGCGATAGCCGGGTGGATCATCGCCGGCAGCCTGGAGGTGGAGGAGCCTGCCGCGCTTCAGGATCTGGGCAAGGATCTGGCCGAGATCAAGGGCTACCTGTCCAAGCCGCCGGCCGAGGACTTCCCGTGGCACCCGAAGAATCAGGTTGGGTACGCCGAACGGCTTAAGGCGAATTTCAGCCGGCCCGAAGAAGGGTTGGCGGCGACGCCGGCGTACGCGTACTACCCGCGTCCGAAGCGCCCGTACGTGGACCCGAAGGACAAGCCGCAGGGCGCGGACATCCAGACGCCGATCGTGGACGATTTCGCGATCCTGAAGCCGCCGTCGGAAGTGGCGGCCGAGGCCGACCATAACGGCGTGTACCTGACCTGCCGGATTCCGGCCGCGCATTTGAAGTACATGATCCCCGTGCGCGTGGAGATCTACCGCGGCGCCACGGCGGATAAGGTGGAAGAGCTGGCCCAGACGATCGACCTCAACCCGGAGGAAGACATTCCGGGGTTGGAGCTGATCAAGCCGGCCAAGAAGGAAGACCCGGCGAAGCCCAAGCCGGAAGACGCGCCCAAGCCCGAGGCCGGCGAACCGGCCGGCCCGTCGGACCAGACCTCGCGCAGCACGAAACGCGCGGAGGACGCTCCGGCGGCGGCGGAAGACGCTCCGGTGGTGGACCAGACCACGCTGGACCCCGCGCGGTTCAAGGATCTGCTGGTCACGCACGACCGCAAGGTTGCTCCGAAGAACGAGTACTTCTACAAAGCTCGGCTGGTGGCTCGGCTGGTGACGACGGGCGCGAACGGGCTGATCACGCTGGGCGACAAGCGCATCCGGGTGAAGGTGGCGAAGGATCAGGAAGAGGTCAAGCCCGCGAAGGAAGGTTCGGCGGTGAAGCTGTACGCCAGTTCCTGGACCGACGCGCTCAAGGTGGCGACGCCGCCGAGCTTCAAGCTGCGCTTCGCCGGCATGCAGGGCGAGTTGCCGGATATGTCGCTGCCGCCCAGCCGCCGCGGGTCGCCGGTGTACAAGGGCCAGTTCGCGATGCAGGTGTGGGTGTACCCGGCGGAAGAGTGGCAGGAGATCACCGTCTGGACGACGTACGGCGAGGAGTTGAAGGAGACGCTTCGCTACAAGGACAAGACGAGCGGCGAGCAGAAGCTGTGGGAGTTCAAGTCGGGCTTCAAGCTGGCCGAGATCAAGGCGGGCGAGGACCGCGAGATGAAGGTGGTTCGGGTCGCGGTGATGGAAAAGAAGATGGGTCCCGACGGCCAGACGGAGATCGAAGTGCCGAAGCTGGACGCGCTGGGCCGGCCGATCATGGAAGAGAAGCAGGTGGAGCAGCGCAAGCCGACGCTGATCGCGGTGCTCGAGGATATCAAATCGGGCGCGCAGGAAGAGCACGTGCGCCGGGGCGATTTCGAGAAGCGCAAGGATGCGTTCATCATCATGGATCGCCTGCTGAAGGAGCGCGAAGAAGAAGAGCGGCTGCGCAAACAAAAGGTGAAGGAAATCCTGGAGAAGAAGGGCCAGTAATGCATTGCGTATAGCGAGTCGATTGGGGCCCGGCGGGCAACCGCGCGGGCCCTTTCTTTTTTAAGCCGGCGGATATGGTAGAACGGTTCGCGAAGCGGAGAGCGAGCCATGTCGTCCACGCGCGTACCGGGCAAGGAACTGGCCGAGCATCTGATGGCGCCGTATGCCTCCAGCGAGCGGCCGCTGAACACGCTTTTCATGGACGTGCTGGCGCCGGCGCACGGAGGTCCGTGGCCGGCGCTGTTACTGTTTCACGGCTGGCACCAGAACCTGCTGCATACGCGGGGCCGGGCGCGTGCGTTCGCGCAGCGCGGCTTTTGCGTGCTCAATTTGAACCTGCGCGGGCGGGGCGGGACGGCGGGCAGCCCTGACGCGAACGGCTGGGAACTGCGCGATGCGGTGGATGCGTTGTACGCGGCGCGGCACAGCTTCCCGCAGCTTTGCAGCGACGGCTTGCCGCCACGCGCGTTCGGCGCATCGGGCGGCGGGGGCAACGTCTACGCGCTGCTGGGCAAGTGCCCGGATCTGCTCGCGGCAGCCGTCGTCTGGTGCGGGATCAGCGACTACGCGCGCTGGTTCGCTTGGAACGAGCGCGGGAATTACCGGGACGAGATGGAGCACTGGATCGCGCCGAATCCGCGGGATCACGCGGAGGCGTATCAGAGCCGCGCGGGCCTGACGGTCGCGCCGAACCGGAGCTGCCCGTTGCAGGTGTACCACGGGACGGCCGACGACTGCGTGCCGGTGGAGCACGCGCGCGTCTACGCCGAATTGCAGAAGAGCTTGGGAGGGCATGGGGACGATCCGCTGCCGCCGTTCGAGTTCAAGGAACTGCCGAAGGTCGGTCACGACATTCCGGAAACGCCGTACCTGGAGCAGGCGGCGGAGTTTCTGCACGCGCACGCCAAGCCGGTGTACGTTCCGCAGCGCGGGCGCTGGGTGGTGGCGGGCTTCCTGAAGACGCATTACTTCGAAGTGACGTGGGACCACGTGGGGCTGGTGGGGAGCGTGGATATCGATCTGCGGCGGCGGCGGTTGTTTCTGGAGAGTTCGTCGAGCATCGCGGCGCAGGTGCGCCTTGCGGGGCCGGCCAAAGAGGTGGCGCTGCTGGACCCGTATCCGGAAGGCTGCCGGATCTTGTGCGTGCGCGAGGAGCGCGGCTGGACGGTGATCGACTTGCAGTTGAACAAGCAGCCGCTGGGGCTGCGCTGGTAAACCGCGCCTTGCCCGATATCAACCCGCGCGTCATTGGCCGCCGCGCGGCCTGCGCCTAGTCTGCTTGGCGCGGGTTCGTCCCGCTTGACCGTCCACGAACGCGGAAACCCAAGGAGCCTGACTCATGCCTGCCAGCACGGCCACGAAGGATTTTGTCGTCAAGGATCTAAGCCTCGCGGATTTCGGGCGCAAGGAGATCGACCTCGCCGAGACCGAGATGCCCGGGCTGATGTCGGTGCGCGAACAGTTCAAGAAGCAGCAGCCGCTGAAGGGGGCGCGGATCGCCGGCAGCCTGCATATGACGATCCAGACGGCGGTGCTGATCGAGACGCTGCGCGACTTGGGCGCGGACATCCGCTGGGCGAGCTGCAATATTTTCAGCACGCAGGACCACGCCGCCGCGGCCATCGCCGCCTCGGGCGTTCCGGTCTTCGCGATCAAGGGCGAGACGCTGGAAGAGTACTGGGATTACACGCACCGCATCCTGCAGTGGGGCGACGGCGGCGTGCCGAACATGATCCTGGACGACGGCGGCGACGCGACGCTGCTGGTGCATCTGGGGCTCAAGGCCGAGAAGGACATCAAGGCGCTGGACGGCGAATGCGAGAGCGAAGAGGAAGAGATCCTCAAGGCGAGCATCCGCAAGACGCTGAAGGAACAGCCCGGCTTTTACGCGAAGTGCGCGAAGGCGATCAAGGGCGTGACCGAAGAGACGACGACGGGAGTGCACCGGCTGTACCAGATGGCGGAGAAGGGGGAGTTGCTGTTTCCGGCGTTCAACGTGAACGACAGCGTGACGAAGAGCAAGTTCGACAACATTTACGGCTGCCGGCACAGTCTGCCGGACGGGATCATGCGCGCGACGGACGTGATGATCAGCGGCAAGGTGGTGGTGATCGCCGGTTACGGCGAAGTGGGCAAGGGCTGCTGCCAGGCGATGCGCGGGCAGGGCGCGCGCGTGATCGTGACCGAGATCGATCCGATCTGCGCGCTGCAGGCGGCGATGGAAGGCTACCAGGTGATGAAGATGGCCGACGCCGCGAAGATCGGCGATATCTTCGTCACGACGACGGGCTGCTGCGACGTGATCGCCGAACAGCACATGGACGCGATGAAGGACCGCGCGATCGTCTGCAATATCGGGCACTTCGACAGCGAAATTCAGATCGCGAAGATCAAGAAGCACCATTGGGTGAAGATCAAGGACCAGGTCCACGAAGTGACGTGGCCGAACGGGAAGCGCCTGATCATCCTGGCGGAAGGACGCCTGGTGAACCTGGGCTGCGCGACGGGGCACCCGAGCTTCGTGATGTCGAACAGCTTCACCAACCAGGTGCTGGCGCAGATCGAGTTGTACGCGAATCCGAGCAAATACGAGAAGAAGGTGTACGTGCTGCCGAAGAAACTCGACGAAGAAGTGGCGCGTCTGCATCTGGGCAAGCTGGGCGTGGAACTGGAAGTGCTGACGGAACGCCAGGCGAAGTACCTCGGCATTGCGGTCACGGGCCCGTACAAGCCGGAGATGTACCGCTACTAAAGCCCGGTTTGCCATTCGTGCGCTTAAAATGGTATGTTGAGGGCTCACGCGACGCGTGAGCCCTTTTCATTTCCAGCGAGGCGGCGGCCATGGACGAATTGCAGGCCAACCGTGCGTATTGGGACGAGCGCGCGCACCTGCACGCCACGGTGGCGTCGAATTACCGGGTCGATGCGTTCAAGCGCGGCGAGTACGGCTGGGAGCGCAACGTACCCGACGATCTGGGCGACGTGCGCGGGCTGAAGCTGCTCCATTTGCAGTGCCATTTCGGGATGGATTCGATGCTGTGGGCGCGGCAGGGAGCCGCGGTGACGGGAGTGGACTTTTCGGAGCAAGCGATCGCGCACGCACGGGCGCTGAGCGCGGAGGTCGGCGTCGCGGCGGATTTCGTGTGCTGCCCGCTGCACGAATTGCCGGCGCATTTGCAGGGCGCATTCGACCTGGTGCTGAACTACCACGGCGTGCTGCCGTGGATTCCGGATCTGGGCGCATGGGCGGGGGTGATCGCGCACTTCCTGAAGCCGGGCGGCTATTTTTATCTCTGCGACACGCATCCGTTCGCGCAGATGCTGGATGTGGCGGAAGACGGCAGCCGGCTCGAATTTCGCACCTCGTACTTTCCGAACGGGAAGCCCGAGCGCTACGTGGTGAACGGGAGCTATTCGCTGACGGATGTGAACACGCGGAACAACGTGGCCTTCGAGTGGAACCATTCGCTGGGCGAGATCGTGAACTGCCTGCTGGGCGCCGGGTTGCGGCTCGAATATCTGCACGAGTTTCCGTACACTTTTTGGAACGCTTACAAGGGTGCGCAGGGGAGTTTGATGAAGCACCGCGAGGCGGACTGGTGGCATATGAAGGACGGCGACCGCATTCCGCTGATGTTCAGCCTGAAGGCGGTGAAGCCGGACGGGAGCTGAGGTGAACGATGCGCGTACGCTACAAGCATTTCCGGGCCACTTTCAAAACGTGGGAAGACTTGTTTCAGGAAGCGGCCGATTTTGCGACCGAGATTGGACCGGAGCGCGTGATCTCGATCGCGCACTCGGCGGATAAGAGCGAAGGCATCGTCACGGTCTGGTATTGGGCCGGGACGCCCAGCCGCCGTACCGCCAAACGCTGAGCCCTTCAAGGAGCGCCATACATGCCGCAATCCATCGATCTTCGGGACGACCGCCTGCGCTGGTACGGCGCGATCGACGTGCAGGTGGGCGACGGATTCGTGCAGCCGTGGCGCGTGCCGTACGCGACGCGGGGGCTCTTCAACGAGACGCTCGTCGGCGCGGCTTCCAAAGGCGCGGGGGTTCGGCTGGCGTTCAAGACCGATGCGCGCGAGATTTCCGGCACGTATCATGCCGAGGGCGGGAAGCTGGATCTGACGGTCGATCATGGCGTTCCGAAGAGCTTCGCGCTGGAAGGGCAGAGCGCGTTTCGCTTCGGCGATCTTCCTCCGGGCGAGAAGACGGTGGAACTGTGGACGCCGCAGGGTTCGATTTTTCAGCTTAAGTCGTTGGAACTGAGCGACGGAGCGAAGCTGAGTGTGTTCGACGACCGCCGCCCGAAGTGGGTGACGTACGGGAGTTCGATCACGCATTGCGGCGCGGCGAGCAGCCCGGCGTTCACGTGGCCGGCGGTGGCCGCGCGGGGCGCGAACTTCAATCTCACCGGCCTGGGCTTCGGCGGGCAGTGCCATCTGGACAGCATGATGGCGCGCGTGATGCGCGAGCGGCCGGCGGATTATTTATCGATGAAAGTGGGCATTAATATATACGGCAGCGGGAGCCTGAATATCCGGAGCTTCCGGCAGGCGATCATCGGGTTCGTGCAGATCGTGCGCGAAAAGCATCCCGATACTCCGTACGTCGTGGCGTCGCCGGTATACAGCCCGCCGCGCGAGGAGACCAAGAACGCGGTGGGCTTCACGCTGCGGGCGATGCGCGAGGAAGTCCAGGCCGCGGTGGAAGCGTTGCGCGCGCACGGCGACCAGCATGTGCATTACGTGAATGGCCTGGATCTGTTCGGGCCGGAGCTGACCGGGTTGCTTCCGGACGAATTGCATCCGAACGCAGAAGGCTACGTGAAGCTGGGCGAAAATTTTCTGACGCACGCGGTGCGGAAGCATTTTGCGAAAGCCTAACGAGGGCGAAGCGCGACCGCATTTACCGCAACCGGATTGGCGGTATACTGGCGCGCAATACCGGACTCGGAACGGCGCATGTCTTCTCCCATCGCGATTCTCGGCGGCGGCATCGCGGGCCTGGTGCTGGCCCGGCGGCTGCATGAGCGCGGGATGGCGTTCGAGCTGTTCGAAGCATCGAGCGAGTTCGGCGGGATGGCGCGGACGCTGCGGCATGGCGCGTTCGGCGTCGATACGGGCGCGCACCGCTTCCACGACAAAGATCCGGAGATCACCGCCTGGACGGGGGCGCTTTTGGACGGCGCGTGGCACAAGAGCCACAAGCGCTCGGCCATCCTCAAATTCGGGCGCTTCATCGAATTTCCGCTCAGTCCGGTGAATGTATTGCGCAACGTACCGTTCACGCGCGGAATGCGTTATGCGTGGGATTTCGTGTTCCGGGCCCGGGGCGAGCCGTCCAATTTCCGCGATCACGCGCTGACGCGCTTCGGCGGCGCGCTGGCCGAGGATTTCGTGCTGCAGTATTCGCGCAAATTGTGGGGCGTGCCGCTGGAGACGCTTTCGCTGGAGTTGGGGACGGGTCGGCTCAAGAACCTCAGCCTTGCCACGGTGCTGAAAGAAATGTGCTTCGGCGAGCGGAAGAAGCACGAGCACCTCGACGGGAGTTTTTATTATCCGCGCGGCGGTTACGGCCGGATCACGGATGCGCTGCTGGCGGGGTTGCCGTCCGAACGCCTGCATGCGAACTGCGCGATAACGGCGCTGGCGCGGGGGGATGGCGGCTACCGAGTGGCTACGCCGCAGGGCGAGCGCGTCTTTGCGGCGGTGGCCGGCGCGCTGCCGCTGTCGAAGCTCTGCGCGATGGCGGATTGGGTTCCGGAGTCCGCGAGTTCGCTGGCGCGGAAGTTGAAGCATCGCCATCTCGTCAACGTGTTCGTGATGCTTAACCGGCCCGAGGTGAGTCCGCACGCTTCGCTGTACGTGCCGGATGCGGATTGCCTGGTCACGCGGGTGCATGAGCCGAAACAGCGCTGCCCCAGCCTCGCGCCGTCGGAGCAGACGTCGCTGCTGGCCGAAGTGCCGCTGGACGACGCGACGGCGGCGCAGACGGCGACGCGGGTACCGGCGGTGAACCGGCTGCGCGACGAGACGGTGGCGGCGCTGGCGCGGCTGGGGCTTTACAAACAGGACGAGGTGCTGGGCGCGGAGGCGCACGTGATTTCGAACGCGTATCCGTGCATCACTCTGGAGAGCCTGGAGCAGCGGCGCGCGGCGGTGGCGGCGCTGGAAGCCCCCGGCGATTTTTATTGCTTCGGGCGCAGCGCGCGCTTCGAGTACACGCACTTGCATCAGATATTCCGCGAGGCGTTCACGCTGACCGACCGCTTATGCGAACGAAGTCCCGCGGTTCAGCCCGTCGCGGAAGCCTGAGTTTATTGGCCTCGCGTTCTCGGCTTGCCGCTGCGCACGCGGCCGCGAGAATGCCCGCCATGCCGACACGCAACCTTTCGATCATGTTCACGGACATCAAGGGCTTCACGGCTCGGACCAACCAGGAGACGCGCCAGGGCCTGGTGAACTTGCTGAAGAAGCACGACCGGCTGCTGCTGCCGGTGATCCGTTACTTCGACGGGCACGTGATCAAGACGATCGGCGATGCGTTTCTGGTTCGCTTCGAGAGCGCCACGGACGCGGTGCTGTGCGGGCTGGCGATCCAGGAGGTGTTGCGCCAGTTCAACGCGACGGCGGCGAAGGAAGAAGAGCGGCTGAAGGTTCGCGTGGCGATCAACACGGGCGACGTGGAGTTGAAGGACGGCGATGTGCTGGGCGAGGCGGTGAACATCGCGAGCCGCCTGGAAGGCGCGACCGAGGCCGGCGAGGTTTACTTCACCGAAGCGGTGTATCTGGCGATGAACCGAACGGAAGTGCCTTCGGCGGAAGTGGGCGAGAAAATATTCCAAGGCATTGCGCAACCGATCCGCGTGTACCGGGTGGTGCAGGATCCGACCAGCGACCAAGCCCGCCGACTCGCGCAATGCGTTCGGCTGCTGCCGTCGGGTCCGGTCATCCACGGCTATCGCGAGAAGGCGGCGGCCTCGCGGTCGGGCTGGATGTGGGCGGCGGGTGGCGCGCTGGCGGCGCTGATCGCCGTGGTGGTGTTCTTGCGCTTCGGCCCTCGCGAGCCGGTTCCGGAACCGCTGTGGGCACGTCCGGCGAAGCTGCTGGAGGCGGGCGAGTCTCTGGAGGCGTTGAACGCGGTTCACGATGCGCTGCTGAAGGAACCGGGCGACGCCAAGCTGCGCGACATCGCGCTGACGGCCGCGACGCAGTACGCCGATTTTCTCGAGAAGGAGCGTTCTCCCGGCGACGCGCTGGCCTGGCTGCGCGGGCAACTCGACCAGAAGCGCTACCTTGCGCCGCTGGAAGATCGTCTGCAACTGCTTGACGCGCGGGTGTCGATGGCCGATGCGATGCAGAATCGCCGGGCCTCGCAGGACGTGACCATGCATGCCTGGGAGTTGGCGCGGAAGTATCCGAAAAATGCGGCGGTGCCGTACGAGATGGGCCTGCTGCTGCGCAAGCGCTACATCGTAGAAGTGATCGTGCCGCTCTTCGAGGAGGCGCTGGAGCGCGGTATGCCTGCGAACGAGGAGATGTTCAAGGCGTGCACCGAATCGCTTTCACGCAACGGTCCCGAAGATTCGAATTCGAACCAGGCGCACGATCTGCTGCGCACGCATTTTGCGAAGGAGCGGCTGGTTTGGGCGGAGCAGGCGTTGCGGGAAGGGCAGGGCCTGGACGTGCTGAACGCGTGGAAGATCGTGCGCGAGGAACGCCACGCGCTCGCGCAAGACGACGGTTATTTGAAGCTCATCCTGGCCCAAGGAGTCGATCGAGGCGCTGTTGTCGAAAGGCGAGCCCGCTCGTCGGACGCAGGCCGCGGCGGTGCTGAAGGCGGCGCTCGAGGAGAAGCTCATCCCGATGCCCCACGACGCGGCGGTGCAGGACGCGCTGCTGAAGTACGGTCCGCCGCCGGAGGCGCCGAAGGAAGGGATGTAGGGAATTGGGATTGAGGCGCGGCGCAACCGCCTCGACGCTGGTTTTGTCAGCGGCTCTAGGTTCGTTCAACCCAGCGCTCGGCTGGGATCGACGGTGAGTTTGATCGCGCGCGAGGCGGGATCGTCGAGGTCTTCGAAAGCGCTCTGAAGTTCTTCCAAACCCAGCAGCTTCGAAAAGTAGCCGGCTTTGGCGAGGCCGAGGTCGTTGCGCTCGAGGAGCGCGAGCGCGCGCCCGAGGGTGCGGTTGCTGCGGCGGACGCTGGCAATGAGGAGTTCCTTGCGGCGCCAGTGATGCGGATCGACGGGGATCGAATCGACTTCGGGGATGCCGACGATGGCGATGCGTCCGCCGCGGGCGGCGGCGAGGATCGCGGTGTTGAGGGTTTCGGCGGCGCCGGAGCATTCGACGACGACATCGGCGCCGTATCCGCCGGTGGCTGCGCGGGCGGCTTCGATCAGGGCTTCGGGCCGCGCATCGACGGCGGCCTGGACGTTCAAGGCGCGCGCGGCTTTTGCTCGGGCGGAGCGCGGTTCGGAGAGTGCCACGACGCGCGCGCCGGCAGCCTGAGCCAGCGCGGCAACGCACAGACCCACCGGTCCTCCGCCGATCACCGCGACGCTTTCGCCGGCGCGCAGTTTGACCAGATCGAAGGCTTGGAGCGCAATGCCGAGGGGTTCGGCGGCGGTGGCGCGCGCGGGGTCGACGCGTGGCGCGAGGGGTTCGACGTTCGCTTCGGGCATGACGAGGAAGGGCTGGAGCGCGCCGGCTTCGCCTGGCGCGCCGAGAAAGCGCATGCCGTAGCAGAGATTCTGCCGCCCGCCTTCGCAGGCGAGGCACGCGCCGCACCAGACGCCGGGCTCGATGGCCACGGCCTGGCCTTCGGCGAAGCCGCGCCGACAGCCGCGGCCCAAGGCCGCGACGAGGCCGGCCGGTTCGTGGCCCAGGCGCTGCGGCAGCTTGACGATCTGGTCACCGATGCGCCCGCAGCGCCAGTAGTGCAGATCGCTGCCGCACAGGCCCACGGCGGTCATGCGCAGGAGCAGTTCGCCGGGTCCGGGTTCGGGAACGGGAACGCTGGCAAGTTCGATGCGGCGCAGGGCGGTCAGGACCGCGGCGGGCATCTTGGCTTTCAGGCGCACTTTCGTCCGGCGTTTGGGAGCGGTCATGCGAAAGGTCTACTCGACGGCGCGCGCTTCCTCAACCGCCGTGGAATCCGGGTCCGAATCGGTCCATCCGGCGGCACTTGCCTGCCGGAGCCGGGATTGGCCGTTCGCGGGGCCAGCGGATAGAACCGGCGCATCGATCCGGAGCGCAGAACCTCCTCCATGCCCACCTTCACCATCGGCCTGCTGATCGGCGCGCGCGTGCGCGGCCTGCGCAACCGCATGCGCCGGCTGGGCGACGAGTCGCTGTTCAAGATCTTTGTGGTGCTGGCGCTGGGGATGCTGTTCTGGGGCGGTATGTTTTACGTCTTCAATCTCGTCTTCGATTTCCTGATCCACCAGTTGTATCCGGTCGGCGAGATGCTGATCCCGCGCCTGCTGAGCATCTTTTTCCTGGTGCTGCTGGTGATGCTGACGTTCAGCAACGCGCTGATCGGGCTGGGTAACATGTTCAATTCGGCGGAGACCGAGTTCCTGCTCTCCAAGCCGGTGCCGCACGACACGGTTTATCTGTACAAGATGCTGGAGTCGCTGCTGTTCTCGAGCTGGGCGTTTTTCGCGCTGGGCATCCCGCTGCTGCTGGCGTACGGGATTCAGGCCGAAGCGCACGCACCGTTCTATCCGGCGGTGCTTTTATTCTTCGCTCCGTTCGTGCTGATTCCCGCCTCGCTGGGTTCGCTGCTGGGCCTGGTGCTGACGGCGACGCTGCCGCGGCATCGCGGAAAGGCGCTGGTGTTCCTGGTGGCCGCGGCGGTGGCGGTGGGCACGTGGCTGGTGGCGGATGTGCTGAGCGTGCGCGGCGGATCGGAGATGCGCGCGGAGGTGCATCTGATCCTGGGCAAGCTGGAGTTTGCGCAGCACCCGTTCTCTCCGAATTTCTGGATGAAGGAAGGCCTGCTGGAGCTTGCGGCGCGGGGCTTCGAGGCGAGCGCGCCGGTGGGGATTTGCTTCGCCGCGCTGGCGAGCACCGCGCTCGTGCTGGCCACGGCGGGCTGGTTTCTGTCGGCGTACCTCTACGGGCGCACCTATTCGCTGGCGGCCGAAGCGCCGCGCGGGCGGCGGGTCGAGCGGCGCTGGGTGATCGAATGGCTGCTGGAGCCGGTGAAGCGGCGGTGGCCGCAAGTCACGGTGATCGTGATCAAGGATATCAAATCGTTCCTGCGCGATCCGGTGCAATGGTCGCAGGTGCTGATCTTCTTCGGGCTGCTGGCGATTTACATTTCCAACCTGCGCAACTTTTCGTACCCGCTCGACCGGCCTTTCTACCAGAACCTGATCTCGTTCTTGAACCTGGGCGCGACGTGCCTGACGCTGGCGACGATGGTGAGCCGCTTCGTCTTCCCGCTGGTATCGCTGGAAGGGCAGCGCTTCTGGATCCTGGGCCTCGCGCCGATGGAGCGCCGCCGCATCGTGTGGGCGAAGTTCATTTTCAGCCTCTGCGGCGCGCTGATCGTCACGGAGAGTCTGGTCGTGCTCTCGAATTTCATCCTGCAGAGCGACGATTTCGTCTTCAAGGTTCAGGCGCTGACGGCGGCGTTCATCTGCCTGGGTCTGACGGGCCTGACGGTGGGGATGGGCGCGCTGTTCCCGAACTTGCGCGAGCCCAACCCGTCGAAGATCGTGTCCGGCTTCGGCGGCACGCTGACGCTGATCATTTCCATCGCGCTGGTCATGATCACGATCACCGTTCAGGCGCTGGTCTGCCACCAGTACATGGTGCGGGACGTGCCGCTGAATCCGGACAGCGACGAAGCGGCGCAGTTCCGGCTGGTGCTGACGCTGACCTTGATCGGAACGGGCGTCGTGACGGCCTTGTGCGCGTTCGTTCCGCTTAAGCTGGGCGCGAAGTCGCTGGAAGAAATGGAGTTTTAGGCACTTCCTCGCAACGCTTCTTCGGCGTTCCTTGCTGCGATTACAGTGGAGGAGCGGGCGCGATCGAACCCGCGGTCCGGCGCGATTACGGGAGCTTTCCGCCCAAGGCTTCCACGGCCACGACCCCGAAGCGCGCGGGCGTCTGGTTGGAGGGCGACTGCAAATTGGCCCAGGACGTATTCTCTACGGGCCGCGACTGGCCTTCGCGCGCGGGTCGGTTCCGGGTGAGGTTGAAGCGCCAAAGCGGCGCTTTTTCGGCGTCCGGGATGCCGTCGATCGGGAGCGCGGCTTCCAGGGTCCAGTAGTCCTTGCCTTCGAAGATCGCAAATTTGGCCTCGATATCCCAAGCCTCGCTCTTGACTTCCGATCCCGCGCCCGAGCCGTCCATGACGCTTCCGGCGATACTCAACACCCACTGATACTTCGGCTTCGAGGCATCGAGGCCGGGGATGATGAAGATCTCGACACAGTCGTCCTGCCAAACGCCTTCGTCGCGTTTGCGCGGCGTCTTGACGATCTGGGCCATTTCGGGCTCGCTCAGCCGCGCGGCGACGTAGAGGAATTTTTCAGTGGCCAGCACCCAGAACTCGGTATCGCCCAGCGGGCGCGTCTCGCGGCCGTCCGCGAAACGCAGGCGCTGCGGAATGGCGCGCGACCAGGAACGATCGTCGAGCCTGCCGTCGATGCTGGGCGGACTGATGGGTTTTGGAATCTTGAGGCGCGGGAACTGGTCGGCGGGTAGATCGGCCAGCGAGCTTTGACGTCCCAGCGGCACGGCGGGGCGGCTCTCCGGCTGGCTTGTGGTCTTCGCGGCCGCTGGGGCGGACGAACTCCCGGTGCGTTCGGTTCCGCCGGCCGTAGTGTGTTCCTGGGGCGCGCGCGGCGGCGGTGCATCTTTTTTGAAGAGCAGCGCGTAGCCGACGAGGAAGATCCCGAAGAGGAGCAAGACGGCGCCGACGATCATGTAGATCATGGTCGGGTCGGTGGCGGCCTTTTCCTCGCCGCTGCGGCGGGCCATCGGCGTACCGATGCCGCCGGCGGGCAGCGGGCGAATCTCGCTACGCACGGGACGCGCGCGCCGCGCGGGTGTACCTTCGGCAGGCGAAGCGCTGCGGCCGGAGCGGACCACGCGCGTGGACGGCGCCGCAGGGGTGCGCCGGCCCAAGCCGGTCTGGCTGGTGGTGCGGCGGCGCATGCGCACGATGTCCTGCTGAGGCGGATCGACCATCGACGGATGGCCGCCGGTGCCCGGCCGTCCCGAGGGTGCGGCCGGGGCGGGAGCCTGCGGCGGTGCCGGGGCTTGGGCCACTTGAGCCACCGCATGTTCGGCCGGCACGCCGGCTTCCTGCGGGCAGCTCGGACACCACATAACCAATTCGCCGCGAAGTTTAACTCGTCCCGTTTCCAGATCGCGCGGGCTGACGCGCCTTCCGCAGGTTTCGCAGTATAGAATGCGCATTACACCCAACCCGCAGGGACGGAGGGCCTTAGAGAACAGCGTCTATACGGGCGTCTGGCCCGTCCGAAAAGCTAACCTTAGCAGGATGCACCATGTCGTGCAACGCCGAGGCCATAGGGGGTGATGAAATAGATACACCGGACATACGCACCTGTGCGAGCGCTCGTGCGTTGCAGTTTAACCCCGCGTTTCTACCATGGAGCCATGAAGAACCTGCTCGATCTGCTCGACCATGCCGCACACCGCTACGGCTCCCGAACAAGCGCCGTAAGCGCCTCCGGCGACGCTGAGCTGACCTTCGCCGAGCTGCATGCGCGGTCCGAACGGGTCGCTGCGGCGTTGGCGCGTCGCTGCGGCGTGCGTCCCGGCCAGCACGTCGCGCTGCTGCTGCCCAACACGGTGGATTTTCTGCCGCTGTACTTCGGAATATTGCGGGCCGGGGCGGTGGCCGTTCCGGTGAACGCGCGGCTGCGCGCGGAAGAGTTGGAGTTCATTCTCGGCGACAGCGAAGCGCAGGCGCTCTTCCTGCACCCGTCCACGCTGGCCGCCGCGCAAGGCGCGCTGGCGAAGCTGCCGGGCCTGAAGCATCGAATCGCGGTCGGCTTTCGCGCGGAGGCCGCAATACCGCCCGGTTCCGAGCGCCTCGACGCGTGGCTCGAAGAGCCCGGCGAAGCGCCGCCGCGGCCGGAACCGGAGCGCGACGACGTCGCCGCGATCATTTACACCTCGGGCACCACCGGCCGCCCCAAAGGCGCGATGCTGACGCACGGGAATATCCTGTACAACGTGGCGTCGACGAAGCACAGCCACGGGCTGCGGCCGGAAGATGTCCACCTGCTCGTCGTGCCGCTCTTTCACGTCACGGGGCTGAACACGATCATGCCCACGGCGTTCGAGCAAGGCGCGAAGCTGGTGGTCAGCGCGCAGGCCGATCCCGAGGATCTGCTCGAGACGATCGCACGGCACGGCTGCACGACCTTCTTCGGCGTACCGACCACGTTTTACCTGCTGACCAACTTGCCCGCGCAAGATCCCGGCAAGACCGCATCGCTGCGCCTGATCTGCTACAGCGGTGCGCCGATGTCTCCGCAGACGATCCTGAAGTTGCGCGAGCGCTTTCCGGGCGTGGAGTTGCACAATTTCTTCGGCCTGACGGAGACGACGTCGGTGAGCACCGTGCTTCCGGACGACCAGGTGCTGAGGCGATCCGATTCGGTGGGCCTGCCGCCGCCGGGGCTGGAACTGCGCATCGTCGACGACGCCGACCGGCCGTTACCGGCGCGGGCGGTAGGGGAGCTGGTTATTCGCGGGCCGAGCGTGCTGAAGGGTTATTTCAAGCGGGACGAAGCCACGGCGGAGGCGCTGCGCGGCGGCTGGTTTCACACCGGCGATACCGCGTATCTGGACGAAGAAGGGTTCTTGTTCCTGCAGGGGCGCAAGAAGGAACTGATCATCGTCGCGGGCGAGAACGTGTATCCGATCGAGGTGGAGAACGCACTGTGCGGGCATCCGGCGGTGCAAGAGGCGGCGGTCTTCGGGAAACCGGACAAAGCGCTGGGCGAGGTGGTTCACGCCGCGGTGGTGCTGCGGCAGGGCCAACAGACGACAGAGAAGGATCTGCGCCGCTATTTGGGCGAAAAACTGGCCGCGTTCAAGCTGCCGCGGACGGTCCGCATCCTGGAGCGCCTGCCGCGCAACGCGTCGGGGAAGGTGCTGAAGCGCGATCTCGCTCAGGAAGGCTGAGGCGCGGGCGGGGCGTCGAGCTTCAAGGCCTTGCGCGCTTCGCGTTCTAAACCGCGGTAGGTCCAACGCCGCCAAAACAGCATCAGTACGATGAACAGCAGGAGCGGGCAGGGATACAGCAGCATGGCCTGCGGGTGATAGGCCCAAAACCAGGAAACGTTGCGCCCTTTGTATCGTTCGAGTTCGGCGTCGATTTTATCCGGCGTATCCAAGCCGGCGACGTAGCGGTCGAAATCGTAGCGCTTGCGCAGGTACTTCAATTCGTATTCGGCGTTCTGGCGAGCCCACTGCGCGCGCTGCTGCTGGGAGCTGTTGGACGGCCACCGGTTCAAGGACGGATGCAGCAATTCGCGCTGGCAGTCGAGCGAGCGGCGCCAGCCGTAGTAGCTCTGCTGCACGTCCACGAGTGGAACGATCACCAAAGCCGCGAGCAATCCGATCAGGATGTGGCCCAGGACGACGCGCGCGACGAAATTGCGCAGCTTCACGGCGATCGCCTCGAGGATCACGCCGACCAGCCAGGCGAGGCCGGTGGCGCCGAACCAGAGCAATAGAGCGATCTGCGTGAAGGCCTCCTGTTCTTCGAGATCGGAAGGCCGGCTTGTGCTGAGCATGACTTGGTTGAATCCGAATACGATCAGGGCGCCGCTGATGAAGACCAGCAGGGCCGCAAATCCGGCATGGCCGATGCGGTCCAGGATTCCGCCGCGTGGTTTGGGATGTCCGGCCATCCGTTCGCAGGATTCGGTCAGCGCCGCGTCGCGGGAGAAGGGATGGTCGAGAAGGGCCAGTCCGCAGACGGCCGCAAAGGCCCACAGCATCGTGAACGCAGCGATGAGCCAGGTCCAGGAACCGCCATAGTAAGAGTAAACTCCGCTGGCGCGAACGGGGTTGGGCACGATGCCCAGCGCGGATAAAGCGAAGAGACCCCACACGAGCAGCCAACCCTTACGCGACAACGCCGAGTGCTCGGGATGATCCAACTTGTTCGCCGAGGCCCAGACCAGCAGCGCGGAAAGCGCCAAGTGGAAGAAGGCGATGAAGAACCACGCCAGACTCGCAACGCCCATGAAATAGGCCTTGGGCATTCCCACGTACCGGGTGGAGGAATGAAACTCCTGCCAGAAGCACGTATCCAGCGCGCCCCACGGGGAGAGGAAGGCGACGAACTCGAGGCCCGAAAGTTCCAGCGCGATCATCGGCAGAAAGTGGAGGAAGAAGCCGATCGTCAAGAGCGCTCCAACGGAGACGAATCCGCGCATGGCCGAGGTGGCGCAGGCCAGCAATCCGCCGATGGCGGTGATGGTGATCGTCATTCCGACCACCGAAAGCACGACGAGGAAGACCGATGAAAGTTCCAACTCGCCCAGCCATGCCATCGGGAAGCTCACCACCAGGAGCGCGGCGCTGATCGCGTGGGCGGGCCACGCCGGGGCGAAGAGCTTGCCAAGGACCAAGCCGGTCGTCGGCATCGGAGCCAGCCGGAGGAACTCCAGGGTTCCCGTCACGCGCTCGGTGCAGAAAGAATACGTCGAATGGAGCGGCGCGAGGATCGAGGAGATGATGATCGCGAAGATGGTCAGTTCGAAATAGAGGGTCGCGAATCCGGACTGGATGGTGGAAAACTCGCGCATCCCGTCGAACGGCCAGATCTGGCGGAACGAATGGAGGAGCGAATCGCGGTCGACCGGCATCATGATCGCGTGCGACGAGAAGAGCAGGAGCAATGCGGCGGCGGAGCCCCAGAAGATCGTGCGGCGCAGGACCTGCGGCGGCGTGTGGCGGTAATAGAAGGGCAGTCCCAGGTAATGCAGGAGCGTTCGTCGTTCGGCGGCTGGGGTATCCACGGGCACGGAGCGCGTGCGCATTTCGGGCACGGCTTCCACCGGAGGCGCGGTTTCGGGTCCGTTCATGCGCCGCCTCCGCCCAGCCGTTCGGCGCCGGCGGCCTTGCGGTACACGCCTTCCAGATCCATGACTTCGGGCGCGAAGCGCGTGACCGGTATCCCGGCGCCCGCGACCTGCGCCAGGATCGCCGCGGCCGCTTCTTCGCCGCCGGCAATCTCGCACTCGACCGTCTGGTCGCGCCGGGTCACGCCCGTCACGCCCAGCGTATCCTTCAGGATCAGTTCCAAGCGCGGGGCGTCTTTCAGGACGCGGAACGTGTAGCGCAACCCGCCGGCCGCGAGGCCGCTGTAGCGCGCCAGCACGCCGCCGCTGCCCGAAAGGCGCCCGAATTCCTTCACGCGCCCGTCGTCGAGGATCAGGATGTATTCGCAGAAGTCCGCAAGTTCCTTGAGCACGTGGCTGCTGACCACCACTGTTTTGCCCAAGTGCTGCTGGTAGCGCAGGAAGTCGCGCAGTTCGGCGCGCGCCACGGGGTCGAGGCCGCTGGCCGGTTCGTCGAGCAACACGACCTGCGGATCGTGCAGGAAGCTTTTGGCCACGCCGAGGCGCTGTTTCATGCCGCGGGAGAGCGCGCCGACTTTTTCCGCGCGCTTATCGCCCAGCCCCAGGCGTTCGAGGAAGTCTTCGATGCGCTCCTGCGCCATGGCGGGATCGAGATTGTACGCCAGCGCGAAGAACATCAGGTAACGTTCGACAATCATGTCGTCGTAGAACGAGAAGGCTTCGGGCAGGTAGCCGAGCAACTGGCGTACGTCGTCGCGGCGTTCGACGACATCCAGCCCGGCGATTCGCGCGTGCCCGCGCGAAGGCAGGAGGAGCGTCGCCAGCATGCGCATGGTCGTGGACTTGCCGGCGCCGTTGGGCCCGACCATGGCGCAGACCGAACCGGAAGGCAGTTCGAAGCAAACGTCGTCCACGGCGACGAAGCTGCCGTAGTACCGCGTCAGGTGCTCGCAGACGATCATGGCCGCGCCCCGTCCGCAAAATTTAGCCGCAACACCGATTCTTACGGTTCAGGCCGATTTCCTTTCGGCCGCCCGCGCATTCAGAAATAAAGCCAGCCCCATGAAAAAGCAGAGCGTCCCGCCGCAACCTCGCACGAGCGGATGTCCGAAAATCGAGAAGACTGCCGCGCCCACCGCCGCACCCAGGCTGGCCAGGGCCAGCACGCGTGCGTCCGGGTCGTCCAGTCGCAGCAGCGCCGAAAAGGCCGACGCGCCCCAGGCCAGGTACACCCAGAGTGCCGCCAAGAGCCCGCCCAAGCCCAGTTCCACCGCCGTCGTCTCGTACAGTCCGAAAGTGAACGGTTCGTCGGCTTCCTGGTCGAAGGCCGCTTCGTCGTCGGTGTTCGCGCCGGGCTTCGGATAGGCCACGTCGTAAAAGACGTTCACGCTGCCCTGGAACTGTCCGGCTCCGACGCCCGTCTTCCAGCGTTCGTCTTTGCTCAGCAGCTTCAACGCGGCCTGGTGCCTGCGCAGGCGCGCGGTGGATTCCTCGCGCAGGCCTTTGGGTGTCTCGACCTTGCGGTAAAAGGTGAGCGAATCCCACAGACTCGCGACGTGATCGCGCGGCAGCCGGGGCAACACGACGCCCCAGACCAGAATCAGAGCGCCTACGAGGAGCGCGCCTTTCCAAGCCGGCGTGGTTACGAGCGGCCCGCCGTGAAGCCGGTCGCGGGCGGCGTAGAGCGCTGCGGCCACCGCCAGCACTCCGGCGCTGGCCGCGATGACGCCTCCGGCGCTGAGACAGACGCACATCCCCAGCATCGCCAACGCGCCGGCCGCCACGCGAACTTCGGCGTTTCGTCCCAGCGCCGCGAAGGCCGCCGCCGCCGGGACCAGGAGCGCCACCTGCGCCGCGAGTTGCCCGCGGTAGCCGTACCAGCCCGCGATGCGCACATTCGTCACGCCGCCGGCCAGCGCCAGATCCTTCTCGCCCGGCTTGAGCGGCCGGCCCATCGGACCCACGTACTGATACAGCGCATAGAGCAGGCACAGTCCCAGACTCGCGCCGAGCACCAGCGCCAGCGTGCGGTAGGTGCGCGTATCGGTCCCGATGTGCCGGAAGATCCAGACGCCGCAGACGATCAGCAGCGCCGTTTGCAAAAACGCGGCCTTGAACCACGCGCCGCGTCCACCCTCGGGAAGCCAGAGGAAACTCAAAACAGCCACGCCGGCCCAAACCAAGTTGGGCGCCGGCGGCAGCCAGTCCTTGAGCCGTCCTTTGAAGAGATCCCAAGCGAGGATGACCAGCCAGAGCGCGAGCAGCGGATCCTGCGGCGAAAAATAAAGCGGCTTCTGGTCGAGCAGATGCTGCTGCAGGCCCTTCGGCAGCAACTGGAAGCCTGCCTGAGGAAGCCAGTGAGCGAGGTAATAGCCGAGGTTGAAGGAGAGCGGCATCAGGGCGACGGTTACGCAAGCCAGCCAGAGCCGCCAGACCGGCGTCGCTTTGGATTCGGATTCGAGTGCGCTCATGTCCATTCAAGATAGCAACCGCGCGTCCGGGCGTAAGGTCAAATCGAGTAATCGACAGGGCGGCACGGTACGCGCGCATTCGTGCTATAGTAGGTTGCGTTCCTACAAGCATTGGCTTGCGCGCCCGTTGGAAAGGAAGGCTTATGCCCGCCGCGAAAATAGCCGCCACGCCCAATGTACTGGTGCTGATGGTCGATCAGATGCGCGCCGACGCGCTGGGTTGCGCGGGGCATCCGGTGATCCGCACGCCGAACCTGGACCGCATCGCCGCCGAAGGCACTCGCTTCGCCCAGGCGTATACGCCCGTGCCCGTCTGCATCGCGGCGCGGCACAGCTTCATGACCGGCCAGCGTTGCGCGGTGCACGGACGCCACGACAACAACGTTCCCGAACCCGAACCGCTCGTGTATACGCTGCCGCAGCTTTTGGGTTCGGCCGGTTATGTCACGCGCGCCATCGGCAAAATGCACTTCCGCCCGGTGCGGAGGCATTTCGGCTTCCAGCGCATGGAGCTGATGGAGGAGATTCCCGACTACCGCGAGGACGACGAGTATCTGATGTACCTGAAGGCGAATGGGTTGGGGCACAAGCGCGAAGTTCACGGCGTGCGGAACTTGCTCTATCACCTGCCTCAGGTTTCGGCGATTCCCGAGGAGCATCACGG
Organism: Planctomycetota bacterium; assembly: GCA_045863855.1. Lineage (GTDB taxonomy): Bacteria > Planctomycetota > SZUA-567 > H5-PLA8 > H5-PLA8 > H5-PLA8. The sequence continues at coordinate 51,206 of BTVV01000012.1, read as the reverse complement.
GAGCGCCTGGGTCGCGGACCGCACCGTGGAGTTTCTCCGCGCGCACCGCGAGCGGCCCTTCTTCTGCTGGTCGAGCTGGATCGCGCCGCATCCGCCGTGGAACCCGCCCGAACCGTGGGCGTCGATGTACGACGCCGCGGCGATTCCGGAACCGTTCAATTACGACCGCGCACCCGAAACGATCCCGCCGTACCGGCGGCCCATGAAAGATTACGCGAGCATGTACGCCGCGACGCCCGCGCTGCTGCGGCGCGTGCGCGCGCTGTATTACGCCTCGATCAGCTTCATCGACCACGGCGTCGGAAAGATCCTGCGCGCACTCGACGAGACCGGCTTGGCGGCGAACACGCTCGTCGTCTTTACGCCCGACCACGGCGAGATGCTGGGCGATCACGGGCAGTGGCAGAAGAGCGTTCCGTTCGAAGCGGCGACGCGCATTCCGATGCTGGCGCGGTTGCCCGGCCGGTTCGACGCCGGGACCGTGCGCGAAGAACCGGTCAGCCTGCTGGATCTCGCGCCAACCTGCCTGGATCTGGCCGAAGCGAAGTACCCGGGGACTCCGGCGCTGCCGGGCGCTTCGCTGCTGGGCCGCAAAGGCGGCGGGTTGGAGCAGGCGCGCGAAGAACTGGTGCTCGAATACGGCCGCCGCCAAGGCCGCTGGCTTTGCCTGCGCCGCGGAACCTGGAAATACCACTACGCACTGCGCGACGGCTGGGAAGAACTCTACGATCTCGCGAGCGATCCGCGCGAAGCCGAGAATCGATTGCTCGGAACGGTCGCTCCGGAGCACCGCGCGCGCGCCGACGCGATGCGGCGCGATCTGGAGGCCTGGGAAGCGCGGCACGGCTTCGCCGATTCGCTCGATGCGCAGGGGCGCTTCCTGAACTTCCAGGAGCCCGCCCCCGATCCGAACGTGCGCCGCGCCAACAGCCAATTTCCGCGCTGGGTGGCCCGGCTTTCGCCGGCCGAACGGGCGGCGCTGGAAGCGCCGGGCGAGACGGTGCTGAACGCGATCCGCCACGAGACGACGTTCCGGCTTGAAGAGATCGATCTGAAGAACTTCAAAGCCGTCGGCGGCAGCCTGGCCGGCACGGACCAGCAGCACTTGCTGGATCGGCTGTAGCGCTAAAGGAGCGCGCGTCCCTCCTTCAGCGCCGCGGCGCGGTACATGCGCGGGGATTGCTGGAAGTATTGGCGAAAGGCCTTGGCGAAGCGTTCGGCCGAGGCGAAGCCTACGTCGCGGGCGATCTGCGCGACGGGGCGCTCGGTTCCGGCCAGCGCTTCGGCGGCGCGGCGCAGGCGGTACTGGCGCATGTACTGCATCGGCGGCTGGCCCAGTTCGGCCACGAAAAGCCGGTGCAGGTGGGTGACCGAAAGCCCGACTTGCTCGGCCAGCGCTTCCAGCGGCAAGCTGGCGCGGTAATTGGCGTGCATGATCACGCGCGCGCGTTCGACGTAGTGGCGCGGGGCGAGCCGTTCGATGGTGGCGGCGCGGCGTTCGTCGAGGACGCGCTGCGGATCGGTGGCAACGCAGCGCCGCGCCAGATGCACCAGGATCTCCAGGGCCAGCGCACCGACGCGAATCCGCACACCGGGACGGCGCACACGGGATTCGGCCTGGTACTGCTCCACGAGGCGCGCGAACTCCGCATCGCCTTTCACGAGCCCGGGATACACTTCGGGGATGCCGCCGCCCAGCAGGCTCGCGGCGACCACTTCGTAGTCTTGCGCCAGCGGTTCCAGCTTGCGCGGCGCGGTCTCGCGCGGCCCGAGGTTGATCGCCAGGACCACCAGTTCGCCGGTCGGCGTGATCCAGCGATGCGGCTTGTCTGTGCCCAGGACCGCGACATCGCCTTCGGCAAACCGGAAGCTCGCGCGCCGTTCCTGGGCCGTACCGGCTTGGCGTTGGATTTCCAAGGTTCCTTCGCCTTCCAGTCCGACGAGCACTTGTTCGCCCGGATGGGTGTGAAAGCCGGGTACGCTGCGGCTGGCCTGGTGCCCCGTGAAGATGCGGTCGATCACGCCTCCCAGGAGCGCGTCGAAGGCCATTTCGACGCCGGATTGGGGGGCGCGCGGTTCGGCGGCAGCGTGTGGAGCCATGGAGATCGTCTCCGCGTGGTAAAAAACACCAAGTATGTGCATGGTATGTCTGGATGAAGTACATGCCTAGTGTAATAAAAGGCCGCATGGGAAGACCGATGACGGGCCCGGCGAGGGGCATGTCACCGGCTTGCTTTGTGCTGCCCGTCCCTATACAAACCATTCCTGCTACGTCGGTTAGAACTTGATAGCAGGCATGCACGCACCTTCTGGCGCTCTAGGCAGGAGTTAACGGCAACCGGCTTATGGAATGGCAAGGCCCCATCAAAGACGGTGTGCTGGTTGAGCTGTTCCAGCAGTTGGCCGAAGAGGGCGCCACAGGCGTCTTGTCGGTTTCATCGTCGATGGGTGAAAAGCGCGTCGCGCTGGATCACGGGCAAGTCACCGTACTCTCCGACCGTCTCGCCGAACGAACCCGATTGGGCGACCTGCTGGTGGTGCGGGGCAAACTCAGCGAAGAGAAGCTTGAAGCGCTGCTGGAAGAGCAGAGGAAGATGGAGCCGCGCCCGAAGCTGGGCGAGCTGCTGGTGCTCAAGGAAGTCGTCTCGCAGCAGGATATCGACGCGGCGTTGCGCTTTCAGCTCGAAGAAGAGGTGCTCGATCTATTCACGTGGCGGGACGGGGATTACACCTTCGACACGAAGGGCAGTTCGGTCGATCTGATCTCGGTGGCCCAGACGCAAGGCGGCGCCCGCGGCGCCAACATCCACAGCTTGCGCATCGACCTCAAAAAGCTGATCGAGGAATCGTTCGGCCGCACCGACGAGTGGGAAAAGATTCAAAGCCGCCTGCCCACGCCGTACATATGCTTCGAAGTCACCGAGAAGGGCAACGAGCTGTTCAAGAAGCTGCAGCCCGCGAATCAGCGCATCCTGCGGCTGATCCGCGAAGGCCGCACGCTCGAGACGGTCGTCAAGCTTTCTTGCCAAGGCCGCTTCCAGGTATGCCAGTCGGTGATCCGCTTTCTGGACGACGCCTGGATCGCGCCGTACCCCAGCGGGAAGCTGCGCTATCTGGCCAGCGAGCACCGCGTGCAAGGGCGCTTCGCCGACGCGCTGAACATTTACCGCCGCCTGCTCGAAACGATCCGCGACGAGAACGAACGCGCCGACTTGCAACGCATGCTCGACCAGACCGCCGAAGCGAAGCTGCGCGCCGAGCTGTACCAGGACCAGCGCAAGGACGATCTCGTCAGCCACAAAGGAGCGGCCGAAGCCTACCAGCGGCGCAAGGTGGTCCGGCGCACCGTTCTGTCGGTGGTCGCGGTGGCGCTGTTTCTCTATGCGGTGGTCACGTACATCCTGATGGGCCGCAAGAAAATCTGGCCCGACGAGTACCTGGCGGCGGTCGATCTGGCCGCGGCCGCGCACATGGAACAGCGTTACCAGGACGAAATCGCGATCTGGGAAGAGTTCGCGAAGACGCTGAACGATCCCGACGGCGAACTTTCCGAACTGGTGCTGCGCCGTTACGAAGACGCGCGCGCGAGCTTTCGGCGCGAACTCGATTACCGCTTCGACCAGGCTTACCTGCTGGAAGAGACTGGGGGCTTGAATCAGGCGCTGGCGGCGTACGAGACGCTCGGCCGGGAGCATCCCGAGAGTCATCTCAAGGATCCGCTGGCCCAGTCGACCAAGCGGGTGCAGGAGAAGCTGCAGAAGCTCCAGGATGCCCGCAGCGAGGCCGAATGGGCCAAGAAGCTCGCGGAAGGCAAGGCGCGCGAGAGCGAGCGGCGCTACCAGGCGGCCAAGGAAATCTTCGCAACACTTGAGGGCGCGTCCTCCGCGTCCGAAGCGCAGCGGCAGGAAGCGAAAGACGCGCTCAAGCGCCTGGAGGGGATCGCGCAGACGGTGGAGACTCGGCATCGCGAGGCGCTGGAACTGGTTCGGCAGCAGAAGGCCGAACTGGCGCTGGACAAGTTCGCCGAAGCGCGGGTCGTCTGGCCGGAACTTCCGCTTGCACAAGACGCGGCCAAGCAAGCCACGCTGTTGCAGGAACGCCGCAACGCATTACGCGAAGGACTGAACCGCGCGCGCTTGGCCGAAGCGCGCGGGGCGGGCGACGAAGCGTTCGAACTGCTGTCCCGGCTTGAACGCGAGTACGCCGAATTCGCCGAGGCCAAGGGGCTGGGCAACCGGGCCGCGGAGATCGCGGAGCAGATCAAAGAAGCCAAGGATCTGCTCGAGCAGGTGCGCGCGGCCCAGGAGAAGCAAGACCGGCCCGCTGCGCTGCTGCTGTACGAACGGCTCCTCGAAAAACACCGCGGCTATCTCGCTACGCAGAAGGTCAAGCTTCCGGCCCAGGTGGACACCGATCCCACCGGCGCCGAAGTGAAGGTGAACGGAAGAGTGGCGGGGAAGACGCCGCTGGCGCTGGACATTCCGGTGGGCGAGACGACGACCTTGCTGCTCTCGCTGCCCGGGTATGCGCCGCTCGAACGCGTGATCCGCGGCTTGCGGGTGGACGAGCTGGATATTCGGGTCAGTCTCAGCCGTGCGGCGCTGCGCCAGTTAAACCTCGGCGCGGCGAGCCAGGCTCCGGCCGTGGTGCTCGACGGCATGCTTTACGCGGCTGCGGGCGGGGAACTGCTGGCCGTGGATGCCGAAGGCCGGGTGCGCTGGCGCACCGAAGGACTGGTCGACACCAAGGCCACGCGGCGGCCCGCGAGCGACGGCTCGGGCAAGGAAGTGTTCGTCGACGATCCCACTTGGTGGCAGATTCACCAGCCGCCGCAGGCGTGGGATACCACGCATCTGGCGATCGCCACGCGGCAGCGCGAAATCTGGACGATCGCACGCGCGGACGGCGCGAAAAAGAGGCTGTTGGAATTGCCCGTCGAACCGGTGGGCGGGATGGTGTTGCGCCGCGATACGCTGCTGGCCGGCAAGACTCTGCTCGCCGTGGTCTGCGCCGACGGCATCCTGCGCGTCTACGACGTCGAGAAGCCCGCGCGGCCGCTCTGGCAGCAGAAGATCCAGGACGCCGTGTACCCCGACTGCGAGCCGATCGCGGGCGTGCGCCAGGCCGGCCGCGGCCAGTTGGTCACCGCTGCGCGCGGCGGCGAGATCAGCGCGTGGCGGATCGAGGATGGCCGCAAGGTCTGGACCATCGACGCCGGCGAACGCCTGGTGGCCGCGAGTCCCGACGAGACGACGGGCGCGAAGCCCGGCGAAATGCTGGGCGCTTACACCACCGCCAGCGGCGGGCTTCTCGTCGCGAACTTCGAGCGCGGCCAGAAGAACTGGGTGCTCAAGCCCGGCGATCCGCGGGACCGCTTTACCGCCGTTTCGGTCGGTCCGCAGGGCGTTTACGGGCTCACCCGCGTGGGCACGCTGCGCAGCTATCCGCGCGAATCGCCCGCCGTCGAGCCGCGTCCCGCGTGGGAGAAGCCGCTGGCCGACCAAGTCACGCCGCCGGTCTTCGACGGCGCGGGGGTCTTCCTCGGCACGATCTCCGGCGAAGTCTATGCCCTGGACGGCGAAGGCAAGCTGCGCTGGCGCTTCCGCTGCGGCGGCGAACCCGCCGGCGTCACCGTTCGCGACGGCAAGGTGTACGTCGTCACCAAAGAAGGCCAGCTCATCGTCCTCAGCGCGGAATAAGCGTTGCGCTCAGAACGCTTCGGCCTTTTCGTGAGGACCCTCGGCTTCCGTCGGCGTACCTCGCCCGATCAGCACCGCTCCGCGCCGCGTGAGCTTCACTTCGAACGCACCTTCGTACAACGCGTGAGCATGCCGCGGACCCACGCTGTCGGCGTGCGGAAGGTGATTGTGCGAAAGCGTAAGGTAGAGCGTGATCGTACCTTCGGAATGGTGCAGCATCGCCTTGAAGTCGTCGAGCGTTGCGCGCGATAGGTCGAGCGCGAAGCCGCGGCCTTTCTTGATCAGGCGCAAGCGCGTACCCGGCACGGAAAGCTTGAATCCTTTGGGCGTGGTCGTCTCGTAGGTCCAGCTTTCCGGCGTCTCGTGGCGCGGGGCCGCGGCGCCGTGCTCGTGAGCGGTCGGCTCGGTCGAGAGCACCAGCGTCGCGATCCGCGGTTCGTCGTAGGGAGCCGCCGAGTCGAACGCTTCTTCGCCAAGGTCAAGCAAGAGCGACAAGCGGTCGCGGCCGTCGCGCGAACCGTTGAGCATGAAATCCAGCCGATTGCGGATGCCGTGCGGGCCGAACGCGCCGGCGCCGCCGCCGTGCCGCGGCGCGACCGGAACGCCGAACGCCGGAACGGCTAGCGCGAGCAGCAAAGCCAGGGACAGGATCGGGGTCTTCTTCATGGCAGGTTTCCTTTGTGCGATGTTGGGTTGGGTTGAAATTTAGAAGCGCACGCGCGTATTGAACGCGAGCGCCCAGTCTTCTTCCTGGTGGTAGCCGTTGAGCTGTTGGTACACGGGCTGCTGCAAGGAGGCGCTGAAGATCAGGCGATCCAGCGGCTGCACGGCCAGACCGGGGATGACGAAGATCGTCTGCCCGCCGTGATTGGGGTCTTTCTCGCCGTCTTCCTGGGCCTTGTTTTCGAAGAGCGCCTGCACGCCGAGGTTGACCCAGATTTTTGTGCCCCAGCTTTCGGGCGAGACGCGGTAACTTCCGCTCGCGCTGACGCGCAGCACGTCGCCGGGTTTGTATTCCTGCGTCCCTTCGGTTTTGTGCGTGTACGTCACCGAGCCGCTGGCGCCCCAACGGTTCCAGCCGCGCGAGACGGCCAGCCCCAGCGTCCCGGCGAAGCCGCCGGTTCCGGGCTGGTGCTCGGCTTCGATCCGCGCGCCGTTCGCGCCACGTTCGTGGACCTGCCCCGTCGGGAACAGCCCTTCGCCGAAGAGCGCCAGATCGACCGGCCAGCCGCCCTCCGTCTGGCGCTTGAAGCGCCAGCGAAAATCGAAGCGCAGGTCGTCGATCCCGTTGCTGGTCTCGTGCGCGCCGTTGAAGAGCGGATCGGTCGCGTTCTGCTGCCGCACGTGCCGGTAGCCTTGCGTCAGACCCAACTCGACGTCTCGCGTGACCGCGTAGCCTACTCGGATGCTCGCCGTCCATTCGTCGATCACGGCATGCGTATGGCGTCCGGCGGTGTCGTTGATCGCGAGCGCGTGGGACGGCTTGATCCGGTCCCAGTTCTTGTAGTGGTACGAAGCGTCCACCGACCAGCGGTAGTCTTCGTGGTGTTCGTGCCCGGCGGTGATGCCCGAGGCGCCGCCGCGTGCCGGGTCGCCGGCCGTGCATTTGCAACTGTCGCACGCCAGCGGCGCGCGCAGCGCCCCCAGCGCGATCAGCCCTGCCAACAGGTACCTGAATGACATGACGGACTTCCCCCATGCGGGAACGCCGCACGATCGGCTCCACGCGGAGCCGCATGCGGTGCGGTACGTTCGGTTGACGGTGCGGTACGCGCCGTCAGCCGCGTGGGGGCGGGGTGGGGATTTCCAGCGTGGGGGCGAGCGGCGGCGCCACGGAAGCTGTGTCCGCGCGCGCGGGTTTGTTCCTTATACAAGCGAAGTTCAAGGCAACGGCACAGGCTTCGGACTGCGAGAGAACTTCCTGCAGCACCCAGCGCGAACCGGACGCCGAAAGCGCCGGACCGCCGGCAGGCGGGCGTTCGGGGGCCAAGCGCAGTTTCGCACAGCACGCATGGGCCGGCGGAGCTTCGGCCTGCAGCGGGCACGGGCAGAGCGCTTGCCCGCAGGGTCCGCCGCGCTTGATCGCCACGCCGCCCGGACAACACGCGAGCGCGAAGGCCACGCCGCACAACAGCAGCGCTCCCGTTCGCGACAAGCGTGATTCGTTCCGGCGCATCGTAGTTTCCAAGGGGGCTAAAGCAAAACTTCCTATATTTTCTACGCACGTGGAATGCCAGCTTCGCTTTGCTTTCTTACTCATCCACCGCTCCCCACCGTTCGATCGGCACCGGCGTAAAAGCCTGCGGATGGCTGTACGGAATCACATAGTCCGGTTCGAACAGGAACTGCCAGCCCAGCGTCGTCTGCGGAATTTTGAACACAAACGTGTTCACGCCCATGCGGGTGTCCACGCCGATGCGCAAGAGGTTCGTTTCGAGCGGTGTCGCGCCCGATTGCTTGAACAGTTCGCGCCCGTTGCACCACGCTTGAAGGCAGTCGTCACCGATAAAGTTCATCGGCAGGTGGTGCGCTTCCGGCGCCCAGACTTCCGTCACCGCGTAGGCGATCTGCGGATCGCTCGCCGGTTCCTCCGTGTACAGCGGAGTCTCGCGTCCGAAGACTTTGTTCAGGTCCACCACGCCGAACGCGTCGTAACAACCGCCGTCGCGCGACTCGCGCCAGGTCGCGCCGGGCAGGGCTGGCCGCCCAGCCAGACGATCCAGATGGTCTTCAGGGGCGAGCCGCCGGTTCAAGCCCGCGCCGTCGGGATCCGCGATCGGTCCCAGGAAAGCCCAGTCGAACGGGCGCACAAAATGCAGCTTGCGCGCCTGCACGCAGCCGACGGCCGTGTACGCTCGGACTTCCACGGGGATCCAGTAGCCTTGTCCGAGCGGCAGTATCAGATTCCGCTTCAACACTTCGAACGGGCGATGCGCGTCCAAGCGCAATTCCTGAGAGCCCAGGCGCACTCCTTGGCTGTACCATTCGATCCGGCAGTTCACCGGCGTGCCGCCGTTCAGCCTTACGAATATACTCAGCTCGTTGCGATGGGTGGGCGCCGCGACCAGGCTTTGGGTCGCCAGCGCTTCCATCTCAAGGCCGCCCAGCGGCTGCTGGTGCGGCCCGGTGGACGGCAAGTAATCGAAACGCGGCGGCGGCGTGAGCGGCATGGAATCGAAATCGATCTGGCCTTCCTGCTGCGCGCCGATCACCGCCACGCGGTCGAACTCCAGTCCGTCCTCGCGCGTCTGCACCAGCAGGCGGTGCCGCCCGGCTTCCAGCAGGAAGGGGCGCTGGGCGCATTCCCACATCCAGCGCCCGTAGACTTTCTGGTTCCCGACGCCGATTTTTTCGGAGCCGTCGATCCGGCAGGCGAGGCTGTTGCCGCAATCGTCCGAATACTTGGCGTGCACCCAGACTTGGTAGACGCCGCGCGCCTCGGTCTCGAAGACGAACTCGCACAGCCCGCTGTCGGGCGTGGAGATGCGGTTGGCGCCTTGGCGGACGCGCAGCGTGTAACCGTCCGGGAAATCGGGATGCGCGACCAGTTCCATCGGCCAGACCAGCCGTGCGCAATGCTCGGGCGCAAAGCACCAGTTCTCGGGCAAGGGTCCGTCGCGCTCCGCGGGATCCCCGGGGAGCAAGGCGCCGGGGAGCGAAGGCGCGTTGAAGCTCGCGGCCGGTCCGAAGCGCCGGCGTTCGAAGCCGCGGCCTCGTTCGTAGCCCACGAAGTACGCCACGGTGCAGGTTACGAAAGCCGCGAGCGCGCCGAACGAGAGCAGCGCGATCCAGATCCAGCGCCGGCTGGGCGGCGGCGCAGGTTCCGAGGGAACCGAGGGCGCCGCGGGCACGGGATACGGATCCTCGTTCATGCTCATGAAGATTGCGCACACCGGCCCGTATTGCAACGGCGAGACCGGCCGCGCTCGCGGGGTGAGCTTGCCAACCGGCGGTCCTTCTATAAGGTAGCCACCTGCCGCTTCATCACACGAGGACACGCACGCATGAACATCCATGAACATCAGGCCAAGGAACTGCTCCGCTCGCTGGGTGTCGATGTGCTCCCCGGCGTGGTCGCGTTTACGCCCGCCGAAGCCAAAGCCGCGTACGGGACGCTCAAAAGCCCCGTCGTGGTGGTGAAGTCCCAGATTCACGCCGGCGGCCGCGGCAAAGGCAAAGCCGTCGCTCCGGATAAGCTCGATGCGACGAAGTACGACGCCCATACCGGCGCATACAGCGGTCCGGGCGTCACCAGCGAGAAGGGCGTGCTGCTGTGCAAGAGCGAGGCCGACGTCGAGAAGGCCGCGGCGGGTCTGCTGGGCAACGTGCTCCTCACCAAGCAGACCGGCGCGTCGGGCAAGAAAGTGCAGCGCTTGTACGTCGAGGCCGGTTGTCCGCCCGAACAGGAATTCTATGCCGCGGTGCTGCTCGATCGCGCCGCCGGCCTGCCGCTGCTGATGATCAGCCCCGCCGGCGGGATGGACATCGAAGAAGTGGCCGAGACGCACCCCGAGAAGATCCTGAAGCAGCACTTCGATCCCGACCAGGGCTTGTGGCCGTTCCAGGCGCGCCGCGCCGCGTATTTCCTGGGCCTGGAAGGCGAAGCCTTCAAGAGCGGGGCGAAGATTCTCACGGCGCTTTGCCGCGCCTACGTGAAGCTCGATTGCGCGATGCTCGAGATCAACCCGCTCGCGCGCAGCGGCGACCGCGTCTTCTGCATGGACGCCAAGCTCAGTTACGACGACAACGCGCTGTACCGCCAGAAGCAGTCCGCCGACCAGCGCGACCTGGCCGAGGAAGACCCCAAGGAAACCGAGGCCAAGAAGTTCGACCTCTCGTACATCGCGCTCGAAGGGAACATCGGCTGCCTCGTCAACGGCGCCGGTCTGGCCATGGGCACCATGGACGCGATCAAGCTCTACGGCGGCCAGCCCGCGAACTTCCTCGACGTGGGCGGCGGCGCGACTAAAGAGAAGGTGGCCGCGGGCTTCAAGATCATCCTCTCCGATCCGGAAGTGAAGGCGATCCTCGTCAACATCTTCGGCGGCATCATGCGCTGCGACGTGATCGCCGAGGGCGTGATCGCCGCGGTGAAGGAAGTGAACCTCAAGGTTCCGCTGGTCGTGCGCCTGGAAGGCAACCAGGTCGATCGCGGCAAGCAGCTCCTGAAAGAGAGCGGCCTGCCGATCCAGACCGCCGACACGCTCGCCGACGCCGCCGAGAAGGTCTGCGCCTCGCTGAAGAAGTAGTCATTCGCGGCGTGCGCGCCGGGCCGGGGGTACCGCGGTCCTCTCGCCCGCGGGTCTATCGTTTTTCGTTGCCCGTGCCGTCTTGAGGTTCGGCCCGAGAGCCGTTCGCGATGCTCCTTGCCCGCTTGGCCGCCGCGTTTCGTACCTGGCCCGACGCCGCCGGCTGGCGCGATGCGGGGCTGTGCTTGCTCGCCTTTACCGTCCTCGCGCTGCCTCTTGGCTACGCCACGGGGCTGATCCGCTTCCAGCGCGCCGAATGGACCGCTGCACAGTTGGTAACCTTCATGGGCGTCTCGCTCCTGATTCCTTGCCTTTTGGAGGAGACCTTGTTTCGGGTGCTGCTGCTTCCGCATCGCACCGAATCGGTTTCGCCGAGCAGCGTCTGGACTTGGAGCGCCGTGGCACTGGTTCTTTTCGTCGCCGCGCATCCGCTGAACGCGTGGCTGCTGCGTCCGGCCGCGCGTCCGGTCTTTTACGCGCCGAGTTTTCTGCTGCTGGCGGCGCTGTTGGGCGCAGCTTGTACGGTGGCGTATCTGCGCAGCGGGTCGGTCTGGCCACCGCTTTTGATGCACTGGGCGGCGGTGGTGCTCTGGAAGTTCGTCCTGGGCGGTCCGGAGCCGTTGTTCAGAGCGTGAGCCTTTCCCTTGATCCCTGCACCAGTGCGCCTATTCTTAGGGCACGACTTCTCAGGAGGAGTTCATGGCCATCCTCGTTGACGCATCCACCCGGGTGATCTGCCAGGGCATGACGGGCGCCTTCGGCGGCGCGCATACCAAAGGCTGCTACGCCTACGGCACGAAAATGGCCGGCGGCGTTACGCCGGGCAAAGGCGGAACGTACTTCGAGATCGAAGCCGCGCCCACAGGCGGCGGATTCGACGGCAAGCAGCCGATTCCCGCGGGCAAGCTTCCGGTTTTCAACTCGGTGGCCGAGGCCGTCAAGAAAACGAGCGCCGACGCGACGATGATCTTCGTGCCGCCGCCTTTCGCGGGCGATGCGATCCTCGAAGCCGCCGACGCCGGCATCCGGCTGGTTTGCTGCATCACCGAAGGCATTCCGGTGCTGGATATGGTGCGCGTGAAGCAGGCCTTGCAGCGTTACCCGAACGTGCGGCTGGTCGGCCCCAACTGCCCCGGCGTGATTACGCCGGAGGCCTGCAAGATCGGGATCATGCCGGGCTACATTCACAAAGCCGGCGACATCGGGATTCTTTCACGGTCCGGCACGCTGACCTACGAAGCCGTCTGGCAGATCACCAAGTCCGGATTCGGCCAGTCGAGCTGCGTGGGGATCGGCGGCGATCCGGTGAAGGGGACGGATTTCATCGACGTCCTGCAGATGTTCCAAGCCGATCCGGCGACGGCGGGTGTGATCATGATCGGCGAGATCGGCGGCACGGCCGAAGAAGAAGCCGCGGCGTGGATCAAGCAGCACATGACCAAACCGGTGGCCGGGTTCATCGCCGGGCGCACGGCGCCGCCGGGACGGCGCATGGGGCACGCCGGGGCGATCGTCTCGGGCGGATCGGGCACCGCCGACAGCAAGGTAAAGGCGCTGCGCGAGGCCGGTGTACAAGTAGCCGACAGCCCCGCCGAAATCGGGCGCACGATGTTGAAAGCGTTAGGCCGGGCATAACCGCGGCGCATGGCCACATCGCGATGGAAAAGCTGTCCTGCGAGAGGCCGAACCGTGGATGGGAGTGGAATCATGCGTAACCAAGCGAAATGGGCCTGGGTCTTTTTGGGCACCGTGCTGGCGGTTCCGGCTGTCGCGGCGGCGGATGCCGAAGTCGAGCTGCGCAACGAGTTTGCGGCGGGTTACAACAATGCGCCGCCGGCCGCGCGCCTGGAAGCCGTCCAGAAGCTGAAGGGCGTATCGGAACAGGCTTCGCTGCAGATGCTGTATAAGGTCGCGGCGATGGACCAGGACATCGAGGTGCGCAAGTCGGCTTTCAAACTCATGTGCGCGTGCCCCGATAAGGACGGTTTCGTGGCGCGGCTGGCCGCGTTGACTTTCAAGAACGAGAAGGATCGCGACGCCAAGAAAGAGATGGCGGCCGAACTGTCCACACTGAAGTTCCGCTACGATGCGCTGGAGGCGTTCGCGCATTACATGACCACGCTGCGCTATCCGCCGCTGCCGGACGACAGCAACCGCAACAACCAGAACAACTATGGAATGGGTTCCAGCACCACCAACCGCGAGGTGGCGGCGGCCACACGCAAGTACTTCGAGGAAATTCTGGTTACCTTTAACGCCGCGGCCGGCTCCACGTTCAAGGCCGCCTACGACACACCGATGGACATCAAGAAGTGGTGGCCCACGAAGGCGGTTGAGTTCCAGAAGCTCGACCACGAAGCGCGCCAGCAGGTCGCGGCCGCGCCAAAGCTCGAAACGGGCAAATAAGCATGCCTGTTCCCACCGCCCAAGTTCTGCGCTGCAAGCGTTGCGGAACCATCTTGCGCGGGGGACGCACCGCGTGCCCAAGCTGCGGGACCGAAGTCGGCGCCACGTCCGAGAGCCCGGTACCCAAGTCCACTGCGCCGCGCAAAGGCGGTTGGGCGCAGGCCACCGAAAGCGCCTCGTTGTGCCCCATGTGTATGGCTACGGTCTCGGCCGAAGACCTGCGCGAATACGAAGACCAGAAAATCTGCACCAACTGTTACGAATTGATGTCCGCCAAGAAGATGCGCAGCGGCCCTTCGCCTCAGTAGTAACTCCTTTAAGCTAAAGAGGTTGAAAGCGTATTCGAGACGCATGCCGGCACGCCGGCCAGGCGGAAGCGGTCACGCGCCCAGTTTAGCGTTGGTCTTCTTGGCGGTTGCGGCATACTGCTGGACATCGATTTTCAACATTAAACGGGAGAGGTGACCGATGAAGCGCGCGTTCGTGCGGCTGGGCGTGGCGATGTGGGCTGCTTTTCTGGCTTTGAGTTTGGCCGGTTGCGGCGGGGGCGTCCAGACGGCCTCGACGCCGACGGGTCCGGGCGGCGGCGGCGGGCTGGGCGGCGGCTCGCAAGTGAATGAAGCCAATCGCTTTAAGGCGCCGGCAAAAGGGTTTTCGATCGTGCTGCCGGAGACCTGGGAGCGCCAGGAGAATGCGCACGGCACGGTGGTCTTGGCGCTCAGCGCGCAGGCCAACGCCAGCGATACGTTCCGCGAGAACATCAACGTGGTCGTGGAGGACCTGCCCAACGAGTACTCGGTTTCCGATTACTACGACGCGAATCAGCTCCAGTTGCGCAAGGTGATGACGGACTTCGTCGAGGTCCAGTTGGGCGATACGATCATCCAGGGGCAGTCGGCCAAGCGGCTGGTCTTCACCCATCGCATGGGCGAGCTGAACCTGAAGGTGCTGCAGTATTACTTCTCGAAGGGCAAGCGCGGATTCGTGGTCACCTGTACCGCCACGCCCGATTCGTATACTCAGTTCGAAGCGGAGTTCGAACGGTCCGTGCATTCGATGATGCTGGATTAAAGCCGTAAGCTTCGGCGCTCAGTTGCGGCGGAAACGGGCGGCCTTCGCGGGCCGCCCGCTCTTTTTTAGAACTCGAGGTCTTCGCCGCCCGGATTGTCCTGTCGTCCGGCGCGCGCGCCCATGCGCTCGATTTCCTGCTGCCGGAAGCGGCGGACCTCGGCCTGCGCGCGGGCGCGGAGCTCTTCGGGCGCATCGGGGAAGGTGCGCAGGAAGCGCTCCCATTCGCCTACGCCTTGCCAGCCATCGCGGCGGAAGCCGTCTTCCAGCTTCAGCAGGCGCAGAAAATCGACTCGGATGCGTTCTTGGATGGGGTTGACGGGCGCTTGCAACTCTTCGCCCAGCGCTTCGGCCGCGGCCGTTGGGGGTTCCGCAGGGACGGCGATCGGCGCGGAGCGCGCCGGTGCGGCGGGAGCCGGTTCGGCGTTCCAGAAAAAGGCCCAGGTGCCGTAGGTGGCCATACCTAGGAGGAATATGGCCAGGAGCGTACCGAAGAAGACGCCCGCTCCCCGCGCCAGCGCCGCCCAGGGGATGTTCGCATGCCACGGTTCGGCCAAGGCGGGCGCGCCGCCGAGTTTGTCGCGGTAGAGCCGCCGCGCCATGCGTTCGAGCTGCTCGGCCACTTTTTCGGCCGACTCGGGGCGCTCGTGCGGGCACTTGGCCATCATGTGCTCGACCAGTGCGACGAATTCGTCGGAGAGGTCCGGGTCGAGCTGTTTCAGCGCGTCGGGCTTTTCGTACAGGTGCTTGGCCATCACCGCCGCCGGGATGCCCTTTGCGAAGGGCGGGCGGCCGGCGACCATCACGTACATCGTCACGCCCAGCGAGTACAGATCGCTGCGCGGATCGGTGCAGCAGCCGCGGATGATCTCGGGCGCCATGTAATGCGGCGTGCCGATGGTTTGCGCGTCGAGTTCCTGGGTGAAGCAGGCGGCTTCGACCTTGGCCAAGCCCATGCCCACGACGCGCACGCGCCCGTCGGGTTCGACCAGGATATTCTTCGGCTTCACGTTGCGGTGAATGATGCGTTTCGCGTGCAGCGCGCTGAGCGCCCGGGCGACTTGAAGCCCGATCCAGACCGCGCGGCGTTCGCTCACGCGCGTGCGTTCGGCGAGGAGTTCCTGCAGCGTCTGTGCGTGGATGTATTCCAGCGCCGCGAAGTGGTATCCGTCCACCGTGCCCGATTCGTACAGCACCGGGACGTTGGGATGCACCACCTGCGCGCCGACGAAAGTCGCGCGGTTGAAGCGTTCGAGGATCATGTTGTGCGCGGGCGGCCATTCCTTGAGCGTCTTCAAGGCCACGACGCGGCCCAGACGATCCTGCTTGGCCTTGTAGAGCGTGCTGATGCTGCCGTCGTAGAGGCGGCTCAGGATCGTGTAGGATCCGATGCGCTTCGGAACGTCCGTTTGCGACGCGGCCGGTTCCGGATTCGAATGCGTGGCTTCGCGCTGTTCCATCTGGCCTCCGGGGTGGCGAACGAGCACCCCCCTAGCCCGGCCCTATCCTCTACAAGGATAGTCCCGCACTAAGACGAAGGCAACAGGCTGGTTATTCCCTATCCAGGTAAATATAGCCGCTGCGGGGTCAGCTCCAGGGCCGCTCAGGGAGCCGGCTTCGGCTGCGGGGCAGGCGCGGGCGGTACCACCGTAAGCTCCAGGAGATGCCGGATGCCTTCGCCTTGGGGCACGAGGCAGAACGGCGCGATCTGGGGCTGGGCCACCAAGCCGGAGTGGTCGGATCGATAGACCACTACCACGCCGCGGCTGACCCCCATCGGGCCGGGGTTGTAGTACTTCACCCCTACTTGATAGGCGCCGGGCAGGAGCTTGTCGGTGCGAATCACCTCCGGCCCCAGACCCTGGGTCTGATCGCTGTAGAGGCTCAAGCCCGAAGCGGTCTGCGTGTGCGAATAGAAGCACTCTTCGCCCTTCGGATCGACCACGTGCAAGTCCACATCGTTGGCGTCGGTTTCCCAGGCCAGCGTGACGCGCAGAGCATCCCACTTCTGGAGGCTGACTTTATTGCGCTTGGCGCGTTCGGGAACCGTCTTGAACGCCGCCGGATCGGCGGCGATCCAGGCGCGGTAGACGTAGGCCAGTTCTTCGCGCAGCACGCGTGCCGCGTCGCCGTAGCGTCCGTCGAAGGTCTTGCCCAAGGCGGTTTCGAGAATTTCGGCGGCGGCCTCGTGCTTGCCTGCCAGCCAGAGGCTCAGGGCCAAGCCCCGGAATCCATTGGCGTGGTCGTCGCGTTCGGCGATGGCGCGTCGGAAGAGCGTTTCGGCGTGGGCGTGTTGTCCGGCGACGAGCAGGAGCCAGCCGGCGCGTTCGAGATACGCGCTGTTGCGCGGCGCGACTTCGGCTACGGAAGTGACCGCGCGGAGGGCCTGTTCGGGCGCGCCCAATTTCGCGCTGGCCGAAGCGAGGTGCTCGAAAACCTGCGGGTTCTCGGGGTCCAGCGGAAGCCATTCGAAGGCGTCGGCCAGGAGCGCATCCCAGTCGGCGAGTTTGACGCGGGCTTCGGCCAAGCTGTTGCGCGCCATGCGATCCAGCGGATTGGCCTGGACCTTGGCGAGCAAGCCTTTCAGGTCGCCTTCGCCGATCTTGCGCTGCGCCTGTTGGGTCCATGCGGGGGCCACGAGGGCCGGGTTCGAGGCTGCGTCTTGTTCGGCCAGACGAGCTCTTTGCGCGTCGGCGGGCGCCGCCGTTTGAGCGGCTTCTCGGGTGCGCTCGGGCGCGGTCCTGGCGGGGGGCTGCGCTTGCGCCGGCGCATCTCCTTGCGCTGGCGGCGGGGAGAATGCGTTCACGGCGGCGCCGCCACCGGACCTCGTAACTCCGGCGTCGCGGCCGGGCCCGGACGGATCGTTAACGTTTGTGTAGCCGCCTTCCGCGGTGCCGATGGATTTATCCAGATCGGCGAGTTCCTCATCGGCCCCCGCGGCCGTCGGCGCGGTAGGTTGCGCATCGTCGCCCTTGGCTTCGGGCCGCGCCAACGCTTCCTGCTCAAGGCGGCCTTCGCCTTGCTTGGCTGGGGCTTTGGGGGCTTCGGCGGGCTTGGGCGCCGGACGCAGCGCCAGATCCGCTTCGGTGCGGGCCAGGGCTTGAATGCCTTGGGGGCCGACGGTCATGATGCCGGCCAGCGCCTTGCGGTCGATCCCGAAGCGCGCGTAATCGTTCTCGGTTTCCAGGACCAGCAGGCTGGTGAGCGAACAGAGCACGCGGTGCTTGACGCTGATCTCGATCCGTTCCTTGCGCAGGGCCTCTTTTTTGGCCGCGTCGGAGGCATCGCGTTCCTGAGCTTCCAAATGGGCGAGACAGGCGCGGTACGCTTCGCGTTCCAGCAACGGCGCAAAGCCCGGTGCTTCGGCGGGCGCCTGCGTAAACGCTTCGTCACGCTCGACGCCGCCGCGGAGGTCGCGCTTAATGACCCCCAACTTGGGCGCGGCGCCTGCTTCAAGCTGCGCGAAGACGAGCAGTTCGTCGCCGGGCTGGACGTCGCGGAAGCGCTTGGGATACAGCCAAGCGGTGCCTTCGGAGTAGAACTCGAACGTCGCGCCCAACGGCCGGGCGATCTCGCTCAACGCCTGTTGCAGTTCTTTGTCGAGCGCTTCGCCCAACGACGCGCCGGCCACGCGGCCGCCCGTCTTCTCGACCAGCGCGTTCAGGAAGGCCGCATCCTGCTTCGCACCCAGTACCAGTACGCTCAGCGAACAGCGCTCGGGCCAGCCATCGACAGCCTTGAGGATCTCGCCGGCATCCGTCGCGCCCCAGGTCGCGATGCCGTCGGTAACGAAAACGAACTGGGCGGGCGCGGCTTTCGCCTTGGCCAAGTCGCACGCGTGCTTCAACGCTCGAGCCAGGTCCGTCGCGCCCAAGGCGTGACGCTGGCGCAGACACCACGGGATGCTCTTCGGCGTGCCGTTGCTGCCCTTCGATGGATCGGTGTAGGTTGTGAGGTGCGCGACCTCGAGATCGAAAGCGTAGGCGTCGAGCGTATCGTAACTGCCTTGTACCACCTTCAGGAGCTTCTCGACGGCTTCCATGCGGCGTTCGTGCGTATCGGCATTACTTGCGCTGGTGTCGAAGTACCAAACTTGGTCGCGCGGCGCGGTCAGTCCTTCCTTCCAGGCCAGACCGGGGCGATAGCTGAGCAGTTCGAAGTTACCGGCGCGCAGGGCTTGCGCTTTCGGGTCGCCGCCGGAACCCTGGAATTCGAGCACCAGATCGCGCTCGGGCTTGAAGTTCGCCTGACGCTTGGAAAGCGTCTGGAGCGCGCCGGCCTGTTCGGCCGCCACGGCGAAGCCCTGGGTGCTGTTCGGATGCAAGCCGGAACCGAAGCCGGCGCGAATCACGGCCGAGAAGCTGAAGTCTTGGATCGCCGGCATGCCGGCCATGGGGATGGTGAGCTTGCGCTTGTCGTGCTTGAGCGGGAGGCACTGGGAGTAGCCGAGCAGGAGGCGGACGGTGCCCTTCGCGGGGATTGGGAAGACCTTGGCGCTGAAGCGGTTGCCCTGATCCTGTTCCAGCAGTGCCGGATCGCGCAGCGTGTGCAGGATCTGCCGGTAGACGGCGCGTGCGCGCTTGGTCTCGACGACCTCGCCTTCCATCAGCTTCCCGTCCACTTCCTTGGCGAAGCGGCTTAAGGTCGCGCCCGGCGGCAGCAGGTACTGGAAGCGCCCTTCCATCTGGCGATCCTGCGGATTGCGGAAGACCATTTCCATCTCGGTCAGCGCCAGCGGACCGTGCACCGCGAGGCGCAGGTCGTAGCGGAGCAGGTCCATTTCTTGTCCGTCGGGGTTGCTCAACGAAACCGGGGAAGGCGGCGGCGGTTCGGGATTGGCGAAGCTGGGGAAGTAAGGGCTGCTTAACGCGAGCAATGCAAGGACCAAGGCCGCGAGGGAGCATCTGCGCTTCATGGGGTACTCCTTATTAAAGGCTCGTTTAGTAGGACGCGAGCAGGATGGCCCAAGTTTCGTAGGAATCGTACGATTAGGCGGCTCGATTCGGCCCGGTGGGTGTTAGTCGTTACGGGCGTAGAGCTTGTGTTGGATGTGCGGGGTCGTTCCAGCGCGCATGCGCCATGCGGTAACGGCTCCAGCAGGCGCGCCAGAAGCGCTTTAGAGGAAAGCCGCCGGCGCGCAGGCAGGGACCGTGTGTGACGTATACCCAGCTAACCGCAGCGGCGAATAGAAGCCGATGCAGCGCGTTCCGCCACGCCCGCGCGCACGGCCCGCACGATCGGCGCAGCAGCGCCAGGCGTTCGGTCTGGAAAGCGATGTGCGCGGCTTCGTCACGCAGAATTCGGGTGCATAAGGCGCGCAGCCAGGACGAGTTGGTCGCCGAGCGGAGGGCTCGATAGTACACCTGCGCGATGATCTCGGCGGTGAGCAGCACGGCGATGGCGCGTTCGAGCCCGCCCGTATGCCGCAGGGACCGAAAGCAGCCGTCGGTGGTGCAACGCTTCCAGCGCGCGAGCCCCGCGGCATCCATGAAGCGTCCCAGTTCGGCGCCGTGGCGTTGTTCTTCGGCGATGAAGAGGGCCAGCGCCTCCATGTACGCCGCTTCGCCGCCGAGCGCGACGTAGGCTTTGGCCGCGCGCCGCACGTGGGTTCCGCCGCCGCTTTCGCCCAACTGAAACATGGCGATGGAGTCGGCGATGGCCGCGCGTTCGGCCTCGTTCAAATTTGCAGAACCATGCAACGGCCGCGCGCTCCAAGCCCCGGCGTTGGCTTCGAAGTAGGCGATCCAGCGCCCGGCGCAGCTCTGCGCGACGGGCCCGCCGGGTTGCGGGGGCGCGTTGACGGCGTTTCGAGCGGCGGGCATGGGGCGGCTCCTAGACTTTGTGATGCAAAGTAAATCCCGCGTATTAGACTTTGTCAAGAAAAGTATAATCCGGGCGGGCTCCGGCTTGCGTTCGCCCTGCGGCGGGACGGCGGTAGAGTGCTGCGAACCCATCCCCGAATTAGGAGTTGGCCATGCCGCTGCACGCTCGCCACGAACCGCACTCGTTGAGTTTCCACCGCACGCCGGAGGGTCCGGCGCTGGTCACGCAGCACGCGCGTTCCGATGCGCGGTTGTATCTGCATCCGTTGCGCGCACCGGATTTGAACGGCGAACTGACCGAAGACGCGCCGGGGCATCATCCGTGGCAGCACGGCTTGTACGTGGGCCTGCATCACGTCAACGGGCTGGACTACTGGACCGAGCAGTGGGCCAAGGAGCAGCGCGGTTTTTTCCATTCGCGCCCGCTGGCCGCTCCGAAGGTGACGGGCTCGCGCGCCGACTGGACGGCCGTCTGCGATTGGCGCGACGGGGCCGGCGCAGCGGTGCTGACCGAAACGCAGCACTGGACGCTCGAAGATCGCGGCGAGACGTACGCACTGGATATGATCTGGTCGCTGACCGGGGCGGCGGAAGTGACGTTCGGGAAGCATCCGTACGGCGGGCTGTTTCTGCGCATGCCGTACCGCAAGGAGAACGGCGGCGAAGCGTTGAACAGCGCAGGCCGGAAGAATCAGGAAGCCGAAGGGCAGCGCGCGCGCTGGGTATCGGTGAGCCTGCCGATCGCCGGCCGTGATGCGGGCGGGCGGGAGCGCGGCGACTGGTGCGGCCTGGCGATTCTGGATCATCCGGGCAACGCAGAGCATCCGAATCCGTGGCGCGTGGACGGGCAGTTGGGGATCGCGCCAAGCCGCTGTATCGCCGGTGCGTGGACGCTCGCGCGCGGCGCGACGGCGGTCTCGCGCTACCGCGTGTTTGGATTCTGCGGGGCGACCGATGCGGCGCGGGTGGAGGCGGAGTGGCAGGCGTTCGCGAAAGGTTGAGGCAGATCGTGTTCGCGTGGTCCTTCGCGATTGATTGAGCTTCGCCTGAAGCGCTTCAGCGAAGCTCTGGTGTGCTTATTTTCATCTCAGGCGTTTACGCCCACAACCGGAACCACGCGGCGGCCTGCTGCAAAAACGGGCCGGTGTAGTCGTGCCCTTGGCTCTTGAGCAGCGTGTAGCTCTTGGTGCCCGGGAGCTTGGCAAAGAGCGATTCGATGGTGTCGGGCGGGCACGTGCCGTCCTGCTCGCCCGCGGTGAGGAGCACGGGCAGGTCTAGGCGGTGGGCGTGGCTGAGCGTGTCCACGGTGCCGATGGCACGCCAGGCGAGGGCCGGGGCGGGGGAGTCCGAGAGGCCCTTGCCGATCAGACCGTACGCGCCCTGGTTGGCTTTGGAATACGCCAGCGGGAAGTTGATCAGGAAGGGCACGTCCGCCGCCACGCAGCGTGCTCCGCGGCCTTTATACAAGCTGCCCAAGAGCAGCGCGGTTCCGCCGCCTTGGCTGGTCCCGAAAAAGCTGACGCGGTTCTTGAGCACCTTCTCTTGTTCGAGCGCCCAGCGCACGGCGAGGATCACTTCGGTCAGCCAGTGCCGGTAGCCTTCGCGCCCGCCCGAGCGCGCGGTCTCGGGCAGCACGGGCCAGTTGCCGTCCTTCTTCTTCGATTCGTCGGGGCCTTGCGGCGTGGCGTAGCCGAGCGGACTGACGTGGAGGACGTTGAACCCCTGCGCGACCAGTTCGGGATGGGCGCTCATTTCGGCGCCGTAGCCGGGCACGTGGACCAGGAGCGGAGCGGGTCCGGCGGCCGCGGGTTGCCAATAGCCGTGGAACGGCGGAAGCGATTCTGGGCCTTCGGGTACGAACTTTACGTATGCCGCGTTCTTGGCGTGCCGCACGCCGTAGGCGAAGCGGCCCGGGCTATCGGCCAGCACGCCCGCCGTGCAAGCGGTGCGGGCGGCAAGCGCCCACAGATCGTCGCACCACGCGTCGATCTCGCTCGCGCCGGGATAGTGCTCCATGCCGGGTAATGCGGACATGTGGGAAGCCTTCTAAAGAGTGAGTGAAGAAAGCGCGCTTCAACGTTTGCGGAAGCGGCCGGTGCGTCCGGGTCCGAGCCTGCGGCGCGTCACGGAGGTTTGGCGTCCGGACTGCCGCACCGCGCCTTGGGGTCCGGTGCCGCGCGCCTGGAGCAGCTTCTGCGGCAGCGCGCAGGAAGTCGCACCGCGGAAGACCGTGTGCACGGGGCGGCCGGTTTCTCGAATGGCATCGAGTTCCTCGGCCAGCGCTTCGGCGGTCGGGTAGCGGTCGTTGGGATCCTTGGCCATCATGCGGCTGATCACAACGCCGTAGACCAGCGGAATCGTGGGGACTTCGTCGCACGGGCTGGGACAGGTTTCGGTGAGGTGCTTGGCCATGATGACCATCGCGCCGCCACCCGTGAAAGGCGTATGCCCCACCAGCATGTGGTAGAAGGTCGCGCCCAAGGCGTAAATGTCGGTCCGCCCGTCGAAGTTGCGGTCGGCGCGGGCCTGTTCGGGCGAGATGTAGTGCGGCGTGCCCACCGCCATGCCGGCGCGGCTGTCGGCCTTGACTTCGGTCTGTCCCATCTTTTTGGCCAGCCCCAAATCGCAGAGCTTGGCCACCTTGCCCGAGGTAAGCATGATGTTATCGGGCTTGATGTCGCGGTGCACCAGCCCCTGGGCGTGTGCATAGATCAGCGCATCGACTACTTGGCGAATCATATCGAACGCATCCGCCGGATCGATCTTCTGGCGCTCGCGAAGCATCTGCTGGCCTGTGGGTCCGTCCACGTACTCCATGGCGAAGTAGGTGTAGCCCTGGTCGACGCCACAGTCGATGCCGTTGATGATGTGGAGGTGGTTCAGGCGGGCGCTGAGCCGCGCTTCGGAGAGGAAGCGCTCTTGCAGTACGGGGTCGCGCGCGAACTCAGGTTGCAGGATCTTCACCGCCACGAGGCGATCCATGCTGATCTGCTTGGCCAGGAAGACCATTCCGACGGCGCCTTCGCCGAGCTTCTTTTTGAGCTCGAACCCGCCGATCACGACGCGACGCTTCTCGCCGCCGCCTCCAGCGGCATCCCCCGAAGGATGTTCAAGTACGTACGAGCCGTGGCCGAAAGCCATGCGCTGTCGATTCCCGGAGCCTACGGAAAGCAGGCTCTACTTGCCGCGCATCTTACCCCAAGTCATGAAACTGCACCATGTACACTACGGGCTTTCTAAGCAGAATCACCTATTCTCCTTCCTTAAACAGTTCGGTTCGTTCCAGTAACGCCGACCGCTCTAAGTTCCTCTTTAGCTTACGATATGCGAAGCACATGTTCGGTTGACGTTTGGAGTCTTCAGCCTCAGAATACCCGAGCTTTAAGCACTATTACGAAGCGGGAGTGGTCCAGCGTATGGATCCTACGGAACCCATTGGCTATTTGCTGGGCGCCAAAGCGCGGCCGATGCCGCTGCAACCCGGCGAACAATTAACGCTAGGGCGCGAACCGACCAATCAGATCTTCCTCGAAGACGCCCATGCAAGCCGCTTGCACGCGGTGGTGCAGGTCAACAGTGCGGGTGTCGTTTTCGTCAAAGACCTGGGTTCGACCAACGGAACCTACCTCAACAACGAGCGCCTCAAGGCCGACGAGCCGCGCCCGCTGCACAGCGGCGACAGTATTCGCATCGGCGGCCGCATGATCAGTTACGTCGGCAGCGGGCCGGGCGTGGAACCGGCGCTCGAGGAAGTCGATGCCGCCGAAAAGCTCGTAACCATGCGCACGCTCGAAGCCGGCTATATCTTCAAGGACGGCAAGGTCATCCCCGATCACGAGCAGCCGCCGCTGCCCGAGGACCGCACGCTGCCGCCCAGCGCCGATCTGGTGGCGACCGAAGAAGGCCTGCCGCCGATGGCGCAGCTTTCTCTCGCCGGCAACCTGAACGACCAGAGCCTGCCGCAGGTGCTCCAGTTTCTGCATACGACAGCGCGCACGGGCGAACTTGAAGTGCGTGGCGGAAAGATGAAGGGCACCGTCGGGTTTCAGAAGGGCCAAGCGGTCTTCGGGCATGCCATGGCGCTCTCGGGCGACACCTTCGCGTTCAGCGACCAGCTCGACACCAGCGGCGCGGAGGCCGTCTACCAGCTCTGCCGCTTCAAGGAAGGCACCTTCCACTTCAAATCGCTCGATGAAGTGAAGCGCCCGCGCAATATTACGATCGCGACGATGTCGGTGATTTTCGAAGCCTGCCGGCGCATGGACGAAGCCAGCCGCGGTTGACCGTTCGTATCCTGCTCAGATTTTAAGGTTCCGCGCGCGCACCCGAGCGGCGGTATTGGAGCGGGCTGCGCCCGTACAGCCGCTTGAAGGCGCGCGAGAAGTAAAACGGATTGGCGTATCCGCAGGCTTCCGCGATCGCGCTTACGCTGTCCGTACCGCCCGCCAGCATCCGCCGCGCCTGCTGCATGCGCTGCTGCTCCATGTACTCGTGCGGCGTCTGTCCCGTTGCGGCTTTGAAGCGGCGGTGGAAGTGGATGGGGCTGAGGTGCACCGTCTCGGCCAGCTCGGCCAGCGTGGGGCTTCGCGTGAAGGCGGCGTCCATGAACTCGAAGGCCGGGCGTAGCGTCTCCCAAGCGCGCGCTTCGCCGGCCGGAGGTTCGGGAGCGGTGGCGATGATCTCGGCGAGGGCCGACCAGAGCAACGCGTGCATCCTGAGCTGCATCTCGAGGCTCCGCGCTTCGAAAAACTCTGGGAAGCGCGTCCACGTCTCGCGGAATGCGGCCCAGCGCTCTTCCGGCCAGCTCTTGAAGGTCATCCGGCATAAGCGCGCGTGGATGCGCGGCGAGACCGGCCGGAAATGGAGCCAGTAGACTTCGTACCGCACGGAGCAGTGACGTGTGGTCGGATGCCGTGCGGGAATGAAGTAGACCCGTTTGCCGCGCAGCGGCTGGCGCTTGCCGTCGATGGCCATGCCGGCTTCGCCCCGTACGCCCACATAAAATCGATGCTCATCGGTATGCTCGGGTACGTTCGAAGCCCAGCGCGGAGTACATACATAAAGTCCTCCCACTCTTATATTTAAATCCATGGACTCAGCATGCATGGGAGGGCAACTCCTGAGCCGGATGATAAGAAAGTATATAAACTAGCGAACTCCGTTCATGGCGCAAGTCCTGCTCCGAGCGGTAAGTTGAACGCACGAGACAGAAATTCAGTCCACGCGAGGAGCCGCCATGCAAGCCGCCGTCCAAGCCGTTTCCGAAATGAAGCCGCTGGCCGAGATCGAGCGCGTGTTGGATTTCGTGCCGTGTGGGAATACGGCGCCGAAGAAACTCACGCCGGATCAGATCGGCCGCTTCAACCGCGATGGCGGGCTCGCGCCATTGGACGTGTTCAGCAGCTCGGAAATGGAACAGCACCGCGCGTACTTCGACCGCCTGCTCGAGATCGCTCAGCGCGAAGGCAAGGACAGCTATTCCGTCAACGGCTGGCACACGCGTTACGCGGGGCTGTACGACCTCGTCACCGAACCGCGGGTGCTGGCGTATGTACGAGATCTGATCGGCGAGGATATTCTGTGCTGGGGGACGCATTACTTCTGTAAACTGCCCGGAGATACGAAGGCGGTGAGCTGGCACCAGGATGCCGTGTACTGGCCGTTCAGCCACAGCCGTACGGTCACGGTCTGGCTGGCCATTGACGATGCCGATCCGGAGAACGGCTGCATGCAGGTGCTTCCCGGCAGCCACCGGCACGGTCCGATGAAGCACGGGCAGAGCGGAGAGGCCGAGAAGAATGTGCTCTGGCTGACCGCCCAGGGGGTCGATCGCTTCGGCAAACCGGTGGATACGGTGCTGAAGGCCGGGCAAATCGGAATACACTCGGACATGCTGCTGCACAGCAGCCCGCCCAATCCGTCGGCGCGCCGGCGCTGCGGCCTGACCATGCGCTACTGTCCGCCCAGCGTGAAGCCGTTTAACGGATGGGGCGGACGAGCTATCCTGTGCAGCGGGAAGGACCGGTTCGGACATTGGTCGTACCCGCCGCGCCCGCAGGAGTAGGCCGCCTCGGCTTTACGCCTGCGCGGGATGCGCTTACCGTTCACACGTATGGGCGCTCCGCATCCCGTTCCCCGAGTCACGCCGATCTGCGCGGTGCTTTACGGCCGCGAGGAAGACTATACGCTCGCGCTCGCGCGGTTGGTCGAGCGCTGGGGTGAGATGGATCTGGAAAGCGAGCCCTTTGCTTTCACGGCCACCGAGTACTACGCCGGCGAGATGGGTCCCGACCTCAAGCGGCGCTTCGTATCTTTTCTTAAGCCCTTCGATCCTGCGGATCTGGCCGACCGCAAGCTGGAAGCGAATGCGCTGGAGGTCGCTCTGGCCGAAGCGATCGCTCTATCGGATCAAGCTCTCGGACGTGCACCGCGCCTCCGGCCCGTAAATCTCGACCCGGGCTATCTCACCGGCGCCAAGCTGGTGCTCGCTTCGACCAAAGACTTCGCTCACCGGATTTACCTAAAGGATGGCATCTTCGCCGAGGTGACGCTGCGCTTTCGTGGCGGGCGCTGGGAAGCGCACGAGTTCACCTTTCCGGACTTCCGCGCGGCGACCTATCACGCCTTCTTGAACCGTATGCGGGACAAGCACTTACGCGGTAAGCACCCTTTTCCAACGGGCTGCTAATACGGAAGCCGCTGAAATCCCACGAATAAACCGTCGATTCGATACGTTTGCGTACTATAAAGCGGGCGTGGGCTTTGGAGGCGGGGCACATGGATTCGCAAAGCATCTCGAAGCGCTGGGTGGTCTCGGGCGGAGCGGCGCTGGCGCTGCTGGTGGCCGGCGGCGTGCTGCTCAACGGCATGCTGGGTGAACGCGTCGCACGGCGGCAGGCCGAAGAGCAGGCCGCGACGCTGCAGATCCAGGTGAACCAGCAGGACGCGAAGCTTGGTGAGGCCGCGCGCCAGGAGCAGCAGACTTCGCAAAGGCTGGAGAAGTTCGAAACCGAGTTGCATGCGTTGAGCGCCGCGCTGCGCGATCAATCGGTGCGCCACCGCAACATCCTCGACGAGGTGGTGAGCGAGAAGTCGAATCTGATGCAGCGCATCGAGACGCTGGAAGGCGAACTGGCCGCCGCGCGCACGCAGGCGACGATTTTGCAGGCCGAACTGGCCGGTACGTCGGAAGATCGCGAGAAACTCGCGGCGCGTTTGGCCGTCGAGCGCGAGACCGCCGCCGCTCAGGCCGCGCGCTTGCGCGACGAGTCCGACCGCGCGCAGCGCCAAATCAAGGAAGCGGAACTCGAACTCAAGCGCGCGCAGACGAAGGCCGTCGAACTGGAAACCGATCTGGCCAAGACCGCGAACCTGGCCAAGAACATCGATTCGGCCAACCGCCGGCTTTCCGGCGAACTGGGCCAGACGCAAGCCCAGCGCGACGCGGCGGCGTGGCAGGCCGCGCAAACCGGTTCGGCGTTGAACGACGCCCAGCGCCACATCGACCAGCACCACCGCACCGAGGCGCACCTGCGGCAGCAGAATCAGGCGCTTTCGAATCAAGTCTTCGCGCTGCAGCAAGAAGTCGAACGGCTGAAGCGCTTGCTGGCGAGTCAGGCTCCGCGCCCCACGCCTGCACCCGTGCCGCAACCCGCGCCCGGCGGCGGCGGACGCCCCGGCGTTCCTGTGGGCGGGCGCTCGCTTACGGATGTCGCGCGGCAGTAGCCCTCGCGGGGAAGGCGATCACGCCTCGCGCCAGTCGATAACCACTCCTGTGTAGCGGTCCTTTTCGTGCTGCAAGCCCCGGTAAGCCGCGGGCACTGCGTCAGGCTTGACGACGTGGCTGAGCAGCGGGCGAACGATGAGCTTCCCGTCGCGCAAGAGCCCGAAGATCGTCGCGAAAGCCCAAGCGACATCCTGTTTCATGCCCCTGGCCGGAACGGCCGGCAAGCGCCACATATGCGCGCCGCGGACGACCAGTCCTTTGCGGTGAATGTCCAGAAGCATCGGCGTCAGATCGGTCTGGTGCGGCGCGCGGGGGGTGCCCAGCAGGACCACTTGCCCAAATGGCGCGCATGCGGCGACCGCTTGCTGGATCACGGCGCTGTGTCCGACGGCGTCCACGCAAACGGCCGCGCCTACTTCGCCGGCGTAGCGTTTCACCGCGGCGACTTGTTCGGCGGGAGGCGCTTCGACGGCATCGGTGAGGCCGCAGGCGCGCGCTTGGGCGCAGCGCGCCGGAACCGGGTCCAGCGCCAGCACGTTCGCACCGCGCAAGGCGTACAACTGCGCGGCCAGATTGCCCACCAGCCCCAAGCCGAAAACGGCGACGCGGTCGCCGAGATCCAATTGCGTTACGTTCGGCGCGGTCATCGCGATCTGCGCCATGCAGCCGACGACGCCGTCCACCGGATCGAGCCCTTCGGGAACGGGGTAGAGCCGTCCCCACTGGTGGTCCTGTCCGTGCTTGAACCGATTGACGCTGGCGTGCTTTCCGGCGTAGAAGATGCGCTGCCCAACCGTGAAGTCGGTGACGCCCGCGCCTTGCGCCTCGATCCGGCCGATGCAACCGTAGCCGGGACGCAGCGGGAAACTCGTGGCCTGCTCGAGCCCGCTCAGCCGCGCCAGCTCCGTACCGGCGCTGACGATGCTGGTTTCGTTGCGGACGAGGACTTCCAGCGGCTCCAGCGGCGTGTCCGGAAGCGTTTCGCGTTCGACGCTGACACGGTTTTTTTCTGGGAACAGGATGTACGTCGCGTGCATGGGGGCGGCTCCGAGTCATGAAGCGGCACCCATGCTACCCTGGACGCTTGCGCCCGTCAGCGGCGTTGACGCAGGGAGCTATTCCGACTCCAGCGCACCGGCGTCGCGCTTGCCCTGCGGCTTGCGCCCCGCGAAATCGCGCAGGAACGGCCCGTCGAATTCCCAGGCGTGGAGTTCTTCGATCGTCGTGCGCGCGTCGGCCAGCGTGCCCAGCGCGATGCGCATGAAGTCGAGTGCGCCCGCCACGCAACGTCCTTCGGGGGTTCCGCCTACGAAGAGGTCGCCTTCGTTGGCCAGCGAGACGTCCGCGCCGAAGCCTTCGGCTTCCGCGTGGCGTTTGCCGTCGAGATACAACGTGAGCTTGCGAGTCGTGCGGTCGGCTTCGGCGATGAGGTGATGCCAAGCGCCGTCGTTGACCTTCGCGGTACTCGCGACTGATTTCGTCTCGCCGCCTCCGGAAAGCGCGAAGATCGCAAGCCCTTGCGCGTTGACGTTCAACGAATAGCCCGAGGCCTTGAGCTTTTCGATCAACACGCCGCCGGCCTGGCCGGGGTCGATCTTGAAGTAAACTTCGATCAGGAAGTTCGAGGTATACACCTGCGGATTCTTAAGCTCCGCGCCCGAGAACGTGCGCTTCTCGTTCACCATCTGCTTGTCCTTGGTGACCTTGGCCTCGTACTCGAAGGGTTTGGCCAGCAGCGCTTGAGGCAGCACGGCGTAGCGGTCCTTTCCGTTTAAGGCCAGCGCCCCGGCGGTCCAGTCCTCCAAGGCTCCGGCGACATAGGCGTCTGGCGCGACGTTCTTCACGCTGAGCGGATAAGTCGGTCGCTCGGAGTAGGTTTGCCGGTCCGCGTAGTATTTTGTCATGTACCAATGTTCGTCGAGGACGGTCGCCGCATCGCCGCCTGCCGGATAGAAGTTCCATTCGGCCACTTCGGCGTACAGCGCCCAAGGCACAAAGACGCGCACGCCTTTTTCGGCCGCCGGCGAACTGCTGGTGGGCCGGAAATCGTGCTTGGCCGGATCGCGAAGCACCGCGGTGGAGGCCACCTCGCCCACGTCGGCGAGCAGGACCTTTCGTTCCTTCAAGGCGGCCTTGAACGCGTCGAAGGTTTCGAGCCAGCGGCCCGAGGGCTCGAAGACGCCGAAGCGGTTGGGCGCGATGTCGTGCATGACGTTCCGCGCGTACGCGACCGACTCGAATGCGTAGTGTTCCTTCTGCGGGCCGGCGTCGCGGGCGTTGCCTTCTTCGGGGGTCTTGGACGGCTGCGAATGCCAGAAGAGCCATTCGCCGATGCCGTCCCAGACGTTGCCCAGCCACTTGACGCGTCCGGCGTGCGGCGCCTGCCGGCGCGACCCTTTCACGAAATTGTAGACCGTATTGTTGAAGAAAATGTTCTGGTAGCTGTGGATTTCCTGGAACGCGCACGTGTTGCCCAGCCGGCTGAGCGGGTCTTTCGATTTGCCCCAGGCGATGTTGTTGAAGTGGTAATTCTTGAACGCGCCGTCGAGGTAATAAGCGTGCCCGAAGCGAGCGTTGGCGGGATTGTCGGGATGATTCTTATGGCCGTAATGCCAGTATCCGCCCGGATTGCCCGAAATGTTGTTGTAGACGTACGCAGGCCCGCCCTGCCAAGTTTCGATCCCGCCGAAGTCGTTGGTGTTGAGCAACGGGTCGATCACCTTGTTGTGGTGGACGAGCAAGCGCGAGAGGGGCACATCGCGGAGGGCTCCGCTGCGTTTGGCGCCGAAAAGGTTGATCCCGCCGGCGTAAATGCGTTCGAGCACGTTTCCGGCGACTTCGAGCGTCCGCGCGTTCGTCACCGTAAGTCCGAAGCCCTGGTCGAAGCGCGTGGGGCGTCGGCCGACTTCGCGCATCCGGTTGCGCAGGACCTTCACGTCGAAGAGGAGACCGGATATCGGCTCGGTCTCGCCCCATGCGGACCCTTCGTCGATGTAAATCCCGCCGCGATCCGTGAAGCGAATGTCGTTGTCCGTAACCAGCACCTCGTCGATGTCTTCGCCCAGTGCGCCGCCAGCGGAGATCCGAATGGGATGATTGACGTGCTCGAACAGGCAGTTCGAGACGCGCAGGTCCTGACCTTTGCCCGAAAGCCGCACGCACGCGGGATCCAGCGCCTTGCCTTGGCTGTACGGCACGCCGTCGAGGTCCCAGTGGATGTTGCCGAAGCGGAAGGTCAATCCGGCCACGTGCAGGTGGCTGATGTTCGAGCCGTCGATCAAACTGAAGGACCGGCCGGCCTCGAAGCGCAGCGACTGGGGATCGGCGTCGCCGGGCACGCGCACGTGAAGCCGCCCGCCTGCGCCTTTTTTCTCGAACCAGAATTCGCCCTCCGGATCGTCGAGGTAATGCGGCTTGTCTTCGAGGAAGTAGCGGTTGTAGCGGATGATCTTGTAACTGCCCGCCGCGCCGCCCCAGCGCCCGCCGAAAGCCAGTCCTTTTTGTTTGGCGTCCACGGCATCCACGCGCACCGGGTACGGCGTGCCCATCACCCAGCCGTTCTCGGTCCACAGGATCGCGTTCTCGTAGTATGCGGCCGGCTTGGTGAGGTTCGCGGTGTCGATGCCGAGGTGAAGCTTGCGCCCGCCGACTTCCGTGAAGATATCGAAGTGCTTGGGTGAGTCCTTGTAGTCCCAGTGCCACCACTCGCTCTTGATGTCGTCGGGGTCGCTGACCTTCCAGTTCGGCGTGCGGGCCAGCGGGATGCGCGCGATCTTGCCGGCGCCGTCCACGGTCCAGAGCGTGCGCGGAACGAAATCGAGATCGGCGTACCAGACTTTCGCGCGCTCGGGGATGTCCGCGTGCTCGGCACCCTGTTTCCAGCCGCCGACGACGTTCGAGCCGCAGATCACCGCTTCTCCTTCACCCCATTTCGGATCGCTGGTGAGGCGGATCGGCTGCCCCGGCCGGCCGGATTCCTTGACGGTCAGCGCGCCGCGGTAAACCACGCCGCGCTTGAAGACGTACGTGTGAACGCCGGTGCACTCGGCGGCCCGGCCCTGCGCGGCGACGTCCCACGGATGATGCTTCCACGGCGCTTCGCGGGTGCCGGGGTTCTCGTCGTTGCCGTTTTCGAAATCGATGTAGCGCTTCGAGGCTCCGGGCTCGAAGACGAACGCTTGCGGCGTCCAGGCCAGGTCGCCGTTGGGAGCGGGCGTGGCATGCGGGATCTGCCAACTGTACGGTTCGCCCGCAAGCGCGCTCCAGGCACAGCCGACCGCTAAGGCGCAGACGATGAGGGTTTTCATGCGCGCTTCTCCTTGGAAAGCTTACGTGGAAGACCGCAGCAGCAATACCGGCGCGAGGCGCTCGAGGCCGGCCTCGTCGCGTCCGCTTTGCAGCCAATGATGGATGCGTTCGAATGCGCGCGTGCCGAGTTGCTCTACCGGCTGCCCGACACTCGAAAGCGCCGGGCGTGACCACTCGCCCAGCGGCAGGCCGTCGATGCCCAGCACCGCGACCTCTTCGGGCACACGCTTGCCCATGCGCAGCAACGCGTCCATTCCCCAGAGCGCAATCAGATCCGCGAAACCGTAGAACGCGTCGAAGCTCCCGGCGTCCTGTTCCATTTTGCGCAGGATCTCGACGATATGCTCCGCGCGCGAGAACCACGGCCGCAGGATGCGACGTTCGTCCGGTTCGACGCCCGCTTCGGCGTGCGCGCGCCGAAAGCCTTCCAGGCGCAAATCGAAGCCCCGGTAGCTGCCTTTCGGGTACGTGAAGGCGACGATCCGGCGGCGGCCGCATTCGAGCAGATGCTTCGCGCCCAGCCGGCCGGCTTCGGTTTGATCGGTCGTGACGCAGTGCTCCGGATCGGCCGCGTCGGTCTCGTCGACGAAGAGCAGCGGGCGGTTGCGCTGGCGAAAGCTGTTAATCAATTCCGGATGCGCCGAACCGGCAACGACCAGCGCGTCGAGTTCCGTGGCGGTGAAGCTCGCCGGAAGACGTTCGCCCCAGCGCCCGGCCATCCCGAAGCTGACCAGCACCGGATGTGCATGGCTGGCCTGCACGAACGCGCGAAAGATCGCTTCGAGCACCGGATTGACCTCTTGGGGCTGCATCGTCTGCATCAGGAAGCCGATTTTGAGGGTCGCGCCCCGGCCGTTCTGACCCACCACATAGGTGCCGCGCGGACCGCGGCGTTCGAGCAGGCCTTCTTGCACAAGCGAACTGGTGATCTTGTTGATCGTGACCCGGCTGAGCGCGTATTCGCGGCACAGGGTCCGTTCGGGCGGAACCTGGCTGCCGCCAGGCAACTCACCGGTGAGGATCCGCCGGCGCATGTGGTTGAGCGCCTGCTCGGCCTTGGTGATGGTCTCGAATCGCTGCATGAACACTCCGGGCGAATCACTTAAAGTATTTATATATATTGTGTTATGAGTCGACTACGCCAAATGCTTTGATGGCCTAGCCATAAGACCATACACCGCCTCCAAAGCTAGAGCGGGCTTAATTCCAGTCCGAAAGCGTGAACTTCGAGCGGCTTAATCGGCGCCCAGCGCCATCCTTAAGGGAGGCGAGAGGCCAAGCGGATACAATCCCTTCAACAGGACCGCCGACGGCGGCGACTGCATAAGGACGGGGTGGATGGGCGTGGCGCTTTCGGATGCCGAATTGGTTCGCCAAACGCGAGCCGGAGACCGCGAGGCCTTCGGGAAGCTCGTGGAGCGCCATCGCCGCACGATCTACGCCTTGTGTCTGCAACGCGGGTTCCAGCCGGCGGAGTCCGAGGACTTGGCGCAGGAAACGTTTATCCGAGCGTACCGGAACCTCGATGCGCTGCAGGACGCGACGGCCTTCGCGCGCTGGTTGTACGGAATTGTGGGCCACGTGTGCGCCGACGGCGCGCGGACGCGGCGGCGGCGCTTGTCGCGCGAAGAGCCGGGGCTGGAGCAGGCGCCGGAGCCCGAGGCGGCTTTGGAGTTCCGGGCGCATCCGGGCTTCGACGAAGAACTGGGCGAAGTGGCGGCGGCCATGCACGGCTTGACCGAGGAGCATCGGATCGTGGTCGCGCTACGCTATCTGGAAGGCCTGAGCCCCAAGGAGATCGCTGCGCGCCTGGGTGAGCCGCGCGGGACGATTCGCAGCCGTTTGCATCACGCGTTGCGGCATCTGCAGTCCGCCTTGGGCGGCGCTCGAACCGGGGAGGCGCGCGAATCGTGAGTACGCTTCCGCCCGAACCGCGCCCGCCGGACGCGCCGCTTTTGAATTGCGACGAAGCGCGCCGTTTGTTCGAAACCTTGTTGGAAGAGGGAGCGCTGACCGACAGCGAGCAGCGCTTGTTGCAGCTTCATCTGAAGCCGTGTCCCGCGTGCCGCGGCGAGTTCGAGCGACTGCGCGCGCTGGAGGCGCGCATGCGCCGGGTGCTGAGCGGGCTGGATACGGCGCCCGAGTTTTCGGCGAAGGTCGTGGCGGCGCTGCCGGTGGCGGGCGAGCCCGATGCGCCGGCGTGGCTGGAGGCACGCGCATCCCGGCCGCGGCTGGCCGATTTGGCCGAAGCCGCCGGCGCAGGCCGCTCGCGCCGGGTCGGACTCTGGCTGCGCCGCGTGCGAGTGTACGCCGTCTTTCTCTTCGTGGCGCTGACGATCGGAGCCGGTTTGCTGGGCGCCTACCTGCGCCACGGCATCCTGGGCGATCCGGCCGATGCGGGCTGCATCGCCGTAGACGTTCAGGGCGCCGGAACGGTGCGCCACCGCGAACGCGACGAAACGCTGCGCACTGGCGGTGTGCTCCAGCCTGGCGATCTGATCACCGCGCAGGTGGGTTCGGCCGATCCGCGGCTGACCGTGCGGCTGCA
Source organism: Planctomycetota bacterium (assembly GCA_045863855.1). Lineage (GTDB taxonomy): Bacteria > Planctomycetota > SZUA-567 > H5-PLA8 > H5-PLA8 > H5-PLA8. The sequence goes on along the minus strand of BTVV01000012.1, from coordinate 16,380 downwards.
GAGTGCGATGCGCACGCTTGCCGACGTGCATCTCAAGCCCGGCGCGCAGCTTCTGGTCCGTAACCGCCATCATTTCGAGCTGACCCAAGGCGAAGCGTACTTCGAGGTGCGCAAGGATCGCCCCGGCGCGGCGAACGAGTCCTTCGTCGTCGAGACGCCGCTGGGGCAGGTGGAAGTCGTGGGCACGGTCTTTGGCGTACAGGTGCCCGCGCGCGAACCGCAGGCGGTGACGGTGGTGGTGGACGAAGGTACGGTCCGGCTGCGCCCGCTGAGCGGTTCTCCGTCGCTGCTGTTGGCCGCGCACGAAGCCGATCTCGTGCAAGGAGGAGTCTCCAGCGTGCGCCCCATCGGCGCCACGCAACTGGCTTGGGTGCGCGCGGGCGTGCGCGTCTCGGGGACGCCGGTCGCGCAACACCCGGTGCCGCAAGCCCCCGCGCCGTCGGACGTCCGGCCTCCGGAGGCGCCGCCGCTGGACTGGTCGCGTCCCGTCGCGGGGCTCGATCTGCGCGGGCTTACGTGCGCGGAGGCCTTTGCGCGCCTGGCGCGGAGTCTGGAGTCGCCGCCTGCGCTGCTGGAATTGGCCGCGGCGGCCGAGGGCCTCGGGGCGGCCGAGCGCCGTTCGACGCTTGCGATCCACGATACGCTCGCGCTATCGGCCGCGGTGCGCTGGCTGGCCCGCGATTTCGGTTTGCGTTTCGACGAAGCCGACCGCCGGCTGCGTGCCGCCGAACCCGCCGAATTACCCGGACCGACGGCTTCCGGCGTCTGGCCTCCCGAACTGCTCGAACGCGCCGGAGCGCCGTTGCCGCTTGCGGCCCAGCCGGCCGGGCCGCGCACGCTGGAGAAGCTCTGCGCCGAACTCTCCGAACGCTCAGGTGTGAACCTCTGGATCGATACGCGCGATGCGCCGGAAGGCGCATGGGAGTGGCCGGCTCCGTCCGACGACCGCCCCAGCCTCGTGGCGGTATTGGATGCGGCGTTGCGCGCCGCCGGCTTGGAAGTCTGCGCCTACGACGGCCTGCTGTACGTGGCCGCACCGGAGCGCGTGGAAGCGTTGACGAACGTGGCGCGATTCGCCGTTGTCGATGCGTGGCTGCCGCCGGATGCGCCTGAAGTCTGGAGGTGCGATCTGGAAGGTTGGGCGCGCGCGGTCCGCGAAACGCCCGCGGGCTGGATTCTGGAGGGGCCGGCCATGTTCGCGGATGCCCAAGTGGAGGCGCAAGGCGCGCGGTTGCGTTATTCGGGCGGTTTGCGCGCGCAGCGTGCGATGAACCGCGCGCTCGCCGCACTGCGGCAGCCCGCGGCCGCGCCCGCGGCGCTCGCCGAGGAACTCTACTCGCTCCGCGAAGCCGGGCACGTGCGCGACCTGCAGGCGCTGGCCGCCCGCGCCGCCGAAGCGGAGATCGAAATCGCGGTACCGGAAGGGAAGGGCGCCTTCCCGCAACAAGCGTTCTTCTGCAAATCGCTCCCGCTCAGCCGCGTCCTCGAATGGGGTGCGCGCCTGCACGGGATGGGGCTGCGCCGCGAAGGCCGCCGCATCGTGGTGGACGAAGCGAAAGCCTGTTACGGTTCGGCGCGCATGCAGGTGCTCGATCTCGCGGCGCTTGCTCGTCTCGCGCCGAACCAATCGCAGCTACTGCCCCACGCCTTGGCTGGGCAGATCCGGATGTGGTTCCCCGAACTCTTCAGCGACGCGTGCTTCTATGGGTTCCGTGAACGGCTCGTTTTTCAGGGCGATGCGCAACGCCTGGCCGCCGCGATGCGCGTGATGCGCGAACTGGAGCACGCGCTCCGCGCCGCTCCCGATCCCAACGCGTTCGACCTCAAGGGCTGGCAGCCCGAGTGGCGGAGGGAACTGGACGTCAGCCTCAAGCTGCCGTTCCGCAGCGAGACCGGGGCGATGCCGGCCAGCGCCACCTTCCGTCAATGGCTGCGCAGCGGGCGCTTCGCGGCATTGCACGCCAGCGTGCTGGTCGATCCGGCGTCGATGGAGCGGCTGGCCGCGAAGCAGATGCCGGAGTTGGCCACGCGCGAGAAGTCGCTTGGCGAGGTGCTGCACGAGTTGGCTGGAGCCGCGGGCCTGCGAGTCGTCGTCGAAGACGAGGCGATCTGGCTGCGGCCTTGAGTGACTATCCCCGGGTATGCCGATTGCGGTAGAGTGTTCGGAACCGGCCGATGTGGTCCGGGGTGTGGAGTGCCGCGCCATGCGCGTCGGAATATCCGGCAGCCGAATCCTACTCGCTGTCTTGGCGCTGCTGGCTGGCGCCGGAGTCGCGCGTGCGACCGAGCCCGCCGCGTTGCTTGAACCCGCACCGGGGCCGAAGGTCGAGCTGGAGTTGATTCACCCGCCCAGCGCAAAAATGACGGGTTACCTGCTGGCCTTCGATCCGCAGACGGTCAAGTTGCAGCCTTTGGATTCGAATGAGCCGGCTTCGGTTTCGGCCGACAGCATCAAACGCATGCGTTGGCTCGCGCCCGAAGCACCGGCCGAACGCCCGGACGGTCCGCCGGGCGACGGCACGGACCGGCCGTTCGTGCGGCGTCCTCCGATGGGCGGCGGAAGAGACCTGATCGGAACCCGGATGCAGAACCGGCCGCTGATCAAAGGCTTTTTGGAGTCCGCCGGGGCGTTGATGCTGACCACCGCCGAACGCAAGCGCGTGCGGGAGCTGTCGCATAAGAGCCGCGAGGATACGCTGACGCTCGAAGAGCGAAACGAGTTGAAGGACCTGACCGGTAAGATTGGCCACCTGCTGGTGGCGCGCGGCGAGGTGGAACGCGCCGAGACGCCGGAGCAGATGGAGGAATTGCAGCAGCGCTATCGCCGCGCGCTGGCCGTGGCCACGGAGGAAGGGCCCGCTAAGGAGCACCTGCTGGCCTTGATGATCGCCTACCAAGCCGACGAACGCCTGCGCCCGGAAGCGATCGGTCCGCTGCTGCATGAAGACGTGGCGCGGGTTAAACAGCCACGCTTACGCGCTGAACTGGAAGAGATGCTGCGGGAAGCGAAAGCCTTGAACGATCAAATGCGCCGCGATTTCGAGGACCGCAAGCCCCCGCCGCCCGAAGGTCCGCCCCCGTCGAGTGCCGATCGGCGTCCGGTTCCTAAACCTCGTCCCTAAGCCGCCGAACGTGTATAACCCGGGCCTCTACACCATCTGGAGGCTTCGCGTGTCCCGCTCCCTTTACGCCGTCCTGTACCGCCGGTTTGCACCGAACGACCAAGCGCTTTCGCGGCGCGAGATGCTCAAGCTCAGCCTCGCCTCGGGCGCCGCGCTGCTCCTGAGCGCCGGACGCTGCCTGGCCGACGAGCGCAATACGCCGCGCGTGGCGGTGATCGGAGCCGGCTTTGCGGGTCTGGCCGCGGCGCACGAACTGGCCGCCGCCGGTTACCGCGTGACGGTGCTGGAAGCGCGCAACCGCTTGGGCGGACGTGTGCTCTCGTTTTCCGATTTCGTGCCTAAGCGCAATGTCGAAGGCGGCGCCGAACTGATCGGCTCCAATCATCCCGCCTGGGTCGCCTACTCCGAACGCTTCGGTCTTAAATTTCTCGACGTGACCGACGACGCCGAAGCCGAGGCGCCGATCGTGCTGGACGGCAAACGTCTGAGTGCGCGGGAAGCGGAAGCCCTGTGGGAAGAGCTGGATGCGGTACTGCCGCGCATGAACGCCGACGCCGCGCGCGTGGACGGCTATCAACCGTGGAAAGCGCCCGGCGCGAAGAAGCTCGACCGCCGCACCACCGCCGACTGGATCGCCGCACAGCAGGCCTCGCCCACCTGCAAAGCCGCGTTGAGCGCGCAGCTCGCGTCGGACAACGGGGTGCTCCCCGCATGGCAAAGCTATCTGGGCAACTTGGCGCAAGTGAGCGGCGGCGGGCTGGAGAAGTACTGGACCGAATCGGAAGTCTACCGCTGCGCGGGCGGCAACCAGCAGCTCGCGGCGAAACTCGCCGAAGCCTTGGGCGCCCCGCGCCTGCGCCTGAACGCGCCAGTTCGCGCGGTGAAGATCGAAGCCCGACGCGCCGTCGTGACCGGCGCCGACGGCACGGCCCTGGAATTCGACCGCGTGGTGCTGGCCGTCTCGCCCAGCGTCTGGACCAAGATCGCCTTCGATCCGCCGCTGCCCGGCGACCTGCGCCCGCAGATGGGCTGCAACGTGAAGTACCTCGCTTCGGTCAAAAGCCGCTTCTGGGAAGCGGCGAAGCTCTCGCAGTACAGCCTCTCCGACGGCCCCGCGACGATGACCTGGGACGCCACCGATAACCAGAAGGAAGGCGAAGCCGGCGCGTGCCTGACGACGTTCTCCGGCGGTCCGGCCGCGGAAACCTGCCGCCAGTGGACGCTGGCGGAGCGCGACGAGCAGTACCTCAAAGCGCTCGAAGCACGCTATCCGGGCCTGCGCGAGCAGTTCGTCGGGAGCCGCTTTATGGATTGGCCGGGCGATCCGTGGGCGGGGGCGAGCTACTCGTTTCCCGCGCCAGGGCAGATCACGTCGATGGGCAAGACGCTGTACGAGGGCCTGGAGCGCCTTCATTTCGCCGGCGAACACACGTGCTATGCGTTCGTGGGCTACATGGAAGGCGCGCTGCATTCCGGCGCGGCCCTGGCGAAACGGATCGCGAAGAAAGATGGGCAGCTTAAGCAGGAGTGAAAACGTGCCGAGCCGAATTGGTTACCGGGCCAGGACTCGAACCTAGCGCGGGTTCCTCGTAACCCACGGCCACGCAATCACTTTCAGCACCGGCAGCTTTCCGTTGTGTTCCCTTGGTGTTCTCTTCGTTCGATGTTGGGGTGTTTGCGAGCGCGGCGGCGGCTTGGCAGGCTTCGCGCAAGCGGTCAGTCTTGGGCTTGGCGTAAGTCTCCATGCTCATCTGTGCGGCGCTGTGACGCGCAAAGGTCATAATCGTTTTAAGATCGGCTCCGGCATCCACAACGGCATTGATCGCCGTAACGCGCAGGCTGTGAAACGTCGCCTTGCCGTCGGGAGTTGGGCGCACGATACGCGCATTGGCAAGATCGCGCGCAAAGTTCTCTCCGGTCGTGTTCTTCTTCGGCATGGGCAAGAGCGGCGCGTCAGGAGCCAAGTCCTTGCAGCGTTTGGCCAGTTCGGCAGCCAAGTCCGCAGGGATGAACTGCCGGGCATCCTTCCGGTTCTTCGCAAACCGGGCAGGCAAGGCCAGCGACGGTCCGAAGCGGTCAAGGTTGGCTACGCAGAGCGCCCTTAGCTCATTCTGGCGAAAGCCCGTCGCCAAGGCCACTCGATAGACCAACGCGCGGTCAGGCGGGGCGGCTTCCAGCAGCCGCGTTACTTCTTCGCGGGTCAAGGCTCGGTGTGGAATCTCCGGTGAATCGTCCGGCAGCTTCAAACTCGCCAAGGGATCGGCAGCAATGAAACCACGGTCAACGCACCAATCGCAGAACGCGGCCAAGTGCGCGCCGTAGTGAGCGACGGTCTTGCCTTTCCGACCGGCCTTCGCTAACTCGGCCAAGGCGTCGTCCACACGCGGCAAGCAATCATCCAGATCGGCCAGCGTTTTGAGTCCCAACCGGTTGCCCCAGTAGGTCAGCACGCGGCCTTTCTCTTTGACCAAGTTCATCGGCCAGCCATGCCCGTTGCGTCCGCCCTTCTCGCCGCCCCAAGCCACGTATTCCCGTACCGTGTCGGCGTACTCGCGAGCGGTGTCCCACGACTTCGGGACCGGTCGGATGCCGTCGCGGATTTCGTTCTCGAACGCCTGCCGACGTTCGGCCATGCGTTCGGTATCGGCACGGCTTGAAGTGCCCGAAGCCGTCCGGCGTCGGCCCTTGTAGTCGGTGAACTGGTAACGCCAGCGCGGATGCGGCTTCCCGTCGCCGTCGTTCGTCTGAAACGTGTAGCTCATCGGTCAGGACTCCTTGCGCCAGGGCCTCAAGATCAACTCCGATATCGTGCAGCCTTCCAGCCGGGCGAGTTCCTCGAAGCGCCGTCGCTCACCGGGCGTCATGCGCAGGTTGATGATTTCGCTAAGGCGTTCGGCCTTGGGCTTCGGCGGGCGTCCCATGCGTTTCTTTCCCATGCGCTCACTTAACTTCCTGTATGCGAAAAAGTCAAGCTGTCCGCGCTCTTTGTTCGGCGGCACGCTGGGCTTGCCGGGCCGCACGTTCGGCGCGGGCCTCGAACCATCGCAGCACCGCTCCGGCCTGCCAAGTGGACTTCCCGCCCAAGCGGACGGCGGGTGGCAACTCGAACCGCGCCACCATGCGCCGCACAGTTCGCTTGGATACATCCAGCGCCCGTGCAAGCGCGTCTTCGGTCAGCAGCGCCTTATCCGGCAATCGGGCCAACGCCGCCAGGACGCCCGGTGCGTCCTGCGCGGACGCGGCCTCGGGTGCTTGCGGCGCGGGGATTTCAGGTTGCTGCATGGCCGATACCTCCGTTTCGTGACGGTTGCTCTCGATTAAGTTTAGTTGCATCGGACGCGGCCAGGTCTTCCTCCGCGTCTGTGCGCGCATTCCCCTCGCCCGGCGGCGCTTCAGCGCCAGCCGGGGGGTATGGGGGGTGCGTGCGCGCGCGCGCAATTATTTCCTCCGTGGCCTCCCAACCCCACGTTTTTGGGGTGGTTGCAGGTCCAATTTCGGCTGGGGTACGGTGGCGAATCGCCGTTCGCGGTTGTTCCCTCCCACTCCGTGCCACTCGTGGGCGCGTCCGGTATCCACTGCGTTCTGTAAGTACCTGCGCGCGCGGTTATTGCTCAAGTCGGCCTCCTCAGCGGCGAGGAGAATGGTGCTGCGCGAGCGCGGCTCGGCGGCGAGGAATGCAGCCGCGAACCGCTCGCCGCTCCATCCTGGCTCGGTCGAATTTTCGGCATCAGACTCGGCCGGCTTCGACTTTTTGCGCGGTTTGGTATGCGCCAGATCGGCGGGATTCAAATCGGCCGCGAGTTCCCAAGTCGGGAACCGCCAGCGCAGACATAACGGCTCAATGGGTGCCCACGAACGAATCGCCGCCTCCAGCACAACCGCACCGGGTTCCTCATGTGGTCGCAAAACCAAATGACAGTCAGTGGCGCGGCTCTGCGCTCCAGCGCCCGCGCCCACGTCAGTAACAGCGCGGCCGGTTTGCACGCCCTTCGAAGTATGGTGGATGCACACGAACGCGCAGCCCAAGCGCGCTGCCAGAGCGTCTAGGGTGTTGTACAGGTTCGCCATGGTGCCGTTGTCGTTTTCGTCAGTGCCTTTCGGAAGGAACCGGTAGAACGCATCGAGGATGACAATGCGGTAAGTGCCCGACTCGATAGCGCGCAGGTCGTCGGCCAAGCCGAACAGGTCGCGCAGCGCGCCGCGCAGGGAGACTACATCCACTCCGGCGATGGCCTCGGAGTCCAGCGGGATGCACAGCGTCTCAGCAACGCGCGGCAGGCGAGACGCCAGGGTTTCCCGGTGGAGTTCATTATCGAGAATCAGCACCCGCCCCGGTTCTACGCGAAACCCAAGCCAGTCGCGTCCGGCGGCGACGGAGAGCGCGAGGCCTAAGGTGAGCCAGGATTTTCCGGTTTTTGGAGGCGCAATGACGTTCATGGTTTCTCCGCACCTCAGCAATCCATGGACGACCGGTTCGCGCAGGTGTGGATGATTGCGAAGCAACTCGCGAGCGCTCTGAATGACAAATGGCGCACAGCGCTCGCGCGGCGCGGCGTTGTGCGGAGTGTCTAGGTCCGGCCCTACATCCGCTAGCGCAAGCTCGGGCGCTTCGTGCTCCATTTGCTCCAACTCGGACCGCAGTCCGCCCGGTCCGCATTCGCGCGCAACGTCGTTCGCGTCTCGTTTCATTTGGCCACCTGGCTTTGACGAAAGGTGACTGCGCGAAGGCTCGCCACTTTTTTACAAAGCACCGCAGTGAGATTGTTACGGAACTTGATTCCGGCGTCGTCGGCGTCGTAAAGAATGACCACGCGTCGCCCATACAGATGCTGCACAAGCTTAGGTGTCCAGCGCGTTGCCGCACCCGTAGTCGGCGATACTGCGTTGCGCCCGGCGCTCAAGACCGCCGCGGCCTTTAATTCACCTTCACAAATAGTAATTGGCTCGGTAGACGCGAACCATTCCGCCGGTGGCCAAAGCGTTGTCCACCCATGGCGAGGACGGTCAGTAGGCTCGGAGCCGAAAGGTGCCCAGAGCGTTTTTGGGGTGCCCTTCGCCGCGCCTTCCTTGTGTAGCTTGACCCCGCGATACTCACCGGTAGGCGTTGGAATCGGGATGCACCAAACATTTTCAATTGGTCGCCACCTGTCGAAGGTAATGTTGTCGAAGAACGCGATTCCGTAGGCGCAGGCTATTTCTCGCGAGATACCGCGCCGAGACAGTGCCGCCGTTTGAGAATCGGGATGCGCAGATTGCCGTCGCGAGAGTTCTTCTGAAAACCGCTGCAACCGTGTAACGTCCGGGTTCGGCGGCGGTGCAGGTTCGCGCCCGTTCAGGTCGCGGCATTGCACGTCAGGGCGCGAAGTTTTCGATTGATCTCCGTTGAACAGGTCGGCGACGGTCAGCCCCAGGCTGGCCAGCACATCTCGCGTATCGCAACCGGCATGGCATCGGACCAACGCCCGGCCGTCGTCTCCCTCGTCGAGCTGAAATGATGGATTGTGGTCGTCGTGCGCCGGGCACCTTGCGGCCCAACCCGTGCCTGCGGGGCGCGGCGAGCAACCGGCGGCCTCCAGTGCGGTGAGTACATGTGCAACAGCACTCACTTGCGCGCCTTTCCGCGCGGCGCCACCCACGGCATTCCAGGGCTTCGCGCTCAGCCAGCACTCGACGGAGAATCGCAGCCCCCTGCGAGCGGGGGTCGGCAACTTCCGTATCGTGCAATATCCTGCGCAGCTTACGTAGAGGGATTTCGTATGCGTTCATGCCCGAAGTAAATCAGGAGTTCATGACTTATGTTGTCATCGGACATTCGCTGGAAGTGCGTCCAGCTTCGCTCTATAGGGAAAACAATCTCGAAAAATTGGTCATGCTGGACGTTCGCTGGACGTTTCCTTCCGCGCTTTCAGCGCCTTGAGTACAGCCCAAACAGCGCTCTCCTGGTAAGTGGCAGCAGGTTGCCGGGATTTCCTGTTGGGCGTCTCGATCCATCCTTCCCCGTTTTCCTTCCGCCAGCGCTCCAGACGCTTTCGCAACGCCTCGGAGTCGAGTCCATGACGCATTGCAAGATCGGTCGAAGAGAAGTACCCATTGGAAGGACTTCCCTCAGATAATCCCCGCGCGGTCAAGATTGCATGCTCCGCCCGCGAAGAGTGGGCATCCGTCGCACAGCCTGCCGCGTGCGCGGCCTCTTCGTCGCGTACCGCTAAGTCGTCTGGTACTGGATTCGGTAGTTGGTCCGGGAACTCAAGTAAAACGGATTTCAGGCGGCTTCGAACCTCGTCTAATTCATATCTGGCATCCAAAACCCCCACTGCCATCTCCCGCTTCCCCATCGCCGCCATATCCACAAGCCGCTCCCACTCGCGCAACAATGCCTGCCTTTCGCTTTCGAGCACCACCTCACCTGCCGTCAGGGCGCCACTCGACCCCATTCCGGTAGCTCCTGCTTGGCGTTGAAGTGCCTGCTTCTTCTCCAGGTGGTGCGCGCTCAGAATGTCCGCTCCACGATTGCAAAACAAATCGCGCAGCCGCATCCAGTCCTGGGCGGATTCGTCCCCCGATTCAAGTCGAGCACGGAGCCCTTTGACGTGTTCTGAAAGCCGCGCCTTGGCCAAAAGCAATTCACGCCTCTCCACCGCCCAAACCGCTTCCACCGAAAGCCTGTCCGTCTCCGAGATATTCAACGGGAAGACCCGTTCATGGACGGCTTTCCATTTTGGACGTAGATCGGCTTCATAAAGCTCGCGCAGAGCCTTACCTTCGTCCTCACGCCCACGCTCGCTCAGGAAACGAAAGGCTGCTTCGAATAACTCGGGAGCAGGGTCGGGCGGGCCTGAGCCTGCGGCGAAATGTTCGATGTGGTCGCAGAACTTCAAGAAATCAGAATAGCCTGCCATGGCGCGTGCTCCGCATCGCGCAACTCCGAGGAAGAAAGGCCGGGGGCAGGCGGTCGGAGCAACCGCCACGGGTGATCATCCCGTGCCCCCGGCGAACCTATCTTTCCCGCATTTATTCCCAGCCACAACCCTAAAATAATAATTCCCACCTTATACGCGCGCGTGCGCGCGCGCGAGGCCTCTGGGGGCCAGACTTATCCTTATTTGGGATTAGATTAACCAACTCTCCCTGCCAATCGGATACAGGAGGGCTCAACTTAGCGCTCCTTGGGCCTATTCAATGAACTGGAGAATGGTCCTGCTGCCATTTGTGCTGCTCGATATTTGAGACATTTCCCAGTCGTCTGAAACAAGATAGGCCCCTACCGCTTGCACCATGTGCCTAGTCTGATATAAGCACCCCATCCTTGCGTGGGATTCATTTTGGTCCAGATTCGAACGGCGCCATGGCCGCCGTCCAGGTCGGCCGAGATTAACCCGCCCAGGATCTTGGCCGGCTTTTATTGAACATACAGGACGCACATGGCCAAACTCGAAGACCTCACGCCCAATGCCGCCGTAAAGGGCATCTTGCCGAACTGCCAAGTCGCAGTGGTCAGCATCCAGTGGCACGGCTCAGAAGCTGTCGAGCTGACCTACAAAGATCCCGCAGGGCGCGTGGAACAGCGCCTGCTCTACCGCCACGACGAGCCGGCGCTTGAAGTCGTCGAAGTTGGGCGCCCCTGGAGCTTCGACGGCGACGGCGCGCTTTTCCGGTTGGTCTCCGAGGCCAACCGTATTCGGCTCGCGCATTTGTTCGACCCCGTGTTGGCCGTGCACACCTCACAGGTCGAACCCCTGCCCCACCAGATCACCGCTGTCTACGAGGCCATGCTGCCGCGCCAACCGCTACGCTTCCTGCTCGCCGACGACCCAGGCGCGGGCAAGACGATCATGGCCGGGCTATTCATCAAGGAGCTGATCGTCCGTGGCGACCTCAAGCGCTGCCTGATCGTCTGCCCCGGCAGCCTGGCCGAGCAGTGGCAGGACGAACTGCACCGCCGTTTTCACCTGCCGTTCGAGATCCTGACCAACGACAAATTGGAGGCCGCGCGCACCGGGAATTGGTTCCTCGAAAACGATTTGGTCATCGCCCGGCTCGATAAGCTCTCCCGCAACGAGGACGTGCAGGACAAGCTCAAGGCGCCCGATTGCCGCTGGGACCTGGTGGTTTGCGACGAAGCCCACAAGCTCTCCGCCACATTCTTTGGCGGCGAGATGAAGTACACGAAGCGCTACCGCCTCGGGCAGCTCCTCTCTACCCTGACGCGCCATTTTCTGCTGATGACCGCCACGCCACACAATGGGAAGGAAGAAGACTTTCAGCTCTTCATGGCGCTGCTGGATGGCGACCGCTTCGAGGGGAAGTTCCGGGATGGCGTGCACGCCGCGGATGTCTCGGACCTGATGCGCCGAATGGTTAAGGAGAAGCTGCTCAAGTTCGATGGTCGGCCGCTCTTCCCGGAGCGCATCGCCAAAACAGTGCCCTACAAGCTTACCGACAGCGAAGCGAGGCTTTACAAGGACGTAACCGACTATGTACGGGAAGAGTTTAACCGCGCCGAAGCGCTCCAGAACGATAAGCGCGCTGGGACCGTGGGCTTCGCACTGACCATCCTGCAACGACGGCTGGCGTCCTCGCCGGAAGCCATCTACAAGTCCCTGGTTCGCCGTAAGGATCGCTTGGAAAGCCGCATGCGCGAGCTTCAGCTCATGCAACGCGGCGCCGTCGCCAACGCCATCGCGTCCGACGTACCGGCCATGGATGCCGAGGACCTGGAAGACTTCGAGGACGCGCCGGGCGAAGAGCAGGAACAGGCCGAGGAACAGATTCTCGACCAAGCCACGGCGGCACGGACCATCGACGAACTGAAAGCCGAGATCAGGACGCTCAAGAAGCTGGAGAACCTGGCCAATGAGGTTCGCAACAGCGGCGAAGACAAGAAGTGGGCTGAATTGACCACCCTTTTGTCGGAGATCTTCACGCCTGCTGCCATCGCCAATCGAGCGGCCGAAGAAGCTCCCGCTTACGGCAAGAACCCGATTCCCAAGCCCAAAGCGTCTCCCGGTCAGAAGCTCGTGATCTTCACCGAGCACCGCGACACGATGACTTACCTTAAGGACAAGATCGCCACCCTCCTCGGTCAGGCGGATGCCGTGGTCACCATTCACGGGGGACTGGGCCGCGAAGACCGAAAAAAAGCGCAAGAAGCCTTCCGCCACGACCCGCAAGTGAAGGTACTGCTCGCCACCGACGCCGCCGGAGAAGGCATCAATCTCCAGCGTGCGCACCTGATGGTTAATTACGATTTGCCTTGGAACCCGAACCGGCTCGAACAGCGCTTTGGGCGCATCCACCGCATCGGCCAGACCGAGGTCTGTCACTTGTGGAACCTGATCGCCGACGAAACGCGCGAAGGCGATGTGTACCGCACGTTGCTGGAGAAATTAGAAGAAGCGCGCCGCGCGCTGGGCGGGCAGGTCTTTGACGTGCTGGGCAAGCTCCAGTTCCAGGGTAAGCCGCTGCGCGATTTGCTGATTGAAGCGGTGCGCTACGGCGAAAAGCCCGAGGTGCGAGCACGGCTCAATCAAGTCATTGCCGGCGCCTTCGACCGCAATCAGATTCAGGACTTACTGGACGTGCACGCTCTTGCCACGGACGCCATGGATGCCAGCCGCGTGCGGAGGGTGCGGGAAGAAATGGAGCGCGCCGAAGCCCGGCGGCTTCAGCCGCACTATATCGAGTCCTTCTTCTTGGAAGCGTTCAAACAGTTGGGCGGCACGGCCAAGCAGCGCGAGCCGCGCCGGTACGAAGTCACTCACGTACCCGCACCTGTCCGTAATCGAGACCGCCTGATCGGCATCGGCGAACCGGTCTTGTCGCGGTATGAGCGCATCGCCTTCGAGAAGGACTTTATCGCCCCGCAGGGACAGGCCCTGGCGGCCTTCGTCTGTCCGGGTCACCCGCTCCTGGACGCCACTCTTGACCTGACCATGGAACGCCATCGCGATTTGCTTCGGCGCGGCACGGTGTTGGTGGACGAACGCGACCCAAGCGAGAAGCCCCGCATGCTCTTCTACCTGGAGCACAGCATCCAGGACGCCAGCATCACGAAAAGCGGCGAACGGCGGACCATTTCAAAGCGGATGCTCTACGTCGAGCTGGATGACTCCGGCAACGTGCGCCACCTCCAGTACGCGCCCTACCTGGATTATCGGCCCCTGCACGACGGCGAACCCGGCGTGCAAGCCATCCTCGACCGGCCCGAGTGCGCGTGGATCAATCGCGATCTGGAGAAGAAGGCGCAAGGCTATGCCATCGGCCAGGTGGTGCCCGAGCACTTCCAGGAAGTGAAGGGCCGCCGGCAAGAGTGGATTGCCAAGACCCGCGCGGCGGTATACGAGCGCCTGACCAAAGAAATCAACTACTGGGACCACCGTGCCGAGGACCTGAAGGCCCAGGAACAAGCCGGCAAGACCAACGCCAAACTCAACAGCCAGGAAGCCCGCCGCCGCGCCGACGATCTGCAAAGCCGGCTGCAAAAGCGCCTGGAACAACTGGATCGCGAAGGCCAGGTTTCCGCGCTGCCCCCGGTGGTGCTGGGCGGACTGGTCGTGGTGCCGATGGGCATGCTGGCCAAGATCATGGGGCGCCCGGCGCCGGTCTCCATGGATCCGGTGGATACGCAGGCGTCTGCTGCGCGTGCGCGCGCTATCGTGATGGAGGTCGAGCGCACCCTGGGTTTCGAGCCCACCGACCGCGAAGTCGAGAAGCTCGGGTACGACATCGAAAGCCGCGTGCCGGGCACCGGGGAACTGCGCTTCATTGAAGTGAAGGGGCGCGTGACCGGTGCGGCGACCGTCACCGTCACCAGGAACGAGATTCTTTATTCGTTGAATCAGCCGGAGCATTTCATTCTGGCCATCGTGGAATTCCTGGACGGCGAGAAGCACCGCGTCCATTACGTGCGGCAGCCGTTCCGACGCGAGCCGGATTTCGGGGTGACGAGCGTGAACTACGACTTCGCGGAACTGCTCGCTCGGGCGGAGGCTCCGAGATGAAGAGAGATGAGGGAAAGCGGTTTTTCCTGAATTCCTACCATCCGCTGTGTGAAACGCGTAAGGGCAAGAACATCGTCGCCGAGCTTGGATTGCCCCCTTACATAGATGCTTCCATTCGCCGTGAACCGGACTTTGAGTGCAAATACCCTTCAATTTCCGGCCTTTGTCGGCTCGACAAGCTGGTAGGCCGTACACGGGTAGGCGACATAATTGCGTACATCACAGTAAAGCGTGCCGGTGTCCGTAAGCTGGTAGCCATTCTGGAGGTGATCAAGAAGTTCCTTTCACATGCGGACGCGGCTGCTTGGTACATGAAAGAGGTTGGGAGCCTGCCATCAAACTGCATGGTCAGTGGAAACAAGCCCAAGCCCTCCAGTATGGCCGTGTCCAACACACCATGCCGCACCCATGTTCAATGGGATCAGGAGTACCAACTCCGGGCCGACCAATGTGGCACCTTCCTGGCTTGTCGAACTGAATTGATGGACCTTCACAATCCACCGGATGTACCCGAAGACATTTTCAGCAGGCCGTTTCCGATTACCAGGACACCAAGCTACATCAGCGAATCTGAACTGAATCGCCTAAGAAACATGCTTTCCGCTCGATAGCCTCGAGAGGTCTGGAATTCGGATGCCGCGCAGTAAGAAAGCGGGATTGGGAAACGCCACCGATGCCGGAACTGAAACTTTCGCGAACCGATTTCGAGGATCTGTTGCGGTCCGTGAAACGAGTCCGGAAGCTAATCGAAAAGGACGACGCCGTACTCACCTTTGACGGTCAGCAGCTAAAGGTAACGATGAAAGGGCTAACCGTGAGTATGCCGGCGGAAGGGGCCTGGGACGGACAGGCACGAGTGGTTGCCAAGTTCCTCATTGGGCTTATCGGTACGAAGGTCAAAGGCGAGACGGTTTCCATACGCATAGACCAGGGCCTCATCAGCGCGAACGGGATGTCCATCAAATGCGTTTGGAGCGAGGGGCAGTCCAGGCAGGCGATTCTGCCCTTCGGGGCGACCTTGCCGTACCTTCTTCAATTTGCGGAGAAGTACACGGCAGAAGAGATCGAACAGGCAGGCTTGACGGAAAAAGTCGCCACGGCCAAGGCGCGTAGGGACCAGTTGATGGACCAAGCGATTAAATGTTTAGAAGAACTAGGAATTTCGGAATCCCGGCTTCGAGAGTTTGTTGACGTCCAGATCCGCCGGACAAATGACGCATGAGCCGTTGATTCGCAGAAGAAGATGCTGATCTTTAGATGTGCAAACAGGACCACCATGCGGTCGCTCGACATGATGTGGGCAAACGTCCCAACGGACACGTGGCCGAAGACTTCCTTCTTGCCGAGCGCCAAAGGATTTCAAGAAAAGGAAACGCATCATGAGTAGAGCCAGTGATACGCAGCTCGTTTACGGCAAGGAACTGACTTACGCTCTGCGAAAAGCAGCAGATAAGGCAAAGCAACGGCTTTGGATTGCCTCTCCCTATATTGGTGGTTGGTCTAGCGGTGTGCGGCGCATTCTAGGCACTGGATGGGAAACGCGAGTGAGAGACCCGCGCCTCCTTTTCGACAAGGAAGAAGGAAACTTCAGAACCAATACGCTGCAACATTTTTTTAGAAATGGCGTGGTGAAAACGCTCCGCGGCCTTCACGCCAAACTATATATCGTGGACGACAACTTTGCCCTAGTCACCTCCGCGAACCTAACCGCAACCGCATTCTCAAGGAGGCACGAAGTCGGCGTTATTCTTCAAGGTGCCAAGGCAAAGATGGCGCATGCGATTTTTAAGGAGTGGTGGGGGCATGCAAGATCCGTGGTCGAAGAAGACCTGGACGAAAAGAAACAAGCGAGAAGCAATGTTGATGAAGAAAATGGTTCACCATTGCCGTTACTAACTAAATTGCCCCCTGACGCACCGGACTATGTCGTGCGGGCGGATAATTTTGGCGATTACGACAAGTTTCTAGAGCAATACCATGAGTTGGTCCAGCACTATGAGTCCATTCAGCGTCTTTGGAGAACTCTTCCGATCAATATGGAGGTGGATGCTTTACTTAATTACCTCTACCACGACCACGAGGATGTTCCATCCAGGCCCTTCGACAAGAAGCACCCGCGACGCTTTAGGAACGAGAACCACCGCAGGAGCGAAATTAGGAAGTATGCCCTACAATTTGCAAAGGCACTGAAAAGCGGCAGTCTCGGGGCCGAAAAGAGGAACTGGCGAGCAAAGCATATTCACAAGGTCAAGCAGTTG
>BTVV01000011.1:0-91479 GCA_045863855.1 Planctomycetota bacterium | reverse complement strand
CTTCTTGCGACCCTTGCTTTTTGTTAACCCGCCGCCGAATCGTGACATGCCTCGACCTCTCCTTAAAGTCTTTCCCAAACTAACCTAATCAGGTCCAGATTGACTGATTGAGAGTATGTGCTAACGCGAACCGTTCCCCTTAGCCGTCTGTTTCATCTTTGTCAAATAGATAATATTTTAAGGGTTCTTTGGGTAGCCGCCATTTCATCTGTTTCACTATTCCGATTCAACCTACTGCATCCCGGCCCATGCGCCATACTACTTTTTAACACATCACAGGTATGCGCTCATGCTTCCAGGTTGGAATTCTCATTATTCAACCTACTTAAAAAGCTTCGCACACGGCAGGCCAGATGGCTATGTACGCGACTGGATTCATAACAGCTTGGGCGGCGAACGCCCGATATGAATCGCAAGCAAATGCAGAGCATGCTCGCCACGAGTCCAGAAATATTAGGCCTAATTAAGGGATCGCCGCACTGGCAGCACAGTCTATCGGTAGCCTCTAGGTAGGCAGGCTACTCGGTTACCTTAAAGACTAAGGTCGCCACTTGGCGTGCAGAAGCCTTCTCAGTTACGCCTTGAGACGACCGGCAAAGGACTCGAGCGGTAAGCCGGGCATTGTATTTACCGGGCGGAAGGCGCTTGAGTGGAATAATGGCCGTAGGCTGAGTAAAGCCCGCCGTTGTGCGGATGCCGTCGCCCGGGTCTTCGAAATCGCACTCGATCTCGATGGTCTTCCCCTGGAGTTTCACTGAGCGTACTTCCAGCGCGTAGCCGCCCGACCCAAAGACGCCTCGGAAGACCACCAGGTTCATACCTAGGTCATACTGTATCGCGCTGGGCGGCCGGTCGTTGTCCACCACAACCCCGCGTAAACTGCGCAGCACATCGGCTTCTTCGTGTCCGTGCAGGGCGAAGATCTGAGTCGCTCGGTTCTTATCGGAAAACCCGCGCAGCGCGCATGCCCGGCTGACTACGGCGTCTTCCCGATGCGGAACTTCGGGAAGTGCCGTCTGGCTACCGCGTGAAGTCAGGACAAACCCGGCCAGCGCCCTGCGAATCAGCTTTACCATGCTCGGTCCCCGGTTGGTGGCGCTTACTTTACCTAAGACGCACAAAGCGAAGGAAGGTTCTCACTTTCTCAAACTTGGTTTGCTGTCCACCAGTCACTTGCAGTCATTATATTGCGCATGGCGCTAACAAACCTTCAGGCCTGTTTACCTGATTCCAGCCTCACGCCAATCGAACACTACAAACTCAACTCTTTTACTCATCTAGCTTTGCACCTATTTCACGCCTTAACCAGCCGACCTTGGGCACGACCTGTAAGGTATATTAAGCAATACCGATGCCCGGCGCGGGATTTACAGCAGGTTGACAGACTTACCTATTGCGCTCGGCGCGCAATGGAAACCGGCGGGCCGGACACTCTTGGAGCGACCCCATGACTCTCGTTGCCAATCACGTCGAATGCATTCGAACGCGCGGGTATGCCGTGATCGAAGGCGTGCTGGATGCTGACCAACTTCAGGAAGCACGTTCCATTCTGGACGAAATCTTTAAAAACGAGGAGGCCTTCTCCTCCGAACGCGGATGGAAGAACGAGACGTACCAAGTCGCGTACGCCCTTCCGCTCAAGCATCCGTTCTATCGCCGCTTCGCTCTGAATCCCCGACTGTACCCGTTGATGCAGGAAATACTCGGCCACGACTGCATCCTGGCGAGCCTGAACGGCCTGACGATGACGCCGGGCGGCAAAACCCAAGGCTTGCACATCGACCAATTCGAGACGATCCCGGGATCGACCTTGTACATCAACGCCCTGCACTGCCTCGACGACTTTACGAGAGAGAAAGGAAGTACCCGTGTCGTCCCGGGCTCCCATGACAGGCCGTTTCCTGGGCGCGACAAGATGGCCGCTTTCGAACACGAGGCCATCCAGCTAGAGGCGCCGGCGGGGAGCGTGATCGCGTACAACGGGGGGTTATGGCACGCCGGAAGCCAAAACCGCACCAACCAACCACGGCGAGCGATTCATGCTTACTACAGCCGCAGTTGGGTCCGGCCGCAGTGGGATTTTGCGCGCAGCGCCCCGCCCGAGCTGGCCGCCCAATTCAGCGAAGACGAAAGAAGATTGCTCGGCTTTTACGCACAGGCTGGACAGTACGATTTAACCACCCACCAGCAGGTCCGATTCCGCTAACCAAATCCATCGTAAATCATTGCAGAAAGAGAACTTACGCGCCCGCCCAACACGTAACTCAAAACAAGTCTTGGTGTCTAGCAAACTTACGGCTAACATGGTCGTTTCGGACTCAGAGACAGGACAGAACCTAAGCAAGGAGATAGCCATGCGGTTTGGTGTGGAGTCGAGTGCGCATAGGGAGCGCATGTTGTCCCTTTTAGCCATAGTGGTAGTGACCTTGAGCGCCGGAACGGGTTACGCGGCTACCGAGTCGCACCCCAATGGTTTCCGCGCCGCCCCCTTGCCTCCCACGCTCGGCATCGACTCATGGAACGGCGTCACTGCGCCTTCGGTCGCGCCTCGCTGCGGCGTCGATGTGGGCCAGTCGCTCCTCATCACCAGCGCCAAGTTCACGATTAACGAACCGTTTCTGAAACGAACTGTTGATGAAGAGCCGGCCGAAGATTCCTTCTCGGTGGAAGGCATTATCAATCTGGCCGCTTTGGTCACGGGCCAAGTCGAAGAACCTGACTTTGGCGGACAGGACGACAGCGTCGGTCCCCGCGGAGCCATCATGGATCTGCCGCGGCTCTCTCAGTTAGGCCAGTTTCCCGTGGGAATCGGCTTCGGGTTCGAGTTCTTCGGCGGCGTCTTGGAGTTGAATCCGTTTTGCCACATTAACCCCGTACCCGCTACGGTTACTCCGACCAAGATCGTATGGAAGAACCCCAAGGGTTCTCTCCCCGTTGTAACCGTGACCGTGAACCCCATGACGGGCGAATTCTCGGTGGACTGCAAGCAGGTTTCGCTGTCCGGAATCATTAACACCACCGACACGGCGGGCGCCCGAGACATCCCCATGATCGACATCGTTCCGCTGTTTTTTGGTATCGGATTCGAAGGGTTGGAAGGCTACGGAGTTAGCATCGTGGGCGCCGTCGTCACGCAGAAAAATGAAGACGCTCCGGTCATCGGCACCTACAAGTACGCCAAGGTCGGGTTTCCGCTTGAAGGTGAGTTCTTCGTGGACAGCCTGAAAATCGACCAGCGCACGGCCAAGTTCACCACTAGTGCCGTACTTTCGCGCAGGCCGAGAGAGTTATTCGAGCACCGCGCGACGCTAAGCGCCTTTTTCTTGCCCGACTTATTTGAGGACGATTTCGAACTCTGCGAAGGCATCTGCCTGGGTATCGGCGAAGTCGGCGAATGTATCGACGCCGAAGACTTCACGGTCAACGCCGACGGCACCATCTTCACCTATCGGCGTCCGCGCGGCAATGAAGGTGTGTTCGTATCGGTAGTCATTAACCTCAAGACTGGCAAGTTGACGGCGGTTACCGACTGGTTCGAAGACGGCGCCTTCAGCGTAAACGGCGTCTTCGATGGGGCCACCTTCCTTGAGGAAAACCAGATCGTGGAAGTCGGCCTGGAAACCTGTTCTGGCTCCTTTGTGTTCGGCGCACTGGTGGCGCCCAACAAGAAAGGTTGGTTTACCGGCATTCCGCGGATTCTGACGAGCACGATGCTGGAGAACATGGATCAGTAGTAATGATTGGTTTAGGTCAAGAAATGAAGGGCGCCCCTCGGGGCGCCCTTTTTTTTTTGCTCCTGGCGGCCCTTCAAGGCGCCGAGGCTTCGCGGAGCGTTCCTTCTTCTTCAATCTCCTCTGCACGCTGGCCGGCGGGCTTGATCTTCAAGCCGCGGCCTACTTCCTGGGCCGAGGTTTCCAGCCAAACGTGGAGTTCTTGGATCGCGCCTTCGGGAAGCAACCGCGCACCGGCCACGGCCAGCGGCGGCACGAGCTTCGATTCGGTCCAGGCCGGCTGGCGCGGCCACAGGCTCACGATGGAAGCTGCGGCCACCAGGGCGATCACGCAGGCCTTCAACGCGCCAAAAATGCCGCCGAGGATGCGATCCTGACCCCGGCGCATTTCCTGCTCTTTGCGCGGGAGGCCCTGTTCGGCCTGATGTTCGGCCCATGTGGCCGCCAATCGCAGCAGCAGCGCCACGGCGCCCGAGACGAACAGAAAGCCGATCAATTTGGCGTGAAAGGGATCGCTGGTCACCGAGCCCAGCAGGCGCATGCCCAGCGCCGGTGCGACAGCCGAACCCAACACGACGCTGAAGCCCACCGCGCCCATGGCCACGGCCTGCCAGAGCAGACCGCTGCGCCAGCCCATGTAGGTCTGGAAGACTAAAAACGAGACGAGCAGGATGTCCGTCAAAATGCCCATCGCCGGCCCCCCACCGGTATTGCGTCGCGGATAAGTGGGGTATCGCCCAACGCAAGGCCGCAGATGAACCAAATCGAGACTGCGGAAACAGGGAGTCGAACAGGCCTATTCGGTGGGATAGAAGACTTGCATCAGGCACAACCCATGGGGGGGAGCGGTCGGACCGGCGCGCTTGCGGTCGCGTGTCGCCAGCACCTCCCCCACCCATTCGGGCGGATAGCGTCCGCGGCCGACTTCCACCAGCGTGCCGACGATCGTACGGACCATCTTGTAGAGGAAGCCCCCGCCTTCTACATCGATCTCGATCACACGCGCTTCGCGCGCGCCAGGGGGCGTAAACTCCAGCGCCGCCTCGTGCAGGTCGATGCGGCGAATCTCGCGGACGGTATCGAGCGGCGGCTTTCCCTCTTCGACACGCTGATTTTGGGTCGGATCCAGGGAGCCGACGAAGGCCGAGCAGTCGTGCGTGCCGATGAGATGCTTCGCGCCGGCGCGCATCGCCTCGGCGTCCAACGGATAGCGCAGGAACCAATGATAGCGCCGGTACAGCGCGGATCGGTCCATCGGCGCCAGGATGCGGTAGCGGTAGATCTTGCCGGTGGCCGAGCGCTGCGCGTGGAACTCGGGCGGCACGGCTTCCGATCGGCGGCAGACGACATCGCCGGGCAAGTGGCTATTCAGTGCGCGGGCAACCCGTTCGGGCTCAATAGCGAGGTCGTCGGGCCAATCCAGATGAGCGACCTGTCCGGCAGCATGCACGCCTTCGTCGGTGCGGCTGGCGCCCTGGATGCGTATTTCGCGTCCGATCAGCGCGGCCAAGGCGGCCTCGATCGTATCCTGAACCGTACGCACCGGCGCCGGCGCTGTGGCGTTCGACGAAAGTTGGCTTTGCCAGCCGTAAAATTCGGTGCCGTCGTATTCGAAGATGAGCTTGAGTCTACGCGGCATCGGCAGGCCTTGGGGGCCGGCTACGCGGAAAAGCGCGTGGCGCGGAAGCGGGAGAGATCGAAGCGCGGCTTTTTGCCCACCGCCCAATCGGCGGCGATCTTTCCAAACAGAACCGTGAACTTGAAGCCTTCGCCGCACAGACCGCCCACGGTCACGGCGCCGGGCCGCCCCGGCACTTCGTCCAGGATAAAGACGCGGTCCGGCGTGTTGGTGTACAAGCACGTCTTCGAGAACGAGATCTCGTCCGATAGGTCGGGCATGCGCACCCGGGCATAAGCGCGCAGCATCTCGGCGGTTTTGGGGTCCAATTCGCGGTCCACGTGGTCGGGATCGTACGAAGGCCCCTGACGGTGTTGAGCCAGTTTCACGCCGGGGACGCGGCCATCGATCGGGAAGCCGTACATTTCGCCCACGGCCTCGGACTTGGCTTCGATCCAGACCGGGAAAGCGCCGGGCTTGAACAGATCTTCGTTCCGCGAGGGCTTCAGGTGCACGTACTGCTGGCGCGAGACGACAAGCGGCAAGCCGCTCACCAGCCGGGCCAGCCAGGGACCGGCGGTGACGACGAGGCGGTCGGCGAACAAATCGCCTTGCTCGGTCTGTATTCGAAAGCCCGAACCTTCAGGCGCGAAGGACCGGACCACGGTCTGTTCGCGAATCTCGGCGCCATACTGGACAGCGAGCCGCAAGTTCGCTCGCACGCACGAGCTGGCGCGCAGAAAGCCGGTATCGGCCTGTGCGATCCCGATCTCGCCGGGCATGAGTCGGAAGGCCGGAAAACGGCGCTGCGCCTCCGCGGCGCTCAAGCGGTCGTACGGCACTCCGAATTTGGCCAGCGCCGCTTCGATGCCCAGCAGATCGGGGTGGCCTTCGGGGCCGAAATACAGCCCGCCGGCGCGGACAAACAGTTCCTCTCCGGCCTCGGACTGCAGGTCGTCCCAAAGCGGGTACGCGGCGGTCATCAATTCCGTCAGGAGTTCGTCGGCGTAGGTCTTGCGCGTAACGCGCGATTCGCCGTAACTGCTGCCGCGGTCGTGATCGACGGAGAATTGCTCGAGGACCACGACATCGTGTCCGTCGCGGGCCAGATGCCGCGCCGCGGCGCTGCCTACGCCTCCGCCGCCGATGACCGCGATCTTCACGCTTTACTCCGCGGGGGTCGCGGCCTCTTCCGTCTTGGCCGGTTCGGCCGGCGCGGCCTCTTCCGTCTTGGCGGCGTCGCCGCCTTCGGTCGCGGCTTCGCCGGTCTTGGCATCGCCGGCTGAATCTTCGGTATCGGCGCCAGGCTGCGTCAGGTCCATAGGCTCGGACGTCTCTTCGCCGGTCTTCTCCGCGCCGCCCTTGGAGTCCTGGGCCGGGCCGGAACCGCCGAGGCCCAGCGTTTCGTGCAGGCCGGTCAGGTGCAAGGCGAAGATATCCGCCGCCAGGAAGCCAGCGACCAGCACCACGCCCAGGACCACGAAGAGCAGCGTCTTGCTCTTTTTGGGTCCGGCCTCCGCGCCAGCATCGGGGGCCGTCCGTCCGCGGCGCTTGGCTGCGCGTTCGGCTCGATCGCCGCCCACCGCCGCCACGCCGGCGCGCGATCCGGTCCGGCCGCGCGCACCCGCGCGACCCGCCCGACCGCGGCGCCCCGCGCCCGCCGCGGCAGGTTCGGCTTCTTCCTCCTCGGCGCTTTCGGGCTTCTCTTCGCTCTCCTCCGCCGCAAACGCTTCCTCTTCGCTGGCGGCTTCCGCGCTGGCCTCCGCGGGTTCTGCGAGCAACTCCTCGTCTTGTTCCGCCTCGACTTGGATATCCGCGACTTCGGCGACTTCCGCCTCGCTGGCTTCCTCGGCCGCTTCGGCTTCTTCGGCTTCCTCCGCGACTTCCTCTTCTTCGGAGGGCTTGGCTTCGTCTTCGGCCACCTCGGCCGCCGCCTCGGTCTCGATCTCTTCTACTTCCTCGGCCACCTCGGCGGCTTCTTCCTCGACTTCGATTTCTTCTTCCACTTCGACTTCGGCCGCTTCCTCATCGACGGCTTCGACTTCGGCCGCTTCCCCTTCAACGTCGGCTTCGTCCGCGGCTTCGGCCTCGGCCAAATCGTCCGCGACGACTTCTTCGCCTTCGGCCACGGCCGCGCCGGCGGCTTCGCGCCGCGCTTTCAGTCGTTCGCGCTTCTTACGCAGGCGTTCCTTGCGCTTCTTCTTCTTGAGCAGACGGCGGCGGCGTTCGCGCTCAGCCTTCTCCGGATCGTCTTCTTCCGCCAGCGCTTCGGCGGGTTCGGCTTCTTCGATCTCGTCCACTTCTTCGGCTTCGGCGGGCTCGGCCTCCTCCTCGTCCGCGACCTCGGCCACGGCTTCGGCATCGTCCTCCAGCGCCTCGACTTCCACGTCGGCTTCCGCTTCGGCTGTCTCGGGCTCCGCTTCGGCTTCTTCCTCTTCCTCGGCAGGCTCCACATCCACGAGCGGTTCGTCGTCCACCAGCGGCTCGGCCGCGAGCACCTCCGGTTCCTGCTCCGCTTCGGCTTCTTCCTCAACCTCTTCTGCGTCGGCTTCCGGCTCTTCGCCGGCGGCGTCCGCTTCCAGGGCCGGGGCTTCCTCTTCATCGACTTCCAGCGCCGCGACGACTTCGACCTCTTCTTCGACTTCTTCCTCAACCACCACATCAGCCGCTTCTTCGTCCGCCTCGACTTCATCGTCTTCCAAACCGGCCACCGGCTCGGTCTCGAGTTCGGGTTCGGCCTCCGCCACGGCCACCGCAGCGGATTCTTCTTCCCTTTCGGCGGCCGGCTCTTCCCAAATCAGTGCACCTTGCACCTTGGGCGACTTCAGCGGCACCCGCAGCACCGCACCCGTGACGGGACAGATGCCCAGCGCGCCGGCCTGGTCGTCCGAAACCGAGAGAATGACATTGGGATCTTTGGGGCTGCGAAAGACGATCATGGCGCGGTGCGCTCCGGGCCGTAGGCTGTCGGAATATGCGAGCTAAGTTTATAATCCAACGGCACTAAGAAGGTCAATTCACGATCGGCCTCCCGGCACGGAATTCCCGCCCCGGACGCCGCGACCGCCGAAGGCCTCCAGATTCCCGAATTGGGTGCAGGTGGGTGTCTTGACAGGCTTTTGTTTCGGAACTACGTTGTTCAATAGGGGTAAAAGCCTTTTGCAAGGCAGGACTTAGACCAGGAGCCGGAACCCGCCGTGGCCCATTTGCTGTTCCGTAACGGACCGTACGCGGGCAAAAGCCTGCAAATCCCGGCTGGGAAAATGATTACCATAGGCCGGAACCGGGATATCGAACTCCCGCTTCCGGACCTGAAACTTTCCCGGCGGCACTGCGGTATAGACAGCCGGGCCGACGGCTGCTATCTGGTCGATATGGGCAGCACGAACGGGACGTACATCAACGGCGAGCGACTCTCCGGCGATATCCGGCTCAAAAACTTCGACCGTGTCCTGATCGGCGATACCGAAATCGAGTACCAAGCGCCGGAAGACATCGACGAACTCCAAACGCGCGTTGGCATGCCGGCTCCGGAAACGCAGGCGACGGACGAAAACGCCGCCGCCTCCATCCCGCTGAATATGCCCGGCGCCGCCGCGCCGCAGCCGATCAACCTGCAGGACATGGGCACGCAGCCCGGAGCGCTGGTCGCGGCGGAGATGCAGCCGATCTCGCCCGACGAAGCGGCGATGGCGCTGAAGGACGAAGAGTTCCGCGCCGCGCTGGCCGAGATGAACCGCGCGCTTCCGCCGCCACCCGGCAGCAAGCCCGCACCCGTGGCGCCGGCTGAACCGTTCCGCGACGAACGCCCGCAATTGCTTTTCTGCGATGTCTGTAACGGAAGCATTCCCATCCTCGACCTCGACTTGGGCGAAGCCAAGGAGATCCGTGGGACGCTGATCTGCAAGGAATGCCTGGCGCGCGGGGTGACGATCGGCGACCAGGTACGCGCCAGTACGCCGGCTTCGGGCGCGCATCGTCCGGCGCAGAGCATCACACAGATTCTATCGGGCCTGGATCATGTCGAGGAAGTGAAGCTGAGCGATCAGAAGGCGGCGCAGGCGGCGTTGACGCCCGACGAGCAGGCGATTCTTTCGGGCGGACATTCGACGCGCCGGCAAGCGCCGGTGAATCCACGTACGGCCGCGGGCGGCCCGCCGCCGGCCCCGGTGCCGCAGAAAGATCTCGACGACTTGCTGGGCGACGATTTCGAGGAATTCGAGGAACTCGGTGCGCCGGAACCCGAGCCTCCGCGCCGCGCCGCGCCTCCGGTACAGGCTTCGCGGCCACCGGTGCAGGCTTCGCGGCCACCGGCGCCCGCGCCGCGCCCCGCGCCGGCCAAGGCCACGCCGCCCAAACCGGCCCCCCGTTCGGCCTCGCCCTTCGACGAAGATGAAGACCTCGTCGAGATCGGCGGGGACGAGAAGGCGTGAGCGCCGCGAACGTGCCCAGCGGCAGCCTGAACAGCTATCTCACCGAAACGCGACGCCCGATCTACTCCGCGGCGCTCGTGCTTCCGTTTCTGATCGTCTACGAAGCCGGCGTGGTCTGGCTGGACACCGCGTACATCAACGGCGCCGACGCGATCATTATGCGCCTGATGCACAAGATTTCGCTGGGCTCGATACCTGCATTCGCTTCGGGCCTCGTACTGATTCTCTGCTTCGTGATCTGGCAGGTGCGCAGCGGGGCAAGCTGGAAACTGGATACGCAGAAGCTGGGCTTTCAGTTTCTGGAAAGTATCGCCTTCGCGGCGGTGTTGTTCGTATTTCTGGGCTGGATCTCCGCGCGCCTGCCCGCTCCGCGCGCGGAGGCCGGGTTGGTCCTGATGGCGAGCGGCGAAAGCGGCGGAATTCGCGGCACGCTGGAACAGATGGTGCTGTACTGCGGCGCGGGGGTCTACGAGGAACTGCTCTTTCGAGTCTTGCAGCTCCAGTTGCTGATGCTGGTTTTCACCAAGCTCTTGAAGCTGGATAAAGCGTACGCGGCGGCGTGGGCGGTGGGACTGGGCGCGGTAATCTTCAGCCTGTTCCACTACATCGGGGCGGAGGAGTTTCACATCAACAGCTTTCTGCAGCGAACCTTCGCGGGGGTGTACTTCGCGGCGGTGTACGTGACGCGCAGTTTCGGCGTGGCCGCCGCCGCGCACGCCGAGTACGACATCATGGTCGGCATTGCGCAAATCGTCCTGGGGCGGCATAACTAGCCAGCCCGCACTTGGAGCTCGAACGCGATTTCGGACCGCGCTAGAATCTAATCATGAGCCAGCCTCCCGAAGCCTCCTTTCAGCGCTGCATCGATCCGGTCTGCGGCGCGACGTTCGGTCTCACCGAGGTCCTCACCGCCTGCCCGAAATGCCAAGGCCTGCTGGACATCGCCTACGACTGGAACCGCCAGTCCGTGCCGCAGAAGCTCACGGCTTTCGAGCGCAAGTACGCGACGCGGCGCTACCCGCTTCATTTCAGCGGAGTCTGGCGCTTCAAGGAATTGCTCAACTTCGCGCCGGACGACCGCGTGGTCAGCATCGGCGAAGGCCAGACGATGCTGCGCCCGGAAAGCGAGGTCGCGCGCTATGTCGGCTTGCCCGAAGGCACGGTCTTCTTGCAATACGAAGGCCTCAATCCGTCGGGGAGCTTTAAAGACAACGGCATGACCGCGGCGTTCACGCATGCGCGGATGACCGGCGCGCGCCGCGCGGCCTGCGCGAGCACCGGGAACACCAGCTCGAGTCTCGCCGCGTTCGCGGCCGCGACACGTAACCGGCCGGCGGGCGAACGGATCGAAGCGCTGATCTTCGTCGGCTCGGGGCGCATCGCGCTGGGCAAGCTCGCCCAGGGCCTCGATTACGGAGCGCGGACGCTGCAGATCCAAGGCGACTTCGACGACGCGATGAAGCAAGTCCGCGCCGTCAGCACGCGCTTGGGCATCTACCTCGTCAACTCGGTCAATCCCTTCCGCCTCGAAGGGCAGAAGACGATCATGTACCGCGTGCTGGAAGGCTTGAATTGGG
The DNA here is from genome assembly GCA_045863855.1 of Planctomycetota bacterium. GTDB lineage: Bacteria > Planctomycetota > SZUA-567 > H5-PLA8 > H5-PLA8 > H5-PLA8. The sequence continues at coordinate 80,120 of BTVV01000011.1, read as the reverse complement.
AAGTCCCGGACTGGATCGTGGTGCCCGGCGGGAACCTCGGCAACAGCAGCGCGTTCGCGAAGGCGTTCCAGGAACTCAAGGCGCTGGGACTGATCGCCCGCGTCCCGCGATTGTGCGTAGTCAACGCGGCGGGCGCCGACACGTTTTACCGGCTGGTCAACGAGCACGGCGTCACCTGGAACGGCGGGAAGTTCGACCGGGCCAAGATCGACGCGTTCTACAAGCAGATGGATGCCGAGGACCGCCACGCGCACACGGTGGCCAGCGCCATCGAGATCAACCGCCCCGTCAATCTGGCGAAATGCCTGCGCGCGCTGGAATGGATGAACGGCGTCGTGCTGCAATCCGACGACCAGGCGATCCTGGACGCGAAGGCCGTCGTCGGGCGCGGCGGGCTGGGCTGCGAACCGGCCAGCGCCGCCAGCGTCGCGGGCTTGAAGCAACTCGTCGAAAAACAGATCGTTTCGAAGGGCGAGCGCGCCGTCTGCATCGTGACCGGGCACCACCTCAAGGCCCCCGACGTGACGGTCGCGTACCACAGCCTGCATGGGGAAGATCTGCGCCACGAACTGGGGCGCTACCAGATTCGCGAGAACCCGTTCGCGAACAGCCCGCGGCCGGTCGCCAACGACCTGAACGAGATCCTGCGCATCTTGGGCGACCCCAAAGAAACGGGCAGTTGGGACGCCTAATCGGCGGCAGCACCCCTCCCCAAGCTGGCGTCTAACCTCTATACTGCGTAATGGGTTGGATGCCGCGAGGGATCACGCGTGAAGTTTTACTTCTGCGAGAAATGCGGAAAGCGCCTGACCGAGCAGGAGATCAACGCCGGCCAGGCCAAGGACAAGAAGTTGCGCGGGGTCTATTGCGCCGATTGCTCCGTGGGCGTCATGACCCTCGAGACCGTCCCGCTGACCGAGGATGCCGCGCGGGAGTTGCTCAGCCAGCAAGCGCCGCCTGCCGCGCGGCGGCCTTCCGAAACGAACATCCAGCCTCCGGCTCCCCATCGAGCGACACGTGGGTCCGAGCGGTCGTCCGGTGCTCGAGTCGTTCCACGCGCCGCGGCTGCCGGCGCCTCTGCCGCGCCTGCCGCCACTGCCGGCAGCGCGCAAAAGTACGCCGCGCTGGGCGGCGCGGGAATCGTCGCGATGGTCGCCATGGCGATCTTATTCAGCAGCGGCAACAGTGCTCCTCCGGTTCGCACCGCCTCTTCCCCAGAAGCGCCTTCGCCGGTCGTGCTTGCGCATCCACCGGAACCTGCGCCGGGTTTGCCACGCGAAGCGGCCCCAGAAACGCACCCGCCGCCTGCCGAGGCGCCGCCCCTTCTGCCCGCGCCCAAACCAGAGGCGCCGGCCGAGGCTGCCCCAGTAAAACCGGCCGAGCCGGCGCCCGAGGCTCCGTCACCGATTACGCCCAAAGCAACCCCAGCTTCCGAGCTTCCGGTTGTGCAGCCGGCGCCCGATTCCCCAGTGCCCGCCGCGCCCGCTCCGACCGAGCCGGAAGCGCCCCCCAAAATGGATGCCGCCCAAGTGATCGAGTGGGCCACTGGCCCCATGCCGTTCGAAATCGTGATTAGCACGCTGGAAGCCGAGGGCCTTAAAGAATTGCCGCCCGAGGATCCGCGTGCGGCGATCCTGGTTTTGACGCGGCAAGCGCGCGACTTGGAATACGCCGTGCGCAAAGCGCTCCTCGCGAAGGCCGGCGAGCGCCTGATCCTCACCAATGCCAAGGGGCAGCGCCGCTTCGTGAACGTCTCCCAGCCTAAGCCCGGCGAGTTGGCGCTGGATTTCGGATCCGGCCCGCAGCCGCTGTCGTTGAGGGAGCTGGCGCAGGTGAGCATCCAAGAACTATCCCACGGCGTCGCCGGAGCATCCTCGAAGTGGGCGGCATACCTGGCGCTGCGCGGCCCTCCCGATGCGGCGTCGCGGCAGGTGGACCAACTGGACGAACCGCTGCGCAAAACGGCGGCGGAACTGATCGAACAACGCCGCGCGGTTTGGCTCGAAGAGCAGGCGCGGGTGGAGCTGGCCGAATTCGAGAAGCTGCTTGAGTCCAAGCAGACCGGCCCGGCCAAAGCCTTGGGCGCAAAGATTCTCGAACGTTTCGCCGGAACGGCCGCCTTGAAAGCCTTCGAGCCGCCTTTGGAAGAACGCCTGGCGGATCTCGACAGCCACGGCATGAGCTTGCGCGGGGTCTTTCTTTGCGACGCCAAACGCCTGCCGGACGGGCGTGTCGAGTTGTACTTCGATCCGCAAAAGCCGCTGCACCGGTACGAATTGCGCAACCGGAGCCTGCCGGCTTACTTCACCGAACTTGAAGCGGATCTGACCATTGGCAACGACGGGCGCTGGCATCGCATCTTCCACGTCGGCGAAAGCCGCTGCATTCTGGAGATGGGCGGACGCCTGCGCGTCGAACACCTCGGCCAGAAGGCGCAAAGCGAGCCTGCGGGCCTCTTCAGTCCCACGCCGGACCGTTACGGCACCATCGGCGGGCCGCACCGCATCCGCATCCGGGCCGGTGCGCCAGGGTTATCGTTTCAGGTGGACGAGCACCCGCCCGTCGCGCTGGCGGGGCCGTGGAGCGGCGGGCGGCTGATGTGGCCGGGCGCTTCGTACCAGATCGCGCCTTCGAAGCTTGCCGTGACAGGACGCCTCGATCCGCTCTGGCTGGCCGAGATGCAGGATGTGGCGAAGCAGCGCGCGGCTTTTTTCGCCGGACAGCCCGTGGCGCTGCCGCCGGTGGTACGATCCCGCCCGCGCCCTGAGACGGAACCGTGGCTGCACTGCTGGACGTACGGGACCGACAAGGAGGTCCGATACTTTGCCGGCTGGAACACCGTGGGCGCGTCTTGGACCGCCGAAGGCAAGGAGTGGATCTCGCCGCGTCCGGCGGATCGCACCGACTGGTATTCGTGGTTCTGGCCCATGGCCTTGGTCTCGAACGAGTGCGAGTTGTCCTTCGAAGCCAAGCAAGAGAGCGGGCCCTTCGGAATTTCGTTCGCACCGCGCGACGGAGGAATCGACACCAAGATTCTTTTCATCGACAGCAGTGCCGCAAAGATCGAGCTTTACGCATTGTTCGAGGACCGGCCGGTCGTGCGCAATTCGAACGTGAGCTACGATAACGTTCCCCTGCCCGCCGGAAAGGATTGGCTGCCCTATACCGTAAGAGTCCAAGGCGGGAAGTTAACGCTTCAAGTATCCGGGCAAGTGGTGCTGACGCACGCCATCGAACCCAACAGCGACTTCGGACCGCTTTCCTTCTTCGCTTCCGCGCAGACGCGGGTCCGGCTGCGCAACGTTCAGATCAGGCCGCTCAAGCAGCCGTAGCCTTTCTTCTCTGGCCTTGGCCCCGCGCCATCCGTAGATTCGCAGGACGCCGCACAGCTTCGAATCGGAGATTCACGACATGTCCATTACGGTTTGCATCGCCGGCGCCGGCGGACGCATGGGCCAGCGCCTGATTCAACTCGCGCACGAGGATCCTGACCTAGAGCCCGTTTACGCGCTGGAGCACGACAAGCACCCCTGGATCGGCAAGGATGTCGGCGAACAGATCGGGCTGGGCAAGCTGGGCCTGATCTGCGCCCGCAGCATCTGCCCCAACTGCGCGTTCGACGTCGTCATCGACTTTACCGCGCCGGAACCGACGGTGGAACACGCCGAAGCCGCCGCCGAGCAGGGCAAGGCGCTGGTGCTGGGCACGACGGGGCTCGACGAAAAGCAGAAGGCCCGCATCCTCGCCTGCTCCAAGAAAGTACCGGTCATCCACGTCGGTAACTATTCCACCGGCGTGAACATGCTCGTCAAACTCGCCGCCCTGGCCGCGCAGACCTTGGGCATGGACTACGAGATCGAAATCGTCGAAGCGCATCACGACTTGAAGGTGGACGCGCCCAGCGGGACCGCGCTGATGCTCGCCGAAGCCGTCGCTCAGGCGCGCGGGCAGGACCTCAAGAAAGACGCCGTTTATGGGCGCGAAGGGCATACCGGCAAGCGCACAAAGCACGAGATCGGCATTCACGCCCTGCGTATGGGCGACGTGGTGGGCGAACACACCGTCTACTTCGCGATCGGCGGCGAGCGCCTCGAATTGACGCACAAGGCTTCCAGCCGCGACACCTTCGCGCGCGGCGCGCTGCGCGCCGCCAAGTGGCTGATCCAGGAGCGCAAAGGACCGGGCATGTACACAATGGCCCAGGTGCTCGGATTCGAATAGCCGTTCCGGACGGGCTCATGCTCAAGCTCTGTTACGTGGCCGAAGCGACCGAAGGCGGCGTGCGCAAGCACCTGCGCGAACTGATCGATTGTTTCGCGCAGCCGGGCGAAGGCTTCGAGATCCACGCGCTCTTAGGCGACCGCGGCGAACCGGGCTTTGGCGCGGAACTCGAACGCTGGCGCGCCGCCGGTGTGCGGGCGGAGGTGCTCCCCGAACTGGCGCGCGCGCTGCACCCCAACCGGGATTGGGCCGCGTACCGCGTCCTCAAGCGCCGCTTGCGCCACCTTGCGCCGCAGGTGGTGCACACGCATTCGGCCAAAGCAGGCTTTTTGGGACGTCTGGCCGCGCATGCGTGCGGCGTTCCGCGCATTATTCATACGCCGCACATTTTTCCGTTCCTCTGGTCGGGCGGCCTGGCGTCCGCGTTGTACTTGGGCCTCGAACGCTTCGCCGCCGAACGCTGTCACCGCCTGATCTGCGTCGGCGCCGGGCAGCGCGAAGCGGCGCTGCGTTATAAGGTCGCGGCGGAAGCCAAGCTGACGGTGATTCCCAACGGCGTGCGTCTGCCTCCCCTGCCCGACCGGGCTCGGATTCTGGCCGAACGCGCCAAGCTGGGCCTTGGGCCCGATCAACTCGCCATTGGCATGGTCGCGCGCCTCGCGCCGCAGAAGGGCGTCGGAACGTTCCTCAAAGCCGCTCAGCGCATCCTGAACGCGCGCGCCGACGCGGTCTTCGTGCTGCTGGGCGGCGGCCCGTTGGAATCCGAAGTGCGCAGCCAAGCTCAAGCGCTGGGGCTCCCGCGCGATCGCATGCGCATCATGGGACACGTGGAGGAAGCCGAGGCGCGCTATCCCGCCTTCGACGTGCTGGCCCTTTCGAGTCTCTACGAAGGGCTGCCTTACGTGCTGCTGGAAGCGCTGGCCTGGGGCGTGCCGGTGGTCGCCACCGACGTGATGGGTTCACGCGATGTCGTCCAGCACGGCGAGACGGGGTTGCTCGTTCCGCCTCAGGACGACGCGGCGCTCGCGGTGGCCCTGGAGCGGCTCCTCGCCGACGCCGAATTGCGCAAACGCCTGGGGATGGCGGGGCGCGGGACGGTGCAGGAGCGCTTCACGCGAGAGCGCTTTCTGGAAGGACATCGCGCGTTGTATCGAGGCGCGTGAAGCCGGTTTATTTTCCCGCGGCATTCAGCAAGGGGTCGTCCGCGCGCACGATCAGACGGACGGCATACAGGTACATCTCGATCCGTCCGTCCTGCCAGGTCATCGGCAAAATGGCCGGACTCAAATCGCCCCGGTGCGTCCGCGATTCGATCTGGACCCAGCCTTCGTCGCCCTTCACGTTCAAATCGCGATAGTAGAATTTGTTGTTATTTCCGTCCGCTTCGACCGCCAACTGGCCTTCCTTTTTGTTGATGGTCGAAAGGTAACGGCGGCTGAAGCTGGCATTGGTGTCCGGTTCCTGCCCCCAAACCGCCAGGTGCCCTTCGCGCGACTCGTGCGGGCCGAAGACCAGCACCTTCGTGTCGCCGTCCCACATGCCGATGCCCGCCGAGAAGCTATTCGTCGAACCCGGTCCCACGGCGTAAGCGACTTCCAGCCGGAAGCGCGTCGGCTTGGCGTTCCTGGTGGTAAGCACGATGGTGTTGTTGCGCTGCCCGTTCCAGATCTCGTTGTTAAAGCCGCGGAACCCGATCAGCGCGCCGTTCTGCGGCCGCGGCAGCAGCAGATTACCCGACGCGCGCCCCGCAGGATCGTCAATCGCCCATGCGTGATGGAAAGCTTGGCGCGATTGCTCGTTGGAGATCCAGATAAAATCGGCCGAACCGTCGGGCCGCATGTTCGGCTTCACGCCGAAGAGCTTGGTCAGATCGGTCTTTTCGGCCGCGGCGGCAGCAGGAACCGCGGGTGGCGCGACGCCTTGCGGATCGGGAACCGCCGGGCGCACGGGTTGAACCGTGGCCACGCTGACGGCGGGTGCGGGCTTGCGCGACTCGATGCCGCGCGGCGAGACGTACACGATGGAACCGCCCGGCGCATCGGCCTTGGCCTGCCCCTTCACGGTCGATCCGCCCGGATAAACCACGATTACTTCGATCGTACCTTGGGGCACGCCGAAGAGGAGTTCCCCGCCCTCCTGCCCGCCTCGGCCGTCGCCGCCGGACACCCAGCGCGTCTGGGTACGCTGCCACGCATCTTTGATAACCACGCGCGCGCCCACGGGCGTCGGCATTCCCGCCGTGACGAAACGCACGCGCAGGGGCAGAGCTTCGGGCAGAGGCGCGCGGCGATTCAGCCACAGCCGCGCACCCGAACGGGTGCGCCGGTTGGCCAACACATCCGGCACGCCGTCGTCGTTCAGGTCAGCGGTGGAAAGGTACGAGATGCCGTACGAACGCCCGAACGTCTCGCCCATTTGAGCGGAAGCATTGGCAAAGCGGCCTTGTCCGTCGTTCAGAAAAATGTCCACACCGCTTTCTTGCGGCGATGCCAGCAGGTCAAGATCGCCGTCCAGGTCGAAATCGGCCAACGCCACGGTCCTGTGCGGACCGCTCTTCGAAGCCAGGTCGCCTGAAGCCGCGGTCGCATCGCTAAACTGTCCGCGGCCGTTATTCAAAAACAGGCGCACTCCATTCGCCTGAGGCACGACCACGTCCGCCCATCCGTCGTTGTTCACGTCGCCTGCCGCCAGCCCAGGCTTCAGGTCGCCGTCATCCGCGAACGACAAACCGCTGTCCGTCATCAGCCGAAAGCGCTGCCCGCCCTCATTGAGCCCTACCACGCCCGGAGCGTCGAGGCAGTACAGAAAATCGGTGAAGGAATCGTTGTTCAGGTCAATGGCGGTAAGGAAAGCCCCATTGCCGGTTCCGAAGCCGCGGCGTCCCAGGTTCACACGGTCCGAGACGTCCTGCGGGGGATCGCCCGCCGCGAAGAGCGAAAGCCAGTTCCCTGCCACCAGCAGGTCGGGCCGGCCGTCGCCGTTGTAATCGAGGACCAGGGAGCCTTCGGGATTCTCGATCGGCAACCGTCCACCACGCACTTCCTGCATCCGAAAATTCGGCGGCCCTCCGTTGCGATAGACACGCACGCCATCGGAGGCATTGAAAGCCAGGTCGAGATGGCCGTCCTGATCCAAATCGGCCATGTGCACGGTCCGGGAATGGAACGATCCGAGACCAAGATCCTGGGTAATCTCGCGCAACCCGTCGGGCAGATTCAACAAGGCCCGGACGTACGAACTCCCTTCATCGCTGCGCTCGTAGCCCATGACAAGATCCATGCGCCCATCGCCGTTCAAATCGCCGGAGGCCACTCCGGTGCCCCACCATTGGCTGCCGCGGTCGTTGTTACGCAGCGCCGCGCCGAAGCCGCCGTCGCGCGACACGTCGTCGAAGGTCGTGCCCTGCGGGATGGGCTTTTGAGCCACGACCGGTAGCGGACGAGCCGGTGTGGGAGTGGGCGCGGCCGGTTCGGGCGCCTGCGCGGTTTCCACGGTCTTGCGCGCGGCTACCAGCGGCTCGGCGCGCTGGATGCGGCGCGCATAGCGGTCGCGGCGATCGACCGGAATCAGCGGCAGATCGGCCCGCGCCTGATCCAACGCGCCGCGCGCCAGCAGGTATTGCACGCGGCCGGCCGGCGGCCCCGAAAGCTTCGAGCCGTCGACCACGCTCAGAGGATCCAAACCCGCCGCCGGCACCGGCATGCCCGCCTTATCCATCAGCACTTCGACACCCCCGCCAGGCAGCAGCCTCGAAACCGGAAGGGTCATGTTGTTCAACGCTTTGGCTTGCCCTTCGCTCGCCACAATGCGAACCGGCACTTTGCCCGCCGCCAATGCTTCCAGCGCCGAACGCTCGAACGCCGCGCCTTCGGACCAGTCGGTTAACTCCGCCGCGATGGGTTCGGCCGCCGGGAGATAGGCTTCCTGCTGCGCCAGAGCGCGGGCTTTCTCGAGCGCCGCGGAAAGCTCCAGGCCCATGGCTTCTTGGAGCGCCGCTTCGGCGAAGGCGTTGTACGCGCGGTCGATGGACGCACGGTCCACCGGCTTGGGCCGTGCCGGCGTCGGGGCCGCGGGATCGGCGGGCGCCGGGACCGCCGTATCGTCCGGCTCGCGCGGCTCGCCAGGCATGCCCAACGCAGCGGCGATCGGATCGGCCTCCGGGTCCACGGCGTCCGGACTGGCCCCGGTTGCCACCGTCTTGGCGGCTTCGGCCACCACCGGAGCGCGGACCGGCTGCGGCGGCTTGATCGGATCGTAGGCCGTGTTCGGCGCCGGACGCGATGACGGACGCGGATTGGAACCCCCGCCGCCCGACATCATCAGGATCAACACGCCGATCAGGAGCACGCCGCCGCCCAGGAACGCGCCCGTGGGCACGCTCTCGCGCCGCGGCGCGTTCAGCGACGGACTGCGCGTCCGGTCGGCCGAAACCGGAGAGAGAAATTCCGAACTGGCCCGCCGCCCCACGCCGCCGCCGCCCGCCCGCGCGCCCGAACTGGTGACCACACGCTTGCGCCCGCCGCGTTTGGGTGTCGCGCAGGACGTCTTGCCCTTAAAGTCCAGCGCCGCGACCGGCTCCTCGCGCATCAGCGCGTCCAGATCGGCGATCAGGTCTTCGGGACACTCGTAGCGGTCCGCGGCGTCCTTGGCCATCATCTTGGCCACAACGAAGCCCATCGCTTCGGAAACCTCGGGATTGTGGTCACAGACGCTCGGCGCTTCTTCCATCAGGTGCTTCATCATGATCGCCTGCGCGGTCTCGCCGGTAAACGGAACCTTCCCGACGATCATGTGAAAAAACGTCGCGCCCAGCGAATAAATGTCGCTGCGGATGTCCACCTTGCTCTCGCCGCGCGCTTGTTCGGGCGAGATGTAGTGCGGCGTGCCCACAGCTACGCCCGTCTGCGTCAGCGACGCGTCGTCGCTTTGCCGGCGCTGGTCCAGCTTGGCCAGACCCAGGTCGCACAGCTTCGCGACGCCCTGCGTCGTCACCATGATGTTGTCCGGCTTCAGATCGCGGTGCACGAGCCCGTGCCGGTTGGCGTATTGCAACGCCTCGGCGATCTGGCGGATGATCCTGGTCGCTTCGTCGAGCGCCAGCGGGCCGCCCTTCTTTTCCAGCATCCGCTGCACCGACTTACCTTCGACGAACTCCATGGCGAAGTACATGTACCCGCCGGACTCGCCGCACTCGATCCCGCTGATGATGTTGAGGTGGTTCAGCTTGGCGCTCAAGCGCGCTTCGCGCAGGAAGCGCTCTTTGAACGAAGGATCCTTCGCCAGCTTGGGCGGCAGGATCTTCAACGCCACCAGACGGTCCATGGCGATCTGCCGCGCGCGGAAGACCGCGCCCATGCCGCCCTGACCGACCTTTTCGAGAATCTCGAATCCCGCGATCACCGTCGCGCCACGCACCGCACGTTCCAAGGCGCGAACTTGCTCTTTCGTCAGCACGCCCTTTTCGTGAAGTATCTCCGGCACTTCCTTGCGCTGGCCTTGGTCGGCGAGCCGGTTGCGTTCGCGCATCGCCTCGACGATCTGCTGCGGCGTGCAATACCCCCGCTCCACGGCCAGTTCGGAGAAACCCTTTACGGGCTCATCGCCACCCTCCAAAGCGCGCGATTTTCGAGAAGAAGCGGACATGCTCCGGCGTGCTCCACGGCCCTTAACACGTAAATCCTTTTAGGGAACCAAATAACGTGATCGGCTTGGCGCCCGCAAAGGTTCTCTTGCATGACGTGCACCAAATGCCCATGTTGCATCAAAAGGCACTTTTCAGCGACTAATTTACGCACTGTGCATTCGGGTTTCAGCAATTCTCCTATCTTCAACTATCACATGCTTTTACGGTTCCAGGCCCAACGTTCTAATTTAGGGATTCCGCTAAAGCTTCAAACCACGTGCTGCCGATACGAAGAAAGCCGCCTCGTGAGAGTCTTGGGGCGGCCTACGAATCGTTGTGGGGGAGTGGATCGCGTACAGCCGCGGGTAAGGCGGCGGGAGGCAAACATGTCGGAGCAAGCGTTGAGTTCGGAATGCGCCACGGTCATCGGCAACGACGTCACGATCAAAGGCGAATTGACGGTCGAGCGCGGCATTCGGGTGGACGGTACGGTCGAAGGCCAGATCCGCACCCAAGGCCGCGTGATGCTGGGCGCGACGGGCAAGATCAGCGGCGACGTCGAAGCCGGACTACTGGTGATCGAAGGCCAGCTCGACGGCCAGGTCGATGCGGTACGCACCGAACTCGCCAGCGGCGCGCACGTCCAGGCCGAATTGCGCACCCAGGAACTCTCCATCGAAGAAGGCGCATTCTTCGAGGGCCAGGTCCGCGTCGCCCCCAAGGGCACGGGACGCAAAGCGTTCGAGATGCCCGCTCCGGTTGCGGCGCGATTGTCTTCGCGGCCGGTGGAAGTGCCCATCGCGGAAGCCGTTGGCAGCAACGGAAACGGCTAATCTCCTTCTCAATGCGGCGGTTCTGGGCCGGAGTTCATCGCTCCGGCCCAGAAGCACATGTGCTTGCCCAGCCGACAATTTGCGTCCAAATACAGCGAAGCAAAACGCGTCCCGTGCGGGCTCATGGCTCTACTCGGTGTGTTAAACACGGGGAAGCTTTTTAAATTGCCGCGAAATGCTCCAATACGTCCCGGCATACGAATTGCACAAACTCATTACGATGACGTAAACCAACGAGCCTTGGCTCAGCCAACGTGCTCTATCGTTTGCCTGCGCGGATCCGGACGGTGACCGCGCACGCAACCACCGTTTAACTCCGCGGAGGACAACGATTCATGTCCGATCCTGCCGACGCCAAGCTGCTGGAAGAGATACGCTTGTCGTACCTCGAGAACCGGCGCAAAGCGGAATACTTGAGCCGCGCGCGAGCCTGGCTCACCGTCATGCTCGCCGGCGTGATTCTGGTTTTTCTCGCGGCCCTGTACCTCAAGGCCAGCGACATGTACCACCCGCGTAATTTCGAGCAGCCGCTGAAAGCCGAATCGGAACGGCTTGCGCCTTTGGCGCGAAACGCGCTGCAAAATTACGTCGAATCGGTGGGGCCCGAACTGGGCCGTATCGCGCAGGAAAAGTTCGACGCGGTGCAGCCCCAGTTCGACCGCGCCGTGCAGGAAGAATGGAACACGTTTGCGCGCACGCTGACCACCGAAACCGACCAGCAACTGCGCGGCTTGCTCACGCGCATCCACAACCGCCAATTGGAGACGCTCACGAATCACTTTCCGAAACTGACCGATCCCGTCACGCAGGAAACCTTTAGAAAGCGCAACGAAGAAGCCTTGCGCAGGGACATCGACGACATCCTGGTCGATTTCGAGACCAGCTACGTACGCGAATTGCGCACGCTCGAAGGCTCCATCCAGAAATTCCGGCCCAATCGTTTCGAGCGCTTCAGCCAGGACGAATTGAACCGGTACTTCATCCACTTGTGGCTGAACATGCTCGACCTCCACCTCATGCACCCCGATGTCGACACCGGGAAAGCGCACGAAATAGGAGGCCCCTCCCATGGCTGAACCCACGACCATTCAGGAGCTGGCGCGGCAGATTCGAGAGGACCAGGAGCGGCTATTGCGCAACGAACGGCGCAAAGTGGGCATCCTGCTCTTTCTGCTGGTTTTCGTCTTCGGTTATATGACTTGGATTTATACGAGCGTCTCGAAGCTGAATGCCGAGATGCTCACGCAACAGGCCGGCACGTACGTCGAAAGCCAGTTGCCCACTTGGCGCAAGGAGTTGGAAAAGCAGACGATCGCGGAGGCGCCGGCGCTGGGGAACAAACTCCAGGAAATGCTCCTCGATATGCCGCGAACCGCGCGCAACTCGCTCGAGAAGAGCTTGCAGTCGCAGGGGCAGCGCGCCTTAAGGGAAATGGAACAGGCTTTGGTCGAATACATGGACAAGGCCATTGTTCAAGAAGTCGCACACTTGGCCGAACGCACGCCGGCCAATACCACCAACGAGGAAAAGCTGGACCTGGTCATGGCCTCCTTGCGCAAGGATTTCAAGATAAAGGTCAAAGCCTACCTGCAGATGCACTACGACTCGTTCAGCGGTGAAGTGCGGACACTGGCCCAGCGGCTGGAACGCCTCCAACTGCCCGCCGAGCAACTCACGCCCAAAGAGCGCTTGGAGCGGGAGCTGATCGAGGTCAGTGTGGTGCTCTTCTCCAAGCACCACAAACTGGAGAAGGACCACATCTTCAAGTTCCCCTTCCCCAGCGTGGAAGCGGCGAAAGATCACCAGTTAATGGAATAGCGCACGCGAATACGGCCGGAAACGAAACGGGCGCGGCCGCATCGGCCGCGTCCGTTTTCGTTCTTGCCGCCTGCCTGACGGCGGTCACGGACCAAGGTTCAGCCACACGGCCTTGACCTGCGTATACAGTTCCAGCGCGTGCTGACCCAACTCGCGGCCGAAGCCCGACATCTTATAGCCGCCGAAGGGAACGCTGGCGTCGAAGGCGTTGTAGCAGTTGATCCAAACCGTTCCGCTCTTGAGCTTCGCGGCAAGGTGGTGGGCTTTCTGCACGTTCTGCGTAAAGACGGCGGCGCCCAATCCGTAGCAGGTCGCATTGGCGCGCTGCGCCACTTCGTCGAGGGACTCGTACGGCAGCACCGAGATCACCGGCCCGAAAATCTCTTCGCGCGCGATGGCCATCTCGTCCTTCACGCCGTCGAAGATGGTGGGCCGCACGAAATACCCGCGCTCGCCGCAGCGCGCGCCGCCGGAGGCCAACTTCGCCCCTTCGGCCTTGCCCTTCTCGATGTAGCCGAGAATCTTATCGAACTGCTCCTGGCTAATCTGCGCGCCCTGCTCGGTCTTGGGATCCAGCGGGTCGCCGACCTTCCGCGCGTTGGCCGCGCTGACCAGGCGGTCCAGGAACGGATCGTGCAGCTTCTTGGGCAGGAAGAGCCGGCTTCCGGCGCAGCAGACTTCGCCTTGGTTGAAGAAGATCCCCGTGAGCGTGCCGCGTACGGCCAGATCCAAATCCGCGTCGTCAAGAATGATGTTGGGCGACTTCCCGCCCAGTTCCAGGCTGACGCGCTTGAGATTGCTTTCGGCGGCGGCCTTCATCACGAGCTGCCCGGTCTGGTAGTGCCCGGTGAAGCCGACCTTGTCCACGTCGGGATGGCGCGTCAGCGCTTCGCCGGCCGTCTCGCCCAGCCCGGTCACGACGTTGAAGACGCCGTCCGGCAGCCCCGCTTCGCGGCACAGTTCCGCGAATCGCAACGACGATAACGGAGCCTGCTCCGGCGGCTTATGAACCATCGTATTGCCGCCGGCGATGGCGGGGCCGAATTTCCAGGACGTCAGCAGCAGCGGAAAATTCCACGCGGTGATGCTTCCGCAAACGCCCATGGGCTCGCGGCGCGTGTAGACGAAGTAATTCCCCGGAGGCTGAATCGTCTCGCCGTGAACCTTATCCGCCCAGCCGGAGTAATAGTGCAGCACCTCGACGGTCATCGGCAAATCGACGGCGCGCAGTTCGGCAATCGGCTTGCCGTTATTCAAGCACTCCAGCGCGGCCAACTCCTCGGCGTGCTTCTCGACCAGATCGGCCAAACGGCGCAGGAACTTCCCGCGGTCGCGCCCGCTCCATTTGCGGTACGGGCCGCTCTCGAACGCCTTGCGCGCGGCGCTCACGGCGCGGTCGATCTCGGCCTTTCCGCCCGATGCGCAGACGGCCAAGCGCTCTTCGGTCGCCGGATTGACGACCTCGAACGTCTCGCGGGTCGAATTCTCGACCCAGCGGTTGTCGATGAAATGCTGCAGCGGCTCGCGGCTCCAGCGATTCTTGAGCTGTTCGAGCAGCGCGGACTCGGGACGTGCGGAAACGGAAGCGGGCATGGCGGATTCCTCCCCATGAAGCGGACGTTGAACATTCGATTCGCATATCGGCGCGGAAGCCCCGGCGGCCTCCGCACGTAGTTTCGTGCGCCCGGTAAGCGAAAGCAAGATCAAGCCGCCTCAGCTCGCACTGGCCGGCACGATTTGTAGCTCTAAGATGGGCTTTTTGAGAACCGTCCCTAGGGTATGTGACAGCGGCAGGAGCCGTACGTGAACCTGACTCGAGTCTTCGCGATGGCCGGCTTGGCGAGCGTGCTGCTCGGCGCGGGCTTTGGTTTCGCCGAAGAACTAGACTTGAGCGCCGCGCGCGCCTTCGACTGGGCGCAAGCTTCCGAAGGCCGTGTGGTCTCCGCGCATTGCCTGCTCTCGCCCACGGACGAGCCTAAAGAACTGGCCAAGGAACTGCGCAAACAGTTCGGGGTGCGCCTGACCACCGAAGACGCCGCCCCGACGCTGATCGTCTCCGCCGGCATCGCGCCCGCCGGCGCGCGCTTGACGATTACCCGCGCCGATATCGACCGCATCAAGCGCCTCGTCGAAGTTTCGGCTACCTTGGAGTTGCCCGAACCTGGAGCGGAACCGCCCGCTCCCCAAGCCGCAACGGCTCCCGAAGAGCCGGTGCTGATGATCGGGCGCGCGCAAGCACCGGTCCCCAACCCGGCGCCCGAGCGCCCCGCTCCCCGCGCCGCGGAGAATGAGAAGGAAGGCGGCAACCCGGCGCTGCGAGTCCCTGCCGGCCGGCTCGATCCCGGAAGCTGGTGGCTGCGCTACAGGCTGACGATACGGCAAGGCGAGCGGACCACCGTGCGGCCGGCGCATACCGAGGCGTTCACCGTAAAAGACCTGCGCCCGGCCGATCAGGCCCGCGGGCGCCAGCGCGACACCGATCCCGGATTGCAGACGCCGACCTCCAAAAGCGTCACCGAAGGAATGGGTATGGGGCCGTAAAGCCCTGCCTTGAGCGCCTTTACCCAATCCTGACCTCATGCGCTCCACGTTCGCGCTTGACCCGACCCTGCTACCGGGTTAGCACTTCACTATTCCGCAAATCGGGCGCCGCGACCGGAGCCCGCATTTCGATCGAAAAAGGAGGTTCGGCATGAAATTCTTCGTCGATACGGGCGAGATCAATGAAATCCGCGAAGCCGCCAAGTTGGGTATCCTGGACGGTGTAACGACCAATCCCTCGCTGGTCGCCAAGTCCGGCCGCAAGTACATGGACCTGGTGAAGGAAATCTGCGAAATCTGCAACGGCCCGATAAGCGCCGAAGTGCTGGCGACCGACTACGACGGCATCATGTACGAAGCGCACGTCTGGGCGAAGGTGGCGCCGAATATCGTCGTCAAGCTGCCCCTGATCGAAGACGGCATCAAGGCCTGCGTGACCCTGACCGGCGAAGGCATCAAGACCAACGTGACGCTCTGCTTCAGCCCCACCCAGGCGCTTCTGGCGGCCAAGGCCGGCGCGACGTTCATCAGCCCCTTCGTCGGCCGCTTGGACGATATCGCTTTCGACGGCATGCAGCTCATCCGCGAGATCCGCACCATCTACGACAACTACAAGTTCAAGACCGAGATCCTGGTCGCCTCGGTCCGCGACCCGATCCACATCCGCGACGCGGCGCTGGCCGGCGCGGACATCTCGACCATCCCCTTCAAGGTCTTCGGGCAGCTCCTCAAGCACCCGCTGACGGACATCGGTCTGAAGCGCTTCGTCGAAGACGCGCAGAAGATTCCGAAGGGCACGATGATCATCGAACGCGACGCGGCGCTGGGCAAGAAGTAAGCCCTTCGGTCGGACGCTACCGGCATACGGGAAAGGCGGGCTTCGGCCCGCCTTTTTCGTTGGAATCGGATCGCGCATGCCCACCCATTAAAATCGTAAAATTCGAAAGCCATGCCGAACCATTCGCAAGAAAACGGTATGCTCGCCACCGCCACGTCGGCATCGAAGCAGCAACCTTTGACACCTGCACGTATTATCCTGGGGTTGTTCTTGGTTTGGTTGTCCGGCCTCTTTTTTCTTGGAACCGCTAACGCTCTTTTTATGGAGGTCTATAGCCCGGACCGCTCCAGCGACTGGCTCGTGGAAGAGTTCGCAACCGGATCGGGAAGCGCCAGCCGGGTTTCGATTCTAGCGGGCACACCGGCTTGGCAGTGGTCGCTGCTACTGGCCGGGACCGCCACGCTTATGGGATTGGGGCTGGGCCTGGCGTTACGACGATACTCGCTGCGGCTGATGCTGGCGGCGGTACTGATCGTGGGATTGCTTGGAGCGCTGCCGCCGCTGCTCTTGCCCGATACCCAAGGCCGGCGCGTGCGGCTCGTCGTAGGGTACGCACAACCGCTCTGGCCCGGCCAAGAGAAGGCGCTTCGCGCGAAGCTTGACCCCGTCGTGGCGATGGCCACTTGGCCGGCGGGCATGCGCGAGCAGCTCGATGTTTCGGATCAGGCTATCCGCAAGATGGAAATCAAACCGGCATCCAAGCACGACATTCAAGACCCGCCCCTCGGCTTGATTCAAGGTACGGCTTGTGAGTTCGAACTCGCACCGGAACTAACCGACGCCCAATGCCGCACGCTCGTGGAATTTTACGGCTGGTACATGCAACGCCTGGGCCGCAAGTTCGCACTCGAAAACGGCCAAAAGCAGGTGGGCGGCGGATCGTTCTCGATGGGCGGCAATTGGGATCGCTGGAAAAACGATTGGCTCGAGCGCAACCCCGAGCCCTGATCGATTTCAGGCGCGCTTGGGGATCGTCCAGACCGCGCGGCAGCGCAAACAGCCCACCTTGTCGCCGGGCACCAGGCCCGTCGTCCCGATCGTATTCCCGCAGCGCCCGCAGGTGCAGAAGTCCTCGCCGAACTCGGTGGCCTGCTCTTCGCCGGCCTTCGGCGGAAGCGGAGCGTTGTAAAATTTCTGCTTCACCGTCCGCACGATCGCCCCCGCCGACGGCCGGTCGACCGAGAAGACCAGCACCGTCAGCCCCACCTGAACCTTGTCTCCGGGGCGCAGGCGGCGGCGTTCGTCCTTCTGGAGCTGCTTGCCGTTGAGAAACGTTCCGTTCGAACTGCCCATATCCACCAGTTCGCAGACGCCCGAATCCGAATCGACCTCGAACCGGCAATGCTCGCGCGAGATCGCCGTATCGCCCTTGATCACGATATCGTTGGTCTGGACGCGCCCGACCGTGACGGGGCTCTTGACGAGTTGAAACTCTTCCACCGGCTGGTCGGGCCGCGTGATGGACAGCTTGGGGTGAATCAGGGATTCCGCAGGGTCGGACACGGCAGCGCAGGTCCTCGCGGACATAAAAACGGTTCGCACCGACCGGCTTCGTTCGAGCGCGTTACTCGGACTTGTCGGGGTCTTTCAGCAGATCCCCGAACATGGTGTCCGCGCGGTGAGCGATCGCACTGGTCGTCTCGTCGCTGACCTTCCGCTTGCTCTTGCCCGCCGGCGCCCGGTCCTGGTCGCGCCCGTCCGCGGGCCGGTTCAGGAAATGCTCTTTCAGATAATTGCTCAGCGTCACGTTCGTCGGGCCGTAACGGTCGTGGTACATGAAGTACTCGAGTTCGAAGCCCATCTCGCCCGCCGTCTGGTAGCGCTTGTCCAGGTCGCGCTCCAGGCTGCGCATCAGGATCTTCGCCAGCGCTTCCGGCACTTCGGGCCGGAACGTGCGCGGATCGGGGATCGGCTTGCGCTTCACGTTGTTCAGCGTCTCGTAGATGTCCTCGGTCTCGAACAAGTGGTGCCCCGTCAGCAGTTCGTAGAAGACGATGCCCAGCGAGAAAACGTCGCTGCGCAGGTCGGTCTCCAGATACTGCGCCTGCTCGGGCGACATGTACTCGACCTTGCCCATCAGCACTTCGCCTTCTTCCTGCTCCATCACCTGCCGCGCCTTGGCGATTCCGAAGTCGGTCAGCTTCACAACGCCTTCGCTGTTGATCATCACGTTCTTCGGCGAAACGTCGCGGTGCACGATGCCCAGCAGCTCGCCGTCCCGCCCGCGCTTCTTATGCGCGTATTCCAGCCCGCGGCAGACCCGGCTGATGATGAACGCCGCCAGATCGACCGGCAGTTCCAAACCTTTGTCGATGTGGTGGTCGATGAACTTCTCGAGGTTGAACCCGTCCACGAATTCCATCGCGATGTAGTACATATCGCCCGTGCGGCCTAAGTGGTACACCTGGACGATGTTCTCGTGCACCAAGTCGGCCACCAGCTTCGCCTCGCCGATGAACAGCCGCACGAACTCCATGTTGCTCGAATACGTCTCGAGGATCGACTTCAGCGCCACGGTCTTCTGGAAGCCTTCGGCACCGAACTGGCTGGCCTCGTACACGGCGCCCATGCCGCCCTCGGCCAGCAAGCGCGTCAGTTCGTAATGCTTCTCTTCTTTGATCGTTTTAAGGTCTTGAGGGTTGCTCATGGGTTCACTTTATCCGTTGCGGCCCAACTGCTTACATCGGCCATCGGCGCACTGAGAATAGTAGACCTGTCGGGTAGATATTCGTGAAGCACCCTGTGCTTGTCAACGCATTTTCACGAAGCATGGAGTCCGCAAATGAAGCGATCCCGGGCGTAATACCCGGGATCGCTCGCTGCATCGGCTGATGTGGACCGGCTTTAGGGCGTAACCACCGGCTTCGAGCCCGTCCCGCTCTTGGTGTTGCTCTTGAACTGGAAGAGGTTTTGGCCGAGGAACGAAGTTCCGTCGATTATAATTTCCAGACTTGTCACCGCCGCTCCGAACTTCAGGTTGGCCGTCTCTCCCAGCGACGGGTCCAACGGCATGCCCGCACGGGTCGGATCCACCAAGGTGTCGTAGAAATCGAAGCCGTCCTCGATCCCCGTGGCCTTGCTCACGGTGATCTTAAACTGGCGCGTGCGAGGGTTGTACGTGAACTGCGCCTTCCCGTTCGTCAGTTCGTCCTTAATCCGGCCCCGCGCATCCAGCGTACCCGTCAAGACCGGCAGCGTGGTGCCACCCACAGGCTGAATCAGGTTCACAACCACCGTTGAAGTACCGAGGTTAATAGGGAATGGGAACCCCGGATTCAGGGGATCGAATGCATTGATGGTGCCCGTCAGCGTGAAGGTATCGCGCGCCGGCGTGGCAAAGTTGTCCACGAACTTGCCCGTCTTCGTCTGCAGGTTGCCCTTTACGCAGACCTGGATCGTCTTCTGCCGCAGTTGCGGATCGAGGTTGTATCGGCCCGTGGAATCGAGCGCCGGACCCGTGGGGGCGGTCTCCGAAATCACCTGCACTTCATCCCACAACAGATCGTCGGGCGGCGGGAAGACTTGCAACGTGCCCGTGAACCCGCCCAAGTAGACGTCGTCGCTGAGCGGATCGGGGAAGGACTCCACCACCCCGTTGCCGCCGTCCACAACGTACTGCTGGAAGGTGGTGGGCGGCGTGGCAGGCGGCACGAACGGAAAACGGAAGGACACGACCCGGTCGTCGCCACCCACTACCGTCAATGGGCTGATTAGGAAATCCCCGCCATGACTAATGATCGCGCGGACGGTCGAGTCGGCAACGCGGTCGCCGCCGTCGACGATCACGTCGTAGGTACCGTTGTTGTCTATAAAGTCATCACCCAACACCACCACCGTTGTGCTGAGACTCAAGGTCATGTCCACGCCACCGTTTGCAATCTCCGGCGTGAAGGTCACTTCGCTATTTTGCAGGCGGAGCTCGTTAAGTACGTTCTGGAAATACTCCTGCAATTCCGGATCCGACGCCCCGGCGGGCGGCAAGGTCGCCGTCACGACGGGAGGGGTGGCAAAGGGGATGCGCCCGTTGTCGATCAGGGTCAGCCGAGCCTTATAGTTTCCGGGCAGGCTGTATTGATGGACGCCCGGGAACGCGAGCATGCCGGTATCGCCGCCAAAATCATCCAGCAGCCCCGGCAACAGCAGGAGGTCCGCAGGAGCGAAAAGGCTGATGGGATCCAGCGCCTTGCCGTCCGGAGGATACACGACGCGCTCGTCGCCGAATTCGAACGCGCCATAGGCAAAGTAACCATCCTGGTCCTGCGAGAGATCGATGTTAAACGACACGTCCGAACCCACCGGCGCGCAATTGAGTACGCTATCGCCGAAGGCCAAGTCAGCCTTCGGGCTGAAGTTCGCCAGCGTCAAGCGAATCAAGCGGTCGAAGGTGGTGTCCACTTCGCCCGTCCCGTTGATATCCACGGCCACCTTAATATGCAGGCGCGCGCAGACTACTTGGTCAACTTGGAACGGATTGAGCAGCGGCAGGGAGTAGGTGACGGGAACAATTTCGTCGATGGCGGCTTCGTAGGTCGCCGCATCGATCCAGCCCGTATCCAAGGCGCCTTTATTCGCGGCCGTTGGCAAGCCCAGCGGAGCGATCTGGATATCGTCCGTGAAATACGGAACGCGGAAGGGCCGAGTCGCGTTGGTGGGCGGCGGGCTGGTGCCGAAGGGCGCCACCTGCACGTCGTTGTTGATGTACAATCCCACTTGCACGATCTGAATATCGTCGCTGACGGCCGTACCGTCGGGAAGCGTCTGAACCACCGTGTCCACACAACCGTTGCCGCCGTCCAAGATCACTTGCTCTGTAAAGACCGGATTCCCGTTCACGTCGTTCGCCGTGACCGTGAGCGCCAGATCGTCGCCCAAGGGCGGCGGGTTCAGGTTATTCGCCGGCGTCTGAATGGTCCCGTTCGGACCCGGCCGGATGATCACGCCCGTCAACGCGATCGTATCGGCAATGTTGTTCGGACCGGCCAGGATTACCGGGCCGCCGGTATCGCACGCGATCCCAATCCGATCGTCGCCTTGGGGAATCGTTTCGAGCGCCGGAACGGTCTGCGGGAGCGGCCCCGGAGGGTTATTCGCACAAACGCCACCGGGCACAATCACCGGACCCGGCCGGATCACGATGTTCTGGCGAATTTGCGTATCCGCGACCAAGTTCGTACCCGCCACGACCCGGTGCTTGTTGCTTGGCGGCGGATCGATTTGAATCACGTCATCGGCCGGCGGAAACGGAGACACGACAGGCAACCCGGCGCAGTCCGTATTCAAGGCCGCAAGTTCTTCCTGGTTGCGTAACGGATTCATCGGATCCGTGGCCGCTACGTAATCCAGCACCCCGTTCGGACCCGGATCGATTACGGTGCCCGGCGCGGCCAGCAAGTTGACAAAGGTGTAACTGCCGCCGCCACCTGCAGCCAAGACGTTGGGGTTCGCCACCGGCAATTCCGGCGGGCAATCGGCGTTCAGTTCCAGAATAATTCGATAGAACAGGTTAGCTGGCGCCGGCTGAGTGGGGGCATTCGGCAGCGAGCCCGCGAAGCTGAAGTTCACAATAACCGTGTTCAGATCGCCGCCCGAAACGTCGTAGGTGTAATGCGGCGTCGGGACAATCACGCCCGACGAACGGTTGCTGACCACGGGACCTTCCGCTTCGCTCGCGCTAACCCCGAAGCAGGCGCACCCAACCAGCACGCTCAAGGCCGCGACCCAACCGGTCCCACCTGCACGCTTGACGGTCATGCTTCACCTAGCCTCCGGGGACCGGCCGATCGAAATCGGACCTCGTCCCTGCCGTGTACTGCCGCGAACCGAATACTTGTGGCATCCGCACCGCACCGCTCGGACCGCCAAGTTCACTATTTTCGAACGAAGGTCGTCGCGCCCGAGCGTTCGACCATGAACTGCGCCTCGCCGTTAAAGCTCTGCAGGCCCGAACCCGTGCTGTTCTCGTTGATGATCGACAGCTTCAGATCCACCGTCTGGTATTGCCGCGTCACGTCGATACCCACGGTGCTGGCGTTGTCCATCGGGAAGGTGACCACGCGGAAGGCGCCGCCCAAGTTGGCCCACGTGAGCGTCTTGATCCCCGTCGCACCCAGCACGCGCGTATCGCGCACGAAGCTGAAAATCGCCTTCTTGAGCCCCGGATCGTTGGAAGGCGCCCTGGTTTTGAAGCGCGGCGAAGTCTGGAAATTGAGCGTCTCGCTGAACCCGGTGGCGATGGAATCCGCTCCGCCGCCGATCGTCACTTCCACGTCGCTCAAGCCCACCGGCCGCAGATCGTCGCCGCCGAAGCGCGCCATCACGCCGCTGATGTCGGACGTCACCTGGCTGCCCTTCAGCTTAAAGGTGGCCTTCTTGACCAGGAACGCGCTGGAGGCCAGAACCGACTGCCCACCCAGCTTGCCCAGCAACTGACCGGCGGGCGTCGTGTACACCCCGTCTCCCGTGAATGCGCCCAACTTATAGGAACCCACGGCCGCGCCGTCGCGAACGGAGTTGTAAGAGTACGTAATGATCGAACCGCGCGTATTGGGATCCTGCGGGTAGATCAGCACCGGCGTGCTCGGAATCGTCAAGTCCCACAGTTCCAGCCGGATGTGCGCCGGCAGAAGGCTGCGCTCGAAAAGATTGCGCACGCCCAAGGTTTCGTCGAGCTTCAACTTGGTGCTGCTGATCAGGAAGCTGCCGTTCGGAAGCTTGAGCTGGAACTTGCTCGTTCCGCCGCCCGGCGACAACGACTTGACCGTCAGCGTGCCGTTCGGATTCAAGCGCCCGTTGCCGACATCGAAGACCAGCGTGTTCGCGTTCACGATCAGGTTCGCCCGCAGGTGGCGCGAAGCGATCATCGAAGGCGTCAACTCGGGCAGGCTCAGCGTCCCGCGCACGGTGAACGAATCCTTGTTCGGATCGTCCGGCAGGATGTCCGGGTCGGGGCCGTCCGTCTTACCCTTCCAAGCCACCGAGAAGGTCGACGCTTCGATCACCATGTTGTCGTCTACCGGCGTGTTCGGATCTTCGGTGAAGACGTAAACCGGGTACTTGCCCAACGTGGGCAGGTTCGTGACCACGTCCACGCCCGTCCAGTTCGCCGTCACGCGGTAGATGCCCGGTTCGGTGAACGTGAACTGCGGCGCGGCATCGCCCGGCGTCATTGAAGCGTAGAAGACCGGCGGCGTGCCCAGGAACGGCTCGATGTAGCGCTCGATCTCCCAGAAGAGCGACGCGCCAGGCGGCGTCAGATCGTTCAATGCGATGATCTGCAGGTCGGGAGGCAAAGCCGTCGTCTCGGCCGTGCCGTTGCCACCGTCCACAATGTTGTTGCCCACGATCACGTCATCGCCACCCGGCACCGTCGTCAGCCCGGCGACCGGATCGCCCGCCACGATCACCGCGCCGCCGTTCGCCGCCTTCGTGTCGATGACCAGATTGAGCCCCACCAGAATCTGCGGCGGCGAGGTGGAGTTATCGATAAGGTCGTCGCCCACCGGCCGCGTATGTAACTGGCCGTCCGCGCCGGCCGTCACCGCCACATCCGTCGGCGCCGTCAGCCGCGTACCCACCGGGAACGTATTGGCGTCGTCGAACGCGCGGTAATCGATGGTCGAGGAGATCGAATTCGAGAAGAAATTCACCGCCAGCGGCACATTCCCGCCCTGCGGATCGGCCGAGATCAAAACGCGCGGGAAGTCGCAGGCTTGGTACGTGAACGGCCCGAAAACCGATGGCACGCCGAACGAATCGATCACGACCAACTGGATGCGCAGCGCACCCGGCGTGGTAAAGGTTCGGCAGAACGACCGCGTGTTGTACAACGCGATCAGCGACGTGCCGCCCGTGTTGGGGTCCGGCACCGTGATCTGCCATTGGAAGCCGAACGAAGGCGGAATCGCGGGCCCCGCGCCGCCGCACGAAATGACCGGCGGCGTCACGTTGGCCACGAAGCAACTGCGCGCCGGAATACACGAACCCGGGTCGTAGGCCTGGCCGGCCGTCAGGATATTCCCGTCCACGGTTACGTTGAGATTGGCGCCCAAGGCCGGAACGAAGGTCACCGCCGTGCCGGGCGTGATCGGAGGCAGCGCCGTGGGCTGGCCCGCCGGATCGGGCGCGCCGGCCGTGATGCTGTCGAAATCGTACTGAATCCCGATCGTGCCCGACGGATTCTCGATCCCGATGCTCGCGCGCTGCCGGTCCACTTCCGACTCGTCCAAAATCAGGTTGAACTGAATCGTGTTATTGCACTCGTACAGAATGAGCTGGAACGTGATCACTTCGTTCGCCGCGCCGCCCACGAAGCCCATCTTGAACCACTCGACGATCAGGCGGCGATTACCCGTCTGCCCCTGCAGCAGCCAGTACACGCCCGTGTTCGGCTGCCCGCTGAGGCGCAGGTCGTCGTGGTAGACGAAGAAGGCGTCCAAGGGACAGCCCGCCGTCGGAATCGGACCGTTCACGAATTCGGGCTGCGAACAGAGCACCGGGCACTGGCTGATCGGGTCGGGCGGGAACGGAGCGGCCCACGAGGCGTAGCCGTTCAAGTGCACCCACAGGATCGGGAACGGCGTCCCCGGCCCGCGCAGAATCCCGTAGTACACGAAATTGAAGGGCATCACGATGAAGTCGGCCGCGTCGTCGAACTTCGTCGCGCAGACGAACGGGAAGGTCAATTGGGTCGCGTTGCCGTTGATCAGGCCGAAGTTCTGCGAACCGGCCGCCGTGCCCGTGTAGAACGGAATCCCGCCCGCAAGACTCGCGTCGCTCAGGCCGCCGGGACCGATGTTCGGGTCGACCACCACCGGATACGTGCGCCGCGAATCGCTCAGCCACTTCGCCGGCACCGCGATGGCCAGATCAATGCCGCCGTCCTCGCGCGGTTCGACGAAGTATTCGCACAGCACCGCGTTGCGCGCGTCTTCCGACAGCTTCTCCATGTCGCAGCGGCCATTCGGGAGCGTCACCTGCTTGTCGTACGCCACGCCGCGGCTCAACCGGAACGCCGTATTCCCTCGCGCGTCCTTGAATTCCAGCCCCTGAGTGGCCTTGTAGCGTCCCTGAACCTGGATCGCGCCGTCCCACACCGTCATGCCGCGGCTCAGTTCGATCCGCCCGTGGAACGTCATGCTCTCCGCGTTAGCCGGAATCTCGGCGCGCTCGTTCAGGATGAAATCGTGCTCCACGCCGCCGTCGGTGCGTACTTCGAAGCGTTCGTCCACCCCCGGATAAGTGCCCCGGTACACCACGCGCTGCGCCTCACCGGCATCGACGACCTCCGCGCGCGAACCCACCTGCGCCGGAACTTCATGAACGCGGTCGAACCCGACCCGGAAATCCTGCCCCTGCGGAACCCAGCGCAACGAAGCCCGATGACCGAAATCGCGGCGATGCAGCACACCTTCGTGGTAGTCGCTCGAGAAGACCGTCGCCATGCGGTTGTTCACATTCTGAACCGCTTCCGGCGTCACCTCCAGCGTACGATCCACCGGCTCCAACCCCGCCGGCACGCGGAATCCATCGGCATCGGCAGCCCCTTCGCGCTCCGGCTGCGCCGCAACCAGATGCGCAAGCGGCAAACGATCGGCTTCCGTTCCTCGCTGTTCCTCAGTCGGCTGCGTACCGCGCTGACTGAAGATCGCGCGGCCCAACAGCAACGCCGAACCGAAGGACAGCAAAACCATGATGGCTAGTCGACGACCGTGCATGCCCAATCTCCACTTCGTCCCAGGCCAAACAGCATAATCTTCCGCCCTTCACGAATCTTCGGCTGGCAGGCCGATAGCACCCGTGAAGCTCCGGAATTACCAGGACTTAGAGCGTGTGGCCTCGGTAATTCCGGGCATTATGTCGTACCCGCCCCCTCCTTCAATAGAAAAAATATGCTCACTTTCCTTAACCATTCGTGCAGACCCATTCCAAGCACTCCGCTAGCTTGCGCCCACTCAATAAGTTGTGTGAAGCCTTGGAAACTAAGGAAGCTTAATTTAGTGCATAATTAGGGCGTCTCCCTCGCCCATCCCATTGGGGATGCACGAGGCCGCTAAATTCAGACCTGAAATGGATCTAACTTGTTAATTTGATTTAAGTTAACGTGTGCCGTCGCGAAGCTCAATCAGGACATCAACCCATTCGATCAGGGTCCGAACCTCGTCGTTTTCCGCAACCTCTTGCGCCGGCGCTGGTTTGGTGGGCGCTGGAGTTTCAACCTGAGCTTCTTCGGCCGACCTGGCAGCATCCGCTTTGGCGCCGGTCGAAAGACTCCAGCGGCCATTTTGCACCAGTTTCTCCAAATCCTTCACCAGTGCACTCTGTCGCGCCTTGGGAACACGAACTTTAAGCACCAAGTGGGCTGGCGGCCGGGAGTCTGCGGATACCTCTTTCGACTTAGTCGCGAGGTCCGAACGCGCACCCTCGCCCGCTTCGATTGCGGATCGGCCGGGTGCTTCAGGAGCGGTGGCTTCGGACGGCACGGGACTGCGTGCAGGCGGTTCCGCGCGGGCCGGACCGGACGCGTCCAATCGCCCGCCGTGCACGCGCGCCAGTGCCATCACTTCTCGTGTTACCGCGGCCCATTCCTGAGGCGAAGCGCTTAGTACCATCGACGCGGCGGCTTGATCGAGGAGTTCGGTTTCTTGCTTAAGCTCGGCTTCTGCCTTGGGTTGATCGGTAACGAAAGTTTTCGCTTCCCCTTCTGGTTGTTCCTGACCTGGGGGTTGAGCATCCTGGTTGGGGCGAGCAACATCCACATCGCCGCTCGTTACAGGCGATCGAGGCCTGCGCACCGGTTGAGCTTCCTGCGCTCGTGGTTCCGGCGCCGGAAGTTCCGCCGGAGGCGCCGAGGGCGAGGGCCCTGCCTTGGCCTCTGGGATTTGCCCTACTGTCGCCAGAGACTTGGGCGCATCCACTTGATGCTCGGCCGGCCCTTGCGGTTTGGGCGCAAGCACAGGCTCACGTGGAAGACTCCCAGCATCCGCCGACTCGACTTTTCCGATGCCCTGGCTCGTCGTATCGCGCGAAGCGCCAGCCTGTTTCCCGCCTCCTTCTTCCTTCTTTAAATATTCGTTTTCCCGGGGGCGCTTGGGGTCCAGATTCAAGGATTCCTTGGCCGGCGGCGCCGTATCTTTGGGCGCCCATGCCCGCGACGCCTTGGATTCAGCGTGCGCATCGTCGTAAGGCGCCGCATCCTCTGCCGCCAACGGCTCGGCCGCAGCCGCCTCGAGTCGATCCAGGCTTTCTCGGCTATCTTCTCCCTTGGGAGCGGATGCCGAAGGAACGCTATTTTTCGCGGCTGCATCTGGCTGCGGAACGGGTTGATTGCGCATCTGCGGGCCGACGAGTGCGAACAGCAACACCGCGACGCAGACCAGCGCGGCAACAGAGAGCATCCCGCGCGACCAATGCCTGGGCCGATGCGCGCGCGCGAATTCGGCTCCGGCTTCGACAGCCTTGCCAGACGCCACGGGTTCCGTGCGAATCCCGACGCTCACCTTATTAAGCAGGTTCGCCGGCGCGGATTCCCGCGGCAACTCGCGGACCCAATTCGACGCGCGGCGCAGCGCCTCCAATTCGGCGCGAGCTTCGGCGCTCTGCGCGAGCAGGCGCTCGACGGCTTCGCGCTCCTCGGCGGACAACTCTCCGTCGAGGTATTCGCTCAGCCGCGTATCCAGGTCTTCGTGCGCGTTCATGATCCGCTTCGCCGATCCGTCCTCACGCTTCCGTCTCGTCCGCTCCGCTTGCTCCGTCCGGAGCCAGATCCTTTAGCACGCGCGCCAGTTCCAGCCGAGCGCGATGCAGCCTCGATTTCACCGCCGCCCTCGAAAGCTCCAGCGCGTCCCCGATAGCGTCGTAATCCATGCCTTCCATTTCGCGCAGCAGCAGAATGGCGCGATACTCCTCTTTGATCTGCGCCAGTCCTTCCCGCACGCGCCGGCGCACGTCTTCGCGCTCCAGTTCTTCTTCCGGCGCGCGAGCGCTCGTCTGCTCCATTTGGCGCCCCAACGCGCCCCCTTCGTCCGCCTCCGTATGTCCGCCGTCCAGGCTCACGCCTTCGCGCGCCGCGCGGCGAGCCGTCTGCCGGCCGCGCGAGAAAGCCGCGTTGACGGCAATCCGGAACAGCCACGTGTAAAACTGCGCGCCCTTGCGAAAACTGCCCAGCGCTCGGTATGCTTTAAGGAATGTCTCCTGGGCCAGATCTTCCGCGTCTTCGCGCGAGCCGGTCTGCCGCAGAAGCAACGAAAAGACACGATCCTGATAGCGCTCCACCAGCGCTTCGTACGCCTCCCGCTGGCCGGCTACGGCGCGATCCACGAGATCCGCGTCGGAGTCGGCTCCGGTCGCAGCGCCCGCCTGGGGCTCTGCATGGCCTTTAGACTGAGGCTGCACCACGGAAGATTCGAGCTTTCCTCTTATTGAGTTATAAACGCACCGGGACTGCCATCCTCTTGAGGCCGGCAGCGTCCCGCGTTTCTGCAAGGTGAGACGTGCGAAAGTGTACCGTGAGCGAGCACGGGTTCCACCAAGTACACATAAGTCAAAACCGCACCCCACACCCGCGCTGGCACGCGGGTGTTAACTCCAGGCCGATAAAGAGTTACCGAGAAGCTCGTCGTGGTGGTGGGAAGCTGCGGTCCAACCGGGGCCTTAACCCCCGGTCGAAGCACCCGAAGCCGGCAGCCCGCCTGCGGCAGCCGCCGCGGCGTTTTGCGCATCGATGATCTCGCCGATCCGCTCATCCATGATCTTACCGGCTTTAAAGGTCACCACGCGCTTGCTACTGACCATAACCTCTTCACCCGTACGCGGGTTGCGAGCTTTGCGCGGCTTACGCGTGCGGACTTCGAAGACCCCGAAGTTGCGCAGTTCGATGCGCCCCTCCTTGGCCAAGATATCGATGATGGTATCGAGAGTTAACTGCACGACCTGCTTGACCTTTTGCTGCTCGATGCCGGTCTTCTTGGCAATCTCGATTACCATGTCGTTCTTGGTTACCGACATGA
Organism: Planctomycetota bacterium; assembly: GCA_045863855.1. Taxonomy (GTDB): domain Bacteria; phylum Planctomycetota; class SZUA-567; order H5-PLA8; family H5-PLA8; genus H5-PLA8. The sequence continues at coordinate 51,242 of BTVV01000011.1, read as the reverse complement.
ATGAAGCCTCCTGCAGAGTTCAGGGTTCCGTAGCGCTACCGCGCTGCGGCGTGGGCCGTTCAACTAACTTAACACAGGCTAACGACTTGTGAAGGTAACTAGTATCCGCAGAAACGGGTCTGTCAAGAAAGAATGTGCGAGCAGTTTTGTATTTTTACTCGTAAAGCCTTTTGCTTAATAATCTTACGTAATCGGCGCGAAGGCCAGCCGACCTCGATTCCCAACTCTCAAAGTACTCCAGAGCTAAGCATGACACCGACTTGCATACCTGAGCACACATCTCTATATAAGGTGTGAGGTATTTCGACCGGCGGGTCATTTCACGCCACCCCCCCGGCCCTGCATTGAGGAGCCTTGCCACGGCCAGCAACGACACCGAACTGGAGCTGTACCTCCAGGAAATCAGCAAGTTTGCCTTGCTGAAGCCGCATGAAGAACGCGAACTCGCGTACCGTATCGCCAAAGACGATATGGCGGCGCGCGATCGCATGATTCGTTCGAACCTGCGCCTGGTCGTCTCCATCGCCAAGAACTACACCAACCGCGGGATGTCCCTGCTGGATCTGATTGAAGAAGGCAACTTGGGTCTCCTCAAGGCCGTCGTGCGCTTTTCGCCCGACCAAGGCTGCAAATTCTCGACTTACGCATCTTGGTGGATTAAGCAGACCATCCGCCGCGGATTGATCAACAAGGTCAAGTCCGTGCGCGTTCCGGCGTACATGGTCGAGATCATCACCAAGTGGAAGCGCAAGAGCGCCGAACTTTCTCAAAAGCTGGGCCGCGAACCTTCGCCCGAGGAAATCGGCAAAGCGTTGAAACTCGCGCCGGCCAAGATCATCGCGATCCGGCAGGCCCTTTCGGCGGTGGCGCCCACGGGCCGCGGCGGCGACCAGGAAGACACGCTCGACATCGACGACCAGCTCGCCGGCGTGCCCAGCCGCGAAGAGGAACTGGGCCTCGAGTCGTACGACATGGAAGCGTTGAAGCACGCGCTCGAGTACGCGCTGACCGACCGCGAGCGCAAGATCGTCGAACTGCGCTACGGGCTGGGCGAGGAAGAGGCGCACACGCTGGAGAAAATCGGCGAGCGCATTGGGCTCACGCGCGAGCGCGTCCGGCAGATCGAGAATCAGGCGCTGCATAAGCTCCAACTGTTTATGCAACAAAAGGACGAGCGCGAAGAGCGCGAGCGCCGGGAACTGCGGCAGCGGCGCAAGGAGGCCGAGAAGTTCGGGCTGCGCCCGCCCACGCCCAATGAAATTCGCGAAGCCGGAGAAGCCGAAGATGAAGAAAAGGCGCCTCCGCCCGCGCGCGCCCAACGCAGCCCGCCACGCCGCCGCATGAGTACGCGCTTGCCCGCCGTGCCGCCGGATCCCGAAACCCCGGCGAACAAAAAGGGCAGCAAGTCCTGAAGCCTTGAACTGGAGCAGTCCGTATGCAGCCCGTGAATTTAAAGAGCCTCGTGCGCGATATCCCCGACTTTCCCAAGCCCGGGATCGTCTTTAAGGACATCGTTCCCCTGCTCAGCAATCCGACCGCGCTGCGCTACATCGTCGATGCGATGTTCGTGCACTATTTCGGGACGCGCGTCGATCTGGTGGTCAGCGCCGAAGCGCGCGGTTTCATCCTCGGGCCGGCGGTGGCCTACCACCTGGGCGCAGGTTTCGTGCCCGTACGCAAACCGGGCAAGCTGCCCTTCAAAACCAAGTCCGTCACCTACGACCTCGAATACGGCAAAGACACGCTCACCATTCACGAAGACGCGATCAAGCCCGGCGATCACGTGCTCTTGCTCGACGACCTTCTGGCCACCGGCGGCACCATGGTCGCCAGCGCGAAGCTCGTCGAAGGCTTGGGCGGAGTGGTGATTGGCTGCGGCTTCATCATCGAACTGGATTTCCTGAAAGGCCGCGAGAGGCTCGCCCCGTACGACGTTCACAGCCTGATCCGATATCCGGACTGAAACCGCCCAAAATATATAGCGCGGTCACGTAGTCATCCGCCGTTCGTCTTAAATAGCATGATCATGACCCGCAGCGCGCTGCCCGCCGAACCTGTCGCCGAACCACGGCCCAAACGCAGGAGGCGCGCGCCAAGCCATCCCCTTTCTCTCACCACGGTGCAAAGAGTGGGACTGGGACTCCTGGTGTTCGCGGCCGGATGTCTGGCGCTTTATGCCTATGACTCCAGAGGCGCCTGGGAATGGGCGGGCGGACTGTGGAAGGGCGACCTGCTGCTTCCGGCGGCGGGCGTACTGGGCTGTTACGGAGGCCTGCTTCTCTTTTTGAAGCGTTTTTCGATCGCCGCTTTGTGGGTCTCCATCGTGCTCGCCGTGGCGCTCACCTCCTTCGCCCACGATCAAGTTCACTCCATCGTCGAAGATGAAGAGTACAAGAGCAGCTTCTGGCTCCCCGATCGCGCGTTGCCGGCCTTCATGTCCCGCGCGCAGAAGGAACTCTCGCCGGAAGCGATGAGTGCCTTGAACGAGCGGCTGGTAAAAGGCGGTTACGCCAGCGCTCGAAGCTACGAGGCGCTGCACGTGCGCTACACCGTCGCGTACAAGCAGTCCGTCGGCAAACAAGCCCAGGCGGAAGTCAGTACGTCTAGCGTCTATATCCTCCTCGGCTTCGAATTCTGCCCTCGCGTGTACAAGGTTAATCCCGAAGAACGCGCCGCGTTGATCGCGTACGCCGGCTGGATGGCGCAATTCGAGGGTTTGCGCGCGCTGGGCGAAAAACCCGACCTGCATGCGCTCTATCTCAACCCGCCCGCCGAACAAGATGCCTTGGTGCGGCTCTACATGAAGCGCGAACTGCTGAACAAGACCAATCGCTTGGTTTCCACGCTTGCCCAAAGCCAAGTGGACTGGAATCGACTGGACGCCTCAAACGGTCGGGCGAAATACGTGGTCGAACTGGACCGCGCCCGAACTTGGCTCTTGGAAAACGAGACGGATGCAGAGCGCAAAGAATTCCTGGAAGCGCATTTCAAACTCAATCCGTAGCCGCCGCGTGACTCAAACGCTCCGCGCCGGTACAACTTGGGCGTGAACGAAGCCCAAGACCCGCCCTCCCTTGCGCCGGTCCCCGAACCAAAGCTCGCGACGCCTGGCGGCACGTCCCGGTGGATGCGCGGTCTGGGTCTGATGCTTCTGCTGGCCGCGGGCGCCTTGACAGTGCTGCTCATGCGCAGCCCGCTGGGCGCGCTCTCCTTTGCGCCCGACACATGGAAAGGCGCGCCGATGACGCTGGCCGCGGCCTTCTGCGGCGTCTACGGCGCGCTCCTCCTGTTCGTTCGCCGTTTCTCGCTCGCGTCCATGGTGGCCGCGATGCTCGTCGCCGCGTGTTTCTCCGTCGGCACACAGGCGTACGTTCGGAATCTCCACGAAGTCGAAACCGTGGACCTCGATTTTATCCTGCCCGACGATCAAACCGAAGCATTCTTGAATCTGACCAAGGACAGCGTCACCGAATCGCGCCTGACCGACTTCGCCGAAGATCTATACACGAGCGGAGTCCTGCCCGAAGCGCCGGCTTTCGACCAGGTCCAGGTGGTGGCCGGCCGCCCCGAAGGCGGGCGCGGCCAGCAAGTGAGCGTCACGTTTCTCTACTGCCCGTTTATACATCCGCGCACGAGCCTGACGCGGGACGTGGCCATGCGCTACGCCATGCTGATCTGCGAACGGAATATCGCCAAGCTGAGTTCGTCGTGGGATGCCTCCGGCGTCTGGAACCGCTTCCGAATGTTGCGGCGTTGGGCGCACGACTACCACATGCAGCATTCGACCGGCAAGAGCCCCAGCGAATTCGCCGATCGATTCGCGCTTGCGCGGTGGCTCGTGAAACGCGAACCGGATGCCGCGTTAAGAGCCTTCCTCCATGCCCAATTGGAAGCCGAAATCCAAGCGGAACAAAACACACCCTGATCGGTCCACGACCCAAAAGCTCACTCGTGCAACCTTTTTCTACTCGTGCATGCGTGACTTTACCGCCTGCACCATGTTAGAATACGCATGGGCATCATGGCGACTCCTTCCAGTCTGATTACCTCGACCCAGACCGTGCAGCTCTCCAAGAGCCAGCGCGAGTTGCTCTTTGCTTCGCGGCGCAGGCAACGGCTCTGGGTGCGTGCGGGCGGCGCGATGCTGCTGGGCTTGGGGTTGGGCATCTGGTGGCTGCTGATTCCCAGTTGGTCCACGCTGCAAGCTGAAACCATGGGACCGCTCGAGTTGCTTCCCCCGGTATTTGCGACTGGATTCTTCGGACTTTACGGGCTCTATCTGATGGCTCGCGGGAAGCCCTCGAACGGCGCACTGGCGACGGTCCTGCTCCTGTCGGGCGTCTTGGCCGCATCGGTCTATTTCCATGCGCGCATGGCGCACGAGCAGGCCCTGCCCTCGAACGCCCCCGCCTCTCCCCTTCGCGCACGCTGATCGATTTCCGATCTTCAAACGCCTGAAGGCTTTACGCACCCTCGCGCTAAACCCGTGCCATTCCAGACAATCGGACATAATCATGGTATTTTCTGCTTTTGTGTGGCGATTATTCGCACCTAAAGGTATTTTTATAGAAGAAAGGGCGCGTCATGCTGATCTCCCAAACTTCCGAATACGCCCTTCGCGCCATCGTTAGTCTGGCCGAACGGCACGGCGAATCGGTAGTGACTCAGGATCTGGCGCAGCGCACGCGCATCCCGGCGGGCTATCTCTCGAAGATTCTGCAGACCTTGCGGCGTGCGGGCTTGGTCCATTCGCAGCGCGGACTGCGCGGAGGTTTCGTGCTTCAGCGCGCGCCCGAAAAAATCAGCGTCTTGGAAGTAATCGACGCGATCGAACCGATCCGCCGCGTAACGCGCTGTCCGCTGAACCTGCCCGAACATGATGCGGGGCTATGCCCGCTGCATAGACGGCTCGACGAAGCGATCGACCAAGTCCGAAACACCTTCGCGTCCTTCTCGATCGCGGACCTGCTGGACGAAAGCCGCCGGGGTGTATCGCGCGGCTTGTGCGAAACCGCCACGGCTCCCGCCCGCTGAGTCCGTCCTACTTTTTCTTGCCGTCGATCTGTTTGATCGTACCGCCGGTAAGCTTGGCCAGTTCCTCCATCGCGACGAACGGGGCGCCGCCGGTAGTCTGCGTGAAGAAGACGCATTTCGGCATCGTGGGCTTGGAGCCCTCCAGGAGCTTGCGGATCTCCTCCGTCTGGCGCTGGATGTTGTACTCCCGGTTGGGGCTGTGCAGCTTCCAGTCGGTGACGAAGACGATCATGTCGGGATACTCGTCCATTGCGGCTTTGAAACCCCACCACATACTGCTCGCCGCCTCGCCGATGGTGTCGTTGCCGCCTTTGGGCATCGCCTCGAACCAGGGCATGATGGCATCGGCGCTGGTCTTGAGCTGGACGTCGCGCAGAATGTGCAGCTTGTGGGCGGGCACTTCGTTGATCTCGCAGTAGAAGTCGATCGTCCCTTTTCCTTTGGTTTCCTTGAGGAAATCCACGACCGCCTGCTTGGCGAATTCGACGACGGACTTCATGCTCAGGGAGTTATCGAAGACGAGCGCGAGCTTCTTTCCGGCGAACGGCACGCCGCCGATGCTCCCGATCATTCCTCGCCCGCCGCCGGGGAGCGGCACGCCGCCGCCCATGCGGCCGCCCAGGAAGCCTTCGCCTAGCCCCACCCCGCTGCGTTCGCCTGTCTCGCCCGTGAACGAAACGTCTTCGCCCGCCTCGCCGAAATCGGCGACTTCGGCTTGTTCGGTCAGCGTCACGTCGGCCACGTCGTCCGAAGTCACCAGCACGACCTCGGGCATCGGCACTTTGATGTCGTGCTGCGAGACGATCTGAACTTCCTTGAGCATCTCCTGCGGCTTCATCACCGGCTTGTCTTCGGGCGGGTTGACCTTGACGAGGTCGGTGACGACCACCGTGTCCTGGATATCCTCGCGCAGGATCGTCATGCCGATGATCACCGCGAGCGTCACCGCCAAACCGTGGAACATCCCCGAGACAGCCCAGGCCGGCAGCGCGCCGAACGCGGCGAAGAGGCCGGCCAGCGAAGCCATGTAGCGGCGATGATCTTTGGCTTCCTGCTCCGTGAGGGGCGCGTATGCGTCCGAGTCCGGCTCGGCTTGCGCTTCCGCCGGCCGGGAACGCGCCGATGCGCGGCGCACGGGCGTCGCCACGGCTTCCCGAGCGGCCAGCGCCGGCACGGCCAGCACGGCTCCGGCCATGCCCGCCTGCTGCAAGCGCCGGTCGGCCTGGCGCGAGAAGCCGTCGCTGATCCGCCGCGCGCCGTACGATTCGGCCACGAACGTGTACAGCTTCTTGCGCGCGTGGAACTCGACGCAGCAATCCGGGCAGTTGGCCAGGTGATCTTTCACCGCAGCCGCGGCGGAGGCTTCCAATTCTCCTTCCGCGTAAAGCCGGAAATCGGCGACGGCGTCTTCGCAACTCAGCTTCAGGTTCGTCATGGCGCGCGCGCTCCTTGCGGTTCGGCCGCGCCCAGTTCGGGAGTGAGTTTCCGCATCAACATCTCGTCGGCGCGCGCGAGGCGCGTCTTGATGGTGTTGAGCGGCACCCCGAGATGCGCGGCGATCTCGGCATAGGAGAGGCGTTCCCAGTACCGCAGCACCAGCACTTCGCGGTACAGGTCGGGCAGGCCGTCGACGATCTTCGCGACGCGGTCCAGCCGGTCGGCTCCGTCGGGCGAAGCGCTGGGTTCGGCCAGCGATTCGTACTCCGCCGTCGCCGGACGGACTTCGCGTTTGCGCGCCCGCTGGCGCTGCGCTTCCAGCGCGTGAAGCCGGTTGATCGAACGCAACCAGTTCCCGAGCTTCGACGGCTCGCGCAACTCCGGCAGACGCCGGAAGGCCACGCACAGAGACTCCTGCGCGATGTCCTCCGCGTCGCTCACGTTCCCCACGTACGTATAAGCCTGGTTGACCAGATCGGCGCGGAAACGCTCGACCAGCGCCCAGAAGTGCAGCTCCCGCGACTCGCGCGGGTTTTTGCGCAGCTCTTCCAGGGCTTCGATCAACAGCGACGTGGTCTGCACACCCAGCCTCCGGGGGGAACCCACCGAACAACCTCTCCACAGCATAGCTGCCGGAGCGGGGTCTAAAGTTTCAGGATTCTGAAAAATTGATGCACAATTGGATCGTGCACGGTGCAATTGCGGTGCGAAGAACGACCGTTCAGGGCTCTGTGGTTATTCCAACCAAGCCGTCCACGCCTCGAATCCAGAGCTGCCCGTCGCGGTCACGTCCAAGCACCTTACTGACATTCCAGGTGTTGAGCGCCACGACGCGTGCCTCGGCCGACTTCGTCGTCACCCGCCAAACGCCGGCCGAACCCATCGCCAACCAAACTTCTTTGCGGCGTTCGTCGAACCAGTGCCCATGGTACTCGCCGAGCGCCTGCCAGGCGTCGAACTGCTCGCACTCGAAGTGGTGATCGGCCCGCCCGCCGATGGGAAAGGGAAGCAGATTCGGATTGTGCTGCAGCGTCCGCTGCGAGTTGACCATCGCGTGCGCTTCGCGGTAGTTCCGTTCCAGCCCCACGCGCGCCACGCGGTCCAGATGCCCGTTATCCTCCAGCGCGCGCCAGATCCGGCGGTACTCCCCGGCTTGCGGGCGGCTCAGCCAGTCGGCGGGGAGCAACTTCAGCGCGATCAGTTGCCGCGCGTATTCGAGCGATCTTCCAGGCTCGAAGCGGTAGACCCGGTCGAGGATCAGATCCCGATACAGGCTGCGCGTCGCATCGTCGAGCCCGTCCAGCTTCGCTTCGACCAGAAGCCTGCTTAAGCGCCAGAGCCCGTCCGTGCCGTCGCGCTTGAACGCCGCCAGCGCGGCCTCGCGCTCGGCGTACTGCTCCGAAGCAAGTTGCCCCAAAACTTTTACGCCTTCGGCCGGAAACGGGCGGCGGTCGAAACGCAGTTGCTCGGCCGTCAGCAAAATCGAGCCCGCCAAGAGCTGCGGGCGCTCACGCGTACCTGCGGCATCCGGCACCACCCAGCCGATTCCGCTATGCGCGGCCGAGTCGAGCACGGGAATCTCGCGAAGCTCGAATAGATCGAACGTGCCGCGTTCCGCCGCCTCCGCCTGATTCTCCGGTGCGGCTCTGTGAACATGCAATCGATCCAACGCCCACAGCGACCCCGCGCGCGGATAGTAGGCGTACCACCGCCCGGCCTGATCGCATACGAACTCCAACCGCCCCGGCATGCCGTCCTTCGCATGCAACAAGCGCTGGAATTGCCAGCCTGTATCGCCTTGCCAAAGATAAATTCCGGTGGGGGTGCCCAGCGCCGGGTTCGCGCCGCCCAACATCGAAAAGCTTCCGTCAAACGGCGTCTCCGGTGCGTCCTGTTCCGTCCACTTCGCGCCGTCGTAGAGCCAGACCTGCTCGCCCTCGCGCACGCGCCAGACGCTGCGCTTCCCATCGGCGTGAAGCAACTCCGCGCCGAGCGCGAGCGTCGGCTTCTCAGCCGCAATCGCGGCCTCCAGGCTCGCGCGATTGGGTACCGTCCAGATTTCCGCGTGGTAGAAAGGTTCGTAAGATCGCAGCTTCCAGCCCCACACCTTACCGCTTGAATCGATGAGTCCGCCGACGGCGCCGGCCAATCCGGTTTGGGGTAACGTAAACGCTAATGCTTCCGGAAGCGGTGGATTGTCTTCCGCAGCGAATACACAGGCTGCGCAGATCCAGATTGCGATAAGCACGCGCTCAGCGCCCATCGACGACTTCCACCACGCGCTTGGGCTCGATTCTGAAGACGCGCCAGCGCTGTTCGGCCGCGGGCTTGCCGTCCCCTTGTTCTACCGCCAGCCGGAAGCGTTGCGCCCCGACGCTCGGATCGAGCAGCGCGCTGTGCAGGTTGATCGACATGTACACCCCGCTGCGTGCGATGGCGTTATGCGCGAGTTCGTCGAAGCGAAGCGTGCCCTTGAAGCGTTCCAACTCGGATTTCAGCGTCAACCAACGCGTGCACCCCGGCTCGCCGCGCGGCGGTGCGAGGCCATCGAAGGTGAGCTTCTGGCGCGTGTTCGTCGAGAGCAGTCGGCCGCCCACGGGTTCCACGACGACAACCGCTTTGTGATCGAACTCCACGAACCGCGCGTCCCATGCGCCGGCCGCGTTCTTGCCGGCCACCAGCATCCCCGTCGTGCACGCGCGCGCTGACGACTCGACCAAGCGGACCGCTTCTTCGACCGTGCCCGTGCGCTGCACGATCTTGCGCAACAGGAAGCATGTGCTGATCCCTTCCAGCGAATCGACGCCGCCGAAGAGCGTGTTGTTCGACGCGCACAGCCCCGCGTCGTTCATGGCCGTCCAGCCGTTCAGAATGCCCGCGTACCCGATCGTCACGAACGGCCGCCCTTCGGCCTCGCTGGAAGGCAGCTCCTGTAGAATCAGCGGCAGGCCCTTCTCCAGCCCGTGCCCGGCGTAATCGAAGTTACGTCCGACGATCAGGTTCCCGTCTTTCGTCGCCGGCCCGAAGGCCGCGAACGAAGAGCAGAAGCTCGCGAAACCTTCCGCGCGGTTCACGTCACCGAACAACTGCGCCAGGAGCAGTTCGTCGGCGTCCACTTCGGCGGCCTCGGCGCAAGCGCGCAGTTCGTCCATCACGTCGGCGTCGAGAAAGCGGCCCATCGTCCGCGCGCCGGCCAGCGCCTGCCGGTATTTCGCGGCGTCCTTCTCGGCATGCGGGCGCACGAAATCGCGCACGCCCGCCACCAGCCGCTGGACCTCCGCGCGCAACAGGTGCCCGTGCGCCGCGCCGCGAAATTTCGGCGTCCCGCGCACCGTCAGGATCGCTAGGTTCCCTTCGAGCCGCTCCAAGCGGCCGGTCCACGCGTCGTCTTCGTCCAGGTTTCCGGGCGGCCACAGCGTGACGCCCTTGGGCAGCGCAGCGGGGGCAGCCGGTTCGCGCTGGATTGGCGCCGGCGCCGCCGGTGGGGATGCGGACGGCGGAAGCGGCGCGGGTTCCAGCCATGCCAGTACCGTTATGAACGCGCCCAACGCCAGCAAAACGGCGAACGCGCCGATCCAGGTCCGCGTTGCAGCGGTGTCGGCCGTGGTCGGTTCGCCGGCGTTGGCTGGGTTCGTTTCCATAAGTCCCCTGACTATAGTCGATGGAACCCTCGACAGCGCTTCCGGGAGTACATAATTTCGAATGCTCGGGTGCGAGGTGCGTCTACATATGGGGACAGGTACGGGTTGACCTCGCCGCTTAGGGGTTTATTATATCCTTGGCGTTCGGGGGCTTGGTGAAGAGGGAGGGCAACATGAAAACGCACATGAGTTGGGGCCTGACCGGATTACTGGTTCTGTTGGCTACGGCCGGCGGAGTGCAAGCCGAGACCGTTGACGAGATCGTCGAACTCGCGAACCGGGGCTTGGGCGAGGAAGTTCTGATGGCCGCGGTGGAACGGACCAAGCAAGGCTACACGCTCACCGCCGACCAGATCATCAAGCTCAAGGAAGCCGGCGTGCCGCAGAACGTGATCGCGGCGATGCTGAAGAACAAGGCCGGCGGCGCAGCGGCGGAAGCACCGGCTCCGGCGCAGGAACTGGTCGTCGCACCCGCCCAGGAAGCTCCGGCGGCGGGGACGGGCACGTTGAACCTCGAGAACGTCGACGACAAGACGTGGGGCTACAAACTCGACGCCGACAGCCGGACGATCTGGCTGAGCCCGGCGGGCGGCGCGGATACGGTGGTGCGCGCGCACGGCGGGGTGAGCATCGCGGCGCCGACGGGCACGTACGAGGTCCGCTACGCCGGCGAAGGCGCGGGGCAGAGCGTGACGATCCGCGAAGGCAAGAAGGCGCTGCTGCTGGTCAGCCGCGTGGAGACGGCGGAATACGAAGGGTTGTACGTGAGCGTTTTCGAAGGCGGTGAACGGCGCGGCGGCGGGAAGCTGGCGACGCTGCGCGAGACGCGGCGGGCTTCGGCGAGCGAGCAGCCCAGCGCGGCCGCGGCGCGCTACGAGTACGTGCCGCCCAAGGAAGAGCGCGTCACCGAACGCGTGGTCGAGCGGGTGGTCGAGCCCAGTACGGTGATTTACCGCGACGTCAGCGCGCCGGTGTACGTCTCGCCCTATCATTACTACGGCTACCCGAGCTATTACGGACACGGGCACTGCTACCCGTACAACCGGGTCGGATTCGGATACCACCACTGGGGCCGCCGCTCGGGCTTCTCGGTGGGTGTGGGCTTCGGATTCTAAGCTCGGTTCCGGTCCGGACAGACGCAAGGGCCGAAGCGGAAACGCTTCGGCCCTTTTCGTTGGCGGTGCTTAGAGGAACCGGCGCTTGCGCAGCCAGTAGTACAACAGCCCCGCGAAAACGGTCGTCGCAACGCTCAACACCAGCGGCCCCGCCGGATGATCGTCCAGCGGGAGGCTCTTGAAATTCATCCCGTACCAGCTCGTTGCAATCGTGAAAGGCAGCGAAAGCGTGAAGACGACGGTCAGCACCTTGACCACCTGATTGGTGCGCATGTTGGCCATGGCCAGGTGCACGTCGCGGGCGCTGTTGAGCGTATCGATGCAGATATTCAGATCGTCGACGATCCGGTTCAGATGGTCGAGAATGTTACGGAAATAGATCACCGCTTTCTTCTTCACGATCGGGTTGCGCCCGCGCAGCAGGCGCAGGATCAGTTCGCGGTGGTCGCTCATCTGGCGGCGCAGATTAAGCACTTCCCGCTTCAAGTCGAACGCGCTCGAAAGCTGCAACTCGTCGTCGCTGTCCGACTGCAAGTGCTGCTCCAGCCCCTCCGCCTGCTTCTGCAGCTTTTCGACCATCACGAAGAACTGGTCGACGGCGGCGTCCATGATGTCGTGCACCAAAAACGCGCTGCCGCGTTCCAGGCTTGCCTTGGGGTTGCGCTTGGCGCGCTCGGCCAGCGTCTGCAAGAACGGCAGCGGCGTGCGGTGGATCGTGACCGCGTAGTTCTTGCCGAGGAAGATATCCAGTTCCTCTACGGGCTCTTCGGTCTCAGCCGGCGTCTCGCCTTCGGGGCGCGGCTTCAGCGGATCGAAGCGCGGATTGGGCACCAGGAAGACGATGAAGAGGTGGTTGCCGAAGTCGTCCAACTTAGGGTAGGCGCTGGCGTGCTGGCAGTCTTCGATGGCCAGCGGGTGGAAGCCGAAGACCTCGTCGAGCATGAAGATTTCGTCGGCGTTGGGCTTGAAGATATCCAGCCACAACATGCCCGTGCCGTCGCGGACCACGCCGCGCAATTCCTCTTCGCTGAGGTTCTGCTTCAACGTGCCGTCCGCGTATTGGTAGACGCTGGTGAACACGGGGGTGCGGCTCCACGAAACGGGCGCGGCGGGCGAAAGGGGGAATTCTACAGGGCCGCGTAAACGGTCAACGGAAATTCTCTGCCGGGCGGCGAAAGAACGCTAAGCTGAATGCGCTTTCAACCGGGAGAACGAGATGACTTTTCGACGGCTCAAACGCAAAACCCTGCATCGCGCGCGCGTCTTCACCCTCGATACCGAAACTTGGCGCGGTCCCGACGGGCGCACCTTCGAACGCCAGACCATCGTCCACCCCGGCGCCGTCGCGATCGTCCCCTTCGACGAAGACGGGCGCATCCTGATGATCCGGCAGTTCCGCCCGGCCGTCGAACGGTTCCTCCTCGAAATCCCGGCCGGGACGCGCGAAGCCGGCGAGAGCCCGCTGCTCTGCGCCAAGCGCGAACTGGCCGAAGAGACGGGCTTTGCCGCCGAAAGCTGGCGCAAGCTCGGCGCCGTCTACACCGCGCCCGGATTCTGCAGCGAAAAGATCCTGCTCTACAAAGCCTGGGATCTCTACCCCAAGCACGCCGAACAGGACGAAGACGAACACATCACGCCCGTCGCGCTCACGCCGGCCCAAGTCAAACAAGCGGTACGGAAGGGCAGAATCTGCGACGCCAAAACGTTGAGCGCATTGCTCCAGTTGCAATGGCTTTGAACGCTTTTCAAACGAGGAGCATCCCATGAGCGATACGAATCTGACCGGCTGGCGGCGGCTGGTGCTGGAATGGTCCGACCTGCCCCTGCGCGCGTCGCTGGCGGCCACTTTCATTGTCCACGGCTACCCCAAAATGTTCGGCGGGCTCGAAGGCTTTGCCGGCAACCTGGAAAAGATGGGCATGCCGATGCCCGGCGTGCTGGCTTTCCTCGCCGCGCTGGCCGAATTCGGCGGAGGAATCGGGATCGCCTTGGGCTTCCTGACCCGGATCTCCGCGCTGGGCATCATGGCCGTGATGTTCGTGGCTATCACCATGGTTCACTGGAAGGATGGCTTCAAAGGCAACGAGTTCCAGATCGCCCTGTTTTGTATGGCGTTTTGTCTGCTGCTGCGCGGCGCGGGGCCGCTCTCTGTCGACCGCATCTTCAGCGGTTACTGGAGCCGCAAGCGCCAGGCGGAGCAAGCCAGTAAAGCAGCGTAGGGCCATTCGCTTTTCGGAAGGCAAACGACCAACCACAAGAACCAAACAAACGGATAAACGGAAAAGGCCAAACGACAAACACTAGGAGCGCGCTTCGCGCGCGCGCGGGCCTCCTAGCGGCGCCTTAGGCAGACCGTATCTGCCCTTATTCCATTTTCCGTTTGAAGTATGAAGTTAGTTTGGTTCTTGCCGTTGGGTGTTTGATGTTTGCCGTTACTCACTACTGCTTATGAATTCCCGCACAGCCACGACTCGCCCCGTCCGCGCACTCTCGTCGGCGGCCAATACCACCGCCAACGCTTCGATACCGTCTTCCAAGCTCGGATACGGCGTCCCGCCTTCGCGGATCGCATGCGCCCAGCTTTTCAAATTCCCGCATTCGTCGTCGGCGCCTTCGAGCGGAACCGGAATCTGCGGCTCCTTCGCGTGATCGAGTTTCGTCTCCTGCAGCCACAGCCGCGTGCCTTCGTCGAACGAGCGCGCGTCGCGGTACACGTTGCCTTGGGTCCCGAAGACGCTGAAGGTGTGCCGGTAGGGGGTCACGTGGTACGCGTGCAGCGAGCCGATCAGGCCCGACGCGAAGCGCAGGTGGCAGATCGCCACATCCGCCGTGCCCGTGGCGGGGTTCGCGTCGTAGCGCATCATCGCGGAGACATGCGTGACCGGCCCGAACAGGTAGCGCAGTTCGTGAACGCCGTGGACGCCGCACTGGAAGAGCATCCCGCCGGGATTTTTTTCCGGATCGGCGCGCCAGTCGCCGGGCTGCATGACCAGCCCGCCGCTGTGTGCGGTGGTCTTTTCGAACGTCGCGATCGTGCCCAGCTGGCCGGATTCGATCAGCTTCTTAATCGCCTGTGTTTCCGCGTCGCGCGTGTGATCGGTGTGCCCGACCGCGACGACGCGCCCGCTTGCCGCCGCCGCCGCTCGGATCGCGCGCACTTCGTCCAAGGTCGAACAGAGCGGCTTTTCGACGAAGACGTGCTTCCCGGCTTGCAGCGCGGCGATCAGATGCTCCGCGTGGAACTTCGCGCCCGTCGAAATCACGATCCCTTCGAGGCCCGGAAAGGCGAGCAGTTCCTCGTACGAGCCGACCGGCTGCGCGCCGTCCTGCTTGCGCGCCTGTTCGAGCGCCCCCGGGTTCAGATCGTACGCGGCGGCCAGCTCGAAAAGCCCCGTCTCGCGCATCTTCAGGCGCCGATACCCGCCAAAGTGCCCCACCCCGATCTGGCCGACTCGAATCCGCGCGGACATGCGTATCTCCTCGTGTAAGGCTTATTATACCGGCCATAAGTACAATAGGCAACGAGAATCGCAACCAAGCACGCCGCGACCGAACATAAGTTCGCGGCGTGCACCATAGCATTAAACGATAGGAGGTACGGGACAGGCGAACCGGTCGAACGACTACTCCGACTTCTTCCCCTCGCCCACCGCTTCGCCCGTCTTGGCGCCTTCGGGCACCAGCTTCACCGAGACGGAATTGATGCAGTAGCGCAAACCCGTCGGTTGCGGGCCGTCGGTAAAGACGTGGCCCAAGTGGCCCTTGCAGCGCGCGCAATGGACCTCGTTCCGCGCATAGCCGAGTTTGTAATCGACATCCTGTTCGACGTGCTTGGCGTTGACCGGCTGGAAGAAGCTTGGCCAGCCCGTCTTCGAATCGAACTTCGTCCCGCTCGTGAAGAGCGGCAAGTCGCAGCCGGCGCAGACGTACGTCCCGGCGCGCTTCTCGTTCCAGTAGGCGCCCGTGCAGGCGCGTTCGGTGCCGTGCGTGCGCAGCACCTCATATTGCTTGGGCGTCAGGCGCTTCTTCCATTCTTCGTCGGTGATGGCGCGCCACTTGGCCCACTCGGGGTCGGCGGCCGGATCGTTTTTCTGAGCCACGTCGGCAGACTCCTTTTTGGGGGTATCGGCGGCGGGGGCTTCGGTCTTGGCGACTTCGGCCGGGGCTTCGGCGCGCGGCGGCGCCGCTTCCTGCGACGAACAGGCCGCCAACATCGCGACCGAACAGATCACCAGGAACTGCGTCAGCATCCGCTTCATGCCTGCTCCTTCCCGTCCAGCCCCGCTCCACTTCGCAGCCGCCATGTTAACCGCTTCATGTCCGAGGAGGGACGTTCGATTCCTGCCGGTTCGCAAAAGAAAACCGGCGAGGGGGTCGCCCTCGCCGGTGCCGACGTCCGGTCGGGATGAGGGTTATTGGGCGGAAGACGAGCGTACCTTCGTGGCCTTGGGGCCCTTGTCGGACTGTTCGATTTCATACTCGACCGCCTGACCTTCGGCGAGGGTGCGGAATCCTTCGGCTTCGATCGCGGTGTGGTGGACGAACAGGTCCCTGCCACCGTCGTCGGGCGTAATGAATCCGAAGCCCTTCTGGTCGTTGAACCACTTCACTTTTCCGCTCGGCATGGCGGACCTCCCCTACTGGAAGACTCCGATCCGGATCAACCATCAGTGGCTGATTAGTTCCAAGATCCGGATCACGGCCTCATCCTAGCGAAGCCGTGAATCGTCGCAATCGATTTGAAGGGGAAACCAGGCTTGAAATTCGCAAGGACGACGCACATGTGCGCCAACACCTCATCCGCACAGCGGCGCGCGATTCTAGCGCGCCAGATCCAGCGACTGATTCTTGAAGAAGTGATACTTGAGCTGCTCGTACTCCTGAACCTTCTTATCGAACTGCCACTTATCCTCGCCATCGTCGGGCTCGCACATTTCGGCCGCCTTCTCGAGGATCGTCACGCCCTCCTCGGCCTTCTTGCCCCACTTCGGGAACTCGCTCTTGAATTTCATGTCCGCGTACTGGCGCGCCTCGTTGAGGATCGTCATGGCCTGAGCCTCAAGCTGGTCGCGTTTCTGCAGATGTTGATACCATTCGTTCCAGCGCCCCACATCCCACTGCGAACGCTCCTGCTCGCGCTTGGCGCCGCCGCCTTCCATGGTGAGTTGCACCAGCGCCTTCTTGCCCAGATCCGAGTGGCTGGACAGCAGTTCCATGCCGATCGTCAACGCCTGGCGGTCCTTGCTCTGCTTTTTCTTGTTGTACGAGCGCCCGCGCGAACCCAATGCGTCCGCGAAAGCCGCCAGCGTCTTGCCCGAGAGTCCTTTCTTGAAGCACCCCAGCAGCAAGCCCCAAGTCACGTCGTCGCCCAAGCCCTTGATGGTCTCGGCCGTGGCGAGCCGGACTTCTTCGGACTCGTCGGTGATGCGCGGCTCCAGCGCTTTCAGAGCTTCCGGAGGGAGCCCCAAAGCCGGCACCGTCTTCACCACCACCACGCGGACGTCCTTCGACGGATCGTTCAGCGCGCCAAGGACAGCCTGCTTCGCCGCCGCGTCGCCTGTGCGTTTGGAGAGCGCCGAAATAATCTCGAGTCGCACCTGCGGATCGTTTTCCTTCAGCACGGGCAGCAGATCGCCCGTCGGCGCTTCGTCGCGGACCTTGCTGAAGCCCTGGACGCAGGCCTTCGCCAGCGCCGTGTCTTCCTTATCGGTCATGTTGCGCAGCAGATCGCCGCAGGCATCGGGCAGCGCGGTGGCGGGGATGCCGGCCAGCGAGAGGTTGCGCGTCTCGCCCTTTTCGGTCTTGGCGATCTGGATCAGTTTCGCGCAGACGCCGGGCGCGACGAGCTTGCTGGACGCCTGCAACGCCGCCAGGCGCAACGGCGTGTCGGCCGCCCCGGCCTCCCCCACCAGCGGGAGCGCGACGAGGGCCAGCCCGTGCATCGCTTCCTTCGATTCGGCCGTGAACTTGCCGTCCTTGTCCGTCTGCCCGGCGAAGAATTCGGCCACGCCGGGAAGCGTCTGCACCAGCGCCAGCTTGCCTTCATCGGGAGCCGAGGCGAAGACTTCCTTCACGTAATTGAGCGCCTCGCTGCGCACTTCCTTCTTCCCGCCGCGCGCGGCCAGTTCCAAACCGTGGGCTGCCGCTGCATAGGTATCGGCTTCGTAGCTGCCGCGCAGCCTGTCCATAAAAGTGCCCAACGAGCCCGCACCCAACCATGCGAAGAGATCCGCGGCGGCCTTCTTGCGAACGTCCAGGCTTTCGCCCGTATCCAGCTTCGAGATGAGCATGCTCTTCATGACCGGCTTGTAGGCGATCGCGCCGCCGAGTATCAGCACCACCACCGCCCCAATACCCACCATGGCCTTCTTGGACAAAAGCGGCCCGCTGGGCTTCTGCTCGCGCACCGACCGGCGCGACCCGCGCGACGATCCCGCGGCGCTGGCGCGGCGCGATCGGCGGCTCGAAGCACTGTCTTTCGCCTCTGCTTCGTCCTCTTCCTTGTCGTCCGCGTCTTCCTTTTTGAGGCGGCGCGAAGCGGTAGCCAGCTTGCGATTCGAAAGGTCGGCGCGGCGTTGCCGGCGGCTGCTCGGACTGTCCTCGCCGTCCGCGTCTTCTTCAGCTTCTTCGTCTTCGTCCGGCTTCTCTTTAGCCGCCGGCTTGCTTACGGCGCTCTTCTTGTCTTTATCGCGCTTAGCCGGGACCACCTTGCCCCGCGATGCCGAGGCTTTGGCTTCCTTCTTCTCTTCCGCCGCAGCGACCTTCTCCAATTCCTCGTCCGGCAGATCCTCGATCAGCGATTCCACTTCGGATTGGGCGTTGAGCTTATCGACCAGTTCCTCGGCTTCGACGAGGTCTTCCGCGCCGAGCTTCGGCTCTTCGTCGGCGGCGCGCTTGACGGCGGGAATGCCCGCGCGGGAGGGTTCCTGCCCCTTGCGTACGAACTTCGAACCGCGGGAACTGGTCGCGCTGGTTCGCACGCTCGTGACCTTAGGCGCTGCGGCCGGACTGGCCACGGGGGTAGCTCGGCCCTCAGCGGGCTGAGAACCCGGCTTTGCACCTGGTGCAGGCTTGCCCTGCCGGTTCGAGTCCGTAGACGTAGCGGCGCCTCCGTCGGCGTTCCGACGGGGATTCCTGCGCGAAGGTAAGGCCACGGTGACGATCCCCCGAAGTGCACAGCGATCAGAAGGTGGGTTTTACACGAGATTTAACGTGCAGTCGAGCACGCACTTGCAACGTGATTGACGAATTGCCCGGCATACAGGGCTTGCACGCCGGGCGAAGCTTCCTTGAAAGGGTGTGAAAATGTGAATTTGGGTCTATCATTATTGAGTTAGTTCGGTCTATGGACTTCGGATCGGTCGTCTCAGTTCCAGGTTACCGAGTGCTGCGAATATGTCCGATCGAACCGTTTACATGAACCCAGGCCCGTTCGTTCTAGCCTTATTAGTGGTGGGGCTGGCCGGCAGCCCGTTGCAAGCCGGCGCGGCCGGCCAAGGCCCGCCGCTTCCGCCGATCAGCACCGAAGAGATCCATGAACGCGCACGCTACTGGATGCGCAAACTCCGCTACGCCGCGAACCCCGACGATACCGAACGCATCCGCAACAACCTGACCTCGCTGGGCGATCAGGCGATCCCGGCCATCGTCGCCGCAGCCGACGAAGGCAGCCTTAAAGACCAGCTCCCCATTGTCCATTGGAACACTTGTCTCGTGCTGGGCAAGCTGATCAACGACCAGAGCATCCCGTACCTCCTGAAGTGCCTGAAACCGGTTTCGCCGGCCATGTTGAAGGCGCAGCCCGAATGGTCCTACGTGCGCGCGAACGCCGCCTTATCGCTGGGCAAGGTTTCAGATCCCGGCAACCAGGCGCTGGAACCGCTGCGCAAGATATTCCTGGATCCCGAGGAATCTTCCTTCATACGGCGCGCCGCCGCGCTGGCGCTAGGCGTACGCAAAGACCTGCCCTCCATCGCCGGCTTCGAGAAGGTGCTCTGCGACCCGCAGGAAAAAAGCCCCTTCCGCGGCACGGTGGCGCTGGCGCTGGGCATGATCCCCGACGACCGTTCGCGCGCGGCGCTGCTGAAGTATTTGAAGCTCGCCCCCCCGCACCACGATAGCCTGGCGGACCGCATGGTCGTGCAGGGCTTCGGACTGCAACGCAAGGAAGGCACGGGCCAGGAACTCCACGATCTGCTGGATTCGGTCGACGACGACTTGGCCGGCACCACCGCGCTGGTGCTTTCGTGGCTGAACGACCGCAGCGCCGCCGCGGGCGTGGAAAAAGTTATGCGCGACGAAGGGCGCGCCGCCTTCAGCCGCGCCAACGCCGCCGTGGCGCTGATGAACCTCGGCAAACAGAAGGAAGGCTCCGAGTACCTGCGCGACCTGTTGCTCCAGCAGCACGACCGCGCGGCGATCGGCACGCTCGCGTATGCCGCCGTCGCCTTGGGCCAATGCCAGACCGACGACGACCTAAAATGCCTGCATCAGGTCATCGGCACCACGCCCTTTCCCGTC
Source organism: Planctomycetota bacterium (assembly GCA_045863855.1). Taxonomy (GTDB): domain Bacteria; phylum Planctomycetota; class SZUA-567; order H5-PLA8; family H5-PLA8; genus H5-PLA8. The sequence continues at coordinate 31,495 of BTVV01000011.1, read as the reverse complement.
GTTGCGATGAACGCAATCAACGCCTTGGGCTACCGCAAAGATCCGCGCATGGTCCCGTTCCTGATCGAACGCTTCCGGCTCTCGAAGGGCAAGCAGAACGATTTCATTCGCGCCGAGATCGTTCGCGCACTGTTGTCGCATCCGCCCTTGGAGGCCAGCCGCCGATTGCTGTTGGAAGCCCTGCGCGACGCGAGCCCGTTCGTGCGCCAGAAAGCCGCCATCGCACTGGCGCGCTTTCCGGGCGGCGACACCGAATCCGGCCTGATCGAGGCGCTCAACGACCGCGAGTACGAGGTCGTTGGCGAAGCGGCGCTCTCGCTGGGCATCCTGAAAAGCCGCAACGCCATGCCCGCGCTGGTGAAACTCCTGAAGGACGAGAACGACTGGGTCCGCTACCGCGCGCGCAAGGCGATGGAGAACGTGATTCTCTTCGGCCGGGACGAGTTCAAGCAGGTGGCCGGGATTCACGATTTGATCGAGCGGCGCTTGAAGCGCGTGGGCGGGAGCATCAAGGACGAGATGGACCGCCTGTACACGGTCGGCTACCAGCAAGTCCTGGAGTTGGACAAGCCTTACAAGTCCGGGGCCGAGGTGCGGTAATCGGACAGGAGCGAGAAATCACGCTAACAGCCGGTAGCTTGTTAGCGTCTGTGCCGCGCAGGTGGTATCGGCAAGGAGTCGAGAAATGCCTAAAGGCTTGATGCGACTTGGGTTCGGCGCCAGTATGGGCTTGGCCTATGCCCTTTTGGCCAGCACTCCGACGGCCGCCGCATCGGCCGTCGATGGCGTCCCACCGCCGCCCGAGCCGCCCCCGCCTCCGCCGGGTGTGGCCGAAGCCTATTATTCCACCTGCGGCGGTTCGCATCCTCCGGTTCAGTATGTGGTCTCCAAAGTTTCTCCCACCGACCCACGCTACAAAGAGGTCGAACGCTACGCCTCCTCGCCCGCTTACCGGCAGTACGAGCAAGAACTGGCGGAATACAAAAAGAAGTACGGCAAAGAGTACGGCACGTACGGCGAAGTCGATTCCAAAACCGGACGGCAGGTCGAGCGCGGCCGAATCGAGCGCGAAGAAACGCCCCCTCCGCCCGAACCGGAATCTACGGACCCGCCCGTCGATCCCGGCCTGAAGATTGCCGATCCGGCGTCCGAGACGCCCACGCCCACCCAAGGGATGCCCGATACCGGCGCGCCTCAGACGCCGTCCGAAGCCGGCCCCGCCTTGCGCAACGGACCCGACTCGTTCTTTGGATTCCAGACCGGCGTCGGCGGCCTGAACGGAAAACTCGAATCGATGCAGGCGATCGCGCTCGCGCGCAACCCCAAGCAGGATCTTTCGCGCTGGTTCCGCGGCTTCCTATACCACGAAAATGTCCAGGCGATCACCTACGACGACTCACCCGAAGAAAACACCTCGCTGCGTGTCGCCGACGCTGGCCCCGCGGCGTCCAGCAGCCTCTACGGGCGGCTCGTTACGATGCTGGAACTGCCCGGCGGCGCGAATCCGCCGGCGCCCAACGAACTCCTGGCCGGTCTCGATCAGTTGTGGAAGGAACACTGGCGCCCCAAGCTCGGTTTCAACGCGGACTCCAGTTCCCGGCTGCTCCTGGGCGATCTGCAGCGCACGCAGCGCAATGTGGAGACGTATCAGGCCAAGCTGAACGAACTGGCGAAGCAAAGCGCCGACGAGAAAGCCGTCCAAGTCCGGCTCGTCGATCAGATTCAGTTTAACCGCCAGGAACTGGCCCAAGCGCAGGCCCAAGCCGCGGCGCTGCGCACTGTGGTTCAGCGCCGGCTCGAGTTCGTCGAGGCCATTGTCGCGCTGGTCCGATTGGCGCCCGAAGGCGGCTTCGGCCCCACCTTCCTGGAGGCCGATCTCGAAGCCGTGCAGTCCGCCGCCGTGCGCATCGCCGGGGATATCGGTCCGCTGGCGGCCCGCGAAATCTGGGCCGGCCTCGCCGCCGACTTGCTTTGGATCGAAAGCCGCGCGCAAGGTGTAAGCTGCGCGGAGTTCGACCGCACCCGCCGCATTCTTTCGGCCGATGCCGCCGAGAAGCTCCTGCGCGATCCCCGCGTCGAAGGGCGCGAGGCCGTCCGCGACTTCCTGCTCGAGGTCAAGGAACCGCCGCCCGTCGTCCTGCGCAAGGCGCTGGAACTTTTCGAATTCCTGGGCGCCAGGCAGCTCAACGCCGAAGCATTGGCCGCCCTGCCCACGCTGATCCGCCACTCGGCGCACCCCGACGGTCCCGTGGCCGAACGCGCGCGCCTGGCGCTGACGCGCGTCCTGGGGCTGCGCGAAGGCAAGGCCAGTCTCGAAGACGCCATTGCCGACCTCGCGCCGCTCTTGAAGGGCAACGACGAAGGACTCGCGTCGGCCACCGTGGAATTCCTCGAATTCCACACCGGACAGAAGTACGGGCGCAACGCCGCCAAATGGCTCCAGCTCAAGAAGCGCATGGAAGCCGAACGCAAGAAGCTCGAGAAGGCCGCTAAATAAGGACTTGTCCGGCGCTTCAGGGCGAAGTCTTGTAGAGCCCGCTGCGCCGCGAGATGTACGTCTCGTACTCGGTGGCCAATATCACTTCCGCGCGCTGATGCCGGTTGGTATCGCGCCACGTGCCTACGTCGAAGGCATGCACGCGCGGCCCGACCCGTTCGTCGATCACCATCAGCGGTTCGTGGCGGTTCCAGTCGAAGTCCACGGTCATGTACTTGAAGCGGTGAGCCGTCGAAGGTCCCGCGCCGCCCGGCGGCGGAGGCTGCGAACCCGCCACGCGCAGCAGCTTGATGATGTAGCGCTCGCCTTCGGCGGTGCGCTCCTCCTCCACATCGAAGACGATCAGCGGCTCGCGGGTGGCCTTCTCGCGCACCACGCTGCCCAGGCTCAGGAAGAAGTTCTTGAGCGTCAGATCCTTGAAGCTGCGCCGCTCGTCGCCGTCCACCGGCCGCCAAAGCCGCTGGCTGTGCTCCTTGGCCTGCGGGTTGATCTGCACCGGAAAGGTCAGGCGGCGGCCTTGGCCCACCGGACTGGTCGAAGCGGCCAGCCCCAGCCCGCGGGCCAGCTCCTCGGCGCCCAGTTCCAGCACGTCCCGCGCGAAGGAACTCAAGGCGGTGGGCGAATCGTCGTCGGCGCTTTCGGCTTTCGCCGGCTTGAGTTCGGGCGCCGCGGCGGGCGCTTCGGCCTTGGCGGCCACGGCCGGGGCCGAACCCGATTCGCGGTACGGATGCGGCGAGTGATCCACGTCGGTGTTGAAGAGCGCCTCCAACTCGTTGGCCGCTTCTTCCGGCGAGACCGGCTGCATGTCCTCGGCTTCGGCGCGCGCCTCGGGTCCGCCGGTCAGCACCTCGGTCTTGCTGACGCGTTCGAAGCCGCGCTTGAGCACCTGCAGCGCCTCGTCCGCCGGTTCGAAGCGCAGCCGACGGCCCGAATCGTCGGGCGCGCCCATGCCGAACGTACCCAATCCGTCGATTCGCACGTTCTCGCCGCGTGCCAGCGTCTCCAGAATCCCGGCCACCGATTCCGTCAGCAGCGCCTCGCAGACGCTGGCCGCCAATCCGCTGCGCCGCGCCAGATACGCTGCCAGTTCCTTCTTATTCATGGCGCCTGTCCCCGGGACCGGCCTACGATGGTCTGTAATTCCGCGTTGCCCGTCAATGCCGTAAACCGATGCGCGAAGGGAACGAGCGGGAAGCCCGATCGCACGCCGAAATAGCGCTCGATCCCTAAGATACGCGCAAGGCGTCCAGAATCGGAGCGGAGCGCGCCGCGAACGCCGCGTCGTCCAGCACCGCTACGGCGCCGGCCGTCGCGAGCTTCTCCTTCAGCGGCACCCAACTCCGGCAGCCCGCGTACACGCGCTCGTCGGGAATCACGAAGACCTCGGGCAGCCTGTAAAGCCGCTGCACAATGGCCCAAAGCCCAGGCTTCTTGTAGTGAAAGCGCATCTCGACGCCCGCGCGCGTGAACGGATGCAGCCCCTCCAGCGCGTGCGCGTGCTCCAGGCTCTCGACGTACACCGCATCGGTCACCGTGACGTAGTAACGGATCGGCACCTGGCCCTCGGGCAGCGCGGCGGCGCGCGTGGCTTCCAGCAGCGGAAGCACCTCCGGCACAAGATCGCTCTCGCGCTGATGCAAATAGGTGGGAAAGAGGAAAAACTCGCGGTGTTCGACGTTAAACTCGCCGCGCTTCTCGTGAATGCCGCCTTTGCGCAGGCTCATTACGAACTGCCCGCGCGCGAGCGCTTCCGTGACCGAAGCCCATTCCTTGTAAGCGATGTCGTGGCTGGCGAGCATGGCTCGTCCTCGTATTGGGGTTGGCGCGCGCGTAAGGATACTTCGCCCGGAGGCCCGCACAACCGCAGGGCGTCAGTCCGCGCGTTCGAGGACAATCTCCTTCAACAACGGCTTTTCGGCGCAAGTGATCGCATACGCGGCTTGCGGCGTATCGAGCACTCGGGCGTCCTCTTTTGCCTGGCCCTTTTCTTCCCACCGGTAGGTCACGCGCACCGGCGCGAAGCCTCCGCGGGGCTCGCGGTAATCGGCGTCGATGCGGTAACGAAACAACACGCACGAACCGCGCGCTTGAGCCGAATACCGCACCAGCGCCTTGCGCGTACCCGGCGGAATCTCTTCGAAGGCCACCCACTTCGCCGACTGCCGCGTCGGACCCGCGGCGCGTCCCACGGTTTTGAAACTCTTCCCGTCGTCGAACGAGACCTGCAAATCCCAGCCTTCGGAGTCCAACCCCGCGCGGTAGTTGCAGCCGAAGCGCAGACGCGTCAGGTCGCCGGGGGTTTCCACCGGAAAGGCGATGCTTCCCGCGGAGCCTTGAGGCGACCACGTGCCCCACTTTTCGAGCGTGGCCGGATCGATTCCTTCGAGCACCGCGCCCAACGCCTCGTACGTCACCTGCTTGTCCTTGAACTTGAGCCCCGCGCCTTCCAGGGCGATCGTGCCTTCGGCGGGTCCGGCGCTGAACGTGAGCTTATTCTCGCCCTGCCCCAGCGCGGGAAGCGCGCGCTGCGAATGCTGGATCGCATGCGTGAGCTTGAGCGCCGCTACGCTCGTCCCGGCGCCCAAAAGGACGAACTTGAGCCGGTAGTCGTAACGCCGCAGCACGTGCGGCGACAGATCGATCTTTTGCGCCCCGGCGGCCTCGGCCTTCGCCAACTCTTTCCACGCCCGGCCGTGGTCGTCCGAAAGAAAGACGCTCACCGAGCCGCCCGCGCCGGCCGCGGCCTCGAATTCAAGCGTCCCGTTCAAATACACGTAGCTGCTGGGCATCCGTACGACGAACTCTCCCGGCTGCGCCGCGTCGGCGGCCTGCAGCGCCGCCGCCCCCGGCTTCACCGCCAGATTTCGCGCCGAAACGAAAGCGTCGATCGTCGCGGCGTCGCCCAGCGGCGGAGCGTATTCAAGCAGTCCGTTTCCGACGCGGCCGTTGCCCAGATCGCCGAACTTGGGCGTATAGTACAGCGGTCCCTTCCCCACCTGCCCATTCAGGCATTCGACCTTTCCGCCCGTGTCCGCACTGACGTGCAAGCCGCTGTTGCTCCAGCGCCGCGTGAGCCGCTCCCCCTTGCGAAGCTGGATGTTGACCCGGTAACCCTGGCTCGCGGCTTCTTCGTACAGAAACGGAGTCTTGTTCGAGCCGTCGTAGATAATCATCGCCGAAAACCAGCCGAAATAATTCAGCGGGAAGCTGCCGCGTTCGTCGTAGGTGGGGCAGTTCGCGATCAAGGCCGGCCCGCGTTTGTGCCCGCCGTCCTTCTGGAACTCCTTGATCTTCGCATCTTCGCCCAAGTACCCCGGATGCGCCGCATGCCACTCCTTCACCGCCGCGACGAGCTCCTCGGTGGAGGCGATCGCACCGTCGGGCTTGCGGAAATAGCTGATCATGCCCGGATCGAGCATGTGCCACGCATCGGCGTACCGCACCTCCGGGACGCCCCACTTGTGGATGGACATCGCGCGCGCTTCGAATCCCAACTGCCGCGCAAGCTGCAAGTACGCCGGCTGCGCGGCCGCGCCCGAGCAGTACCCGTACACATTAAAGAGCTTGAACGCATCGACGGTGCTGGAATCGGAAAGGCCGAGGTATTCGTGGGGCGAGGCGTCGTGATGGCGGAACTTCACCACCGCTTCCCACGCGGCCAGCGCCTTCTGCTCATCGGTCATCCCATCCTTGATGACCGCCTGCTTCCACGCCTCGAAGCTCGAGACATCCTCAACCTTATCGGAGACCACTTTGACGTTACTCACGACGGCCGGCGCGGCTTCGCCGCCGTGGAGTGCAAATGCAGGTAGCGACGCGCTCAACAGCACGGCCCTACACAAAAGTTTAGCGATCATATGCGACGCCCTCCTAAGACCATGCCATACCTGCCGGGGCAGGGTGTCGTGGAGAGTACGCCGCGCGGCGGGGTGCGTGCGCGAAAAAATCAGCGCCGCGCCTACACCCGCACGTCGCCCTTTCGCCCCAGCCAGTCGCGGCGGGATTTCAGGAGCGGGTGAACGTGCTCGCCGAGGAACATCTGCGTCTGCTCGGCGGCCAGCCCCGTGAACTTGGCCGGATCGAGGATGCTGTCCAGTTCGTCCTTCACGTTCGCGAAGGCTTCGTCGCCGGCGATGCGGGCCATCAAGTCGTTCTCTTTGCCATGCAGCTTCACCTGCTTGGCCGCGGCTTGGCTGTGCTTGCGGATCCGTTCATGCAAATCCTGGCGGTCGCCGCCGCGCTTGACGGCTTCCATCAGGATATTTTCGGTGGCGATAAAAGGAAGCTCGGCCTTGAGATGCGCGGAAATCACGGCCGGGTAGACCACCAGGTTCTGAGCGACGTTAAGATAAATCTCGGCGATCACATCGGCGCACAAAAACGCTTCCGGCGTGGAGAGGCGCTTGTTGGCGCTGTCGTCGAGCGTCCGTTCGAACCACTGCTCGGCCGCCGTCAAAGCCGGGTTGAGCACCAAGGTCATCAGGTAGCGCGCAAGCGCCGTCATCCGCTCGCAGCGCATGGGGTTACGCTTGTAGGCCATGGCGCTGCTGCCCACTTGGCCGGCCTCGAACGGTTCTTCGATCTCCTTCATGTGCGCCAGCAGGCGCAGATCGTTGGCGAACTTGTGCGCGCTCTGCCCAAAACCGCAGAGCGACTGAAGCACCATGTAGTCGAGCTTGCGCGTGTAGGTCTGCCCCGAGACGGCCAGCACGTTCTTGAAATCCATCTCTTCGGCGACCAAGCTGTCCAGCCGCGCCACCTTCTTCATGTTGCCGTCAAAGAGCTTAAGGAACGCGGCCTGCGTGCCCGTGGTGCCTTTGACGCCCAGGAACGGCAGGTTTTGCTGCAGGCGCAGGATCTCTTCGAGATCCATGAGCAGATCCTGGATCCACAAGCAGGCGCGCTTGCCCACCGTCGTCGGCTGAGCGGCCTGGAAGTGCGTAAACGCCAGTGTCGGCAAATCCTGGTGATCCTCGGCGAACTTCGCCAGCGCCGCGATGGTGTTAAGTACTTTCTTCGCCAACAGTTCCAGGCCGGCTTTCATCTGCACCAAGTCGGTGTTGTCGGTAACGTACGCGCTGGTGGCGCCGAGGTGGATGATCGGCTTGGCGTCGGGGCATTGTTCGCCGAAGGCATGCACGTGCGCCATCACGTCGTGCCGGATCTCGCGTTCTTTGGCATCGGCCACGTCGAAATTGATCTCATCGACGAAGCGGCGCATCTGCTTCACTTGCTTCTCGGTCACGCTCAGCCCCAGCAGCCGTTGTCCTTCGGCCAGTGCGACCCATAACTTCCGCCACGTGGAGAACTTGAACTGAGGCGAGAAAATGAAGCTCATCTCGGGTGAGCCGTAGCGGCCGGTGAGCGGGTTTTCGTACGCGTTGCGCGCCGGATCGCCGGACTTCACGCCGGCCTTCAGCATCACGGTCGTCCCGCCCTTGCGGTGCACCGACGTCGAACTCTTGCGGATGGACATGGGAGCCTTTCTCGAACGGGGCGCACGGCCGGAAGGTGCAGGCGGCGCGCGGTACTCGGAAAATGCGGTAGCTCCGGTATCATGGAAGACACCGCCTAGGTTTCAAGAAGAGGAACGCATCGCATGGACGCTCGGGAACTCGAACAGCAGGTTGCTCTTGCGCGCGCGCGCGTCCAACTGCTGGAGCAGTACGCCGCCGCCTGGCCGGCGCGCAAAGCAGCATTGGAAGCCGACGATACGAAGGAACCGCCGGTCCGCGAAAGCCGCCTGCGCCAGTGGACGCTGCTGGGCGAAGGGTTGCTCGCGGCCCAAGCCGCCGCGCAGGCCGCCTTGGCCGAAGCCGAAGCGCTTATGCAACATCCACCTGCGGAAGACCTTGAGGACGAAGATCTGGACGAACCGCCGTGGCAGCCGACTCAGGTGGTGGAAGTCGGGCTCGAAGGCGAATGGGTCACCACCGCGCCGGACTTACGCTGGACGGTCTCGCCCGAGTACCGCGATTTCGTGCTCTCCTGGCAGAGCGGCCAACCCCTGCGCTGGGCGCTGGATATCGGGCCCAACGGCGAACTGCTGATCTACCTCGAAGAGCCCGAAAGCCAGTGCTACGCCATCGTCCAGCCGAGCTGGGACTAGACTTACGGCCCTACCGCCATCGTCGGCTTAACCAGCGCGCCCAGTTCGACATACGCATCGTCGCGGCCCCACCAGAGGCCCCACAGCAGCGCCAGTTCGCGGCGCGGTTCGAGCGATCCGCCGCGGCGTTCGCGCGTGACGCTCAGGATCCGGCCGGCCGCATCCAGCGTAGCGATCAGGCGAAAAGGCGGGTCGGCCGAACGCGTGACCAGCCCCAAACGCTGATCCAGGAGTTCCACCGTGGCGCCGTCGCCGCGGCGCTCGACACGGGTGCTGACCATGCCTTGAGCGAACCAGTCAAAGTCTTTGCCGCGCGGGCTTTCCAGAACGGTACGGACGAGCCGGGCCGCGCCGGACTCGGCGGGCCGCGGCAGATCGATCCACTCCAAGGGTCGCGGCGACCAAGTGCTTACAAAGCCCAAGCGCAACTGACCCTGCGCATCCCGCGCCAGGACGCGCCACACCCAGACGTTGAAAAAGGTAGGCACCGCACGGACTTCCACGGCCGAAAAGGCTCGATCCTCGGCCAATTGGCGCCGGGCCAGATCGATCGCGCGCTGCGACTGCACGAATCCAAGCACCAAGTACGCCGTCGAAAAGACGAGCGCGCCGGCATGGGCGCGAATCGCCCAGCGCTCGGGCACGCTTTTCAAACGCCCCAAGGCTAATGCGAGCAAAAGCGGAAGCGTGTACGTCGGATCGAGAACCGAAATGGCATCGAGCGCGAAGCGGTGCATCGAAAACGGCCACAGCAACATCGTCCCGTAGGCGGTGCACCAATCCAGAAGCGCATGCGTCACCAGCGCCCAGCCCGCCAGATGCATCCACGTGCGCAAGTCGCCGTGGCGCTTCCAAAGCCGCCAGCCCAACCAGCCGAAGAGCGGTATCCAGAGCGGCATCAACGCCAAGGAATGCGTCGCGCCGCGGTGCTGCGTGAGCATCGACCATTCATCGATCCACGTCAGAGCCACGTCGGCATCGGGGAAGATTCCGCACAACGCGCCAAAGAGGGTGGCTTTGGACCCCAGCCGCGGGCGAAATCCCGCTTCGCCGATGGCGGCTCCCAACGCGGCCTGAGTGACGGTATCCATGCTGCCGAGCCTCGAAGTCTGTTGCGCCGAACAACTTCCCACATCGCCGGTTGAAGGACGCGCGAGGGGCGCTATTATATCGGCCCGTTTGAGAGGGAGTGAGCGGTTCATGGGCGCACCGACGCATTACTTGAAGAAGCGCGATGCCTTATGGAATCCGCGCGCTTCCAAGACGGAACTCTCCGCGCACGCGCGGGATTTCCTGCGCCAGGAGCGCTACTCCGACGCGCTGGACTTTTTCCAGCATGCACAGGATGAGCAAGGACTTGCGGAGATCAAAGCCTACGCGCTGCAGACCGGCGATACGTTCCTGCTGGGCCGGCTGTACCGCTTCGACAAGGCCTTGGTCACGGAAGCCGACTGGAAGCAGGCCGAGGTGCACAACGAGAAGATTGGGCGGCCGAGCATGGCCGAACTGGCGCGGAAGCAGTACGCTCCGCCACCGGAAGTCGTGAAGAAGCAGGAAGATCAGGGCGAAAAGCCGATCGGCGAACTGTAACTCAGGCGTAACTCGAGACTTCAACCGTCAAAGGAGCCGCACATGTCCTCGTTCAAGAAGATCAAGCAGTTGGCGAAGGGCCGCAAGAAGGCCAATCACGGGCGCAAGCCGGGCAAGGGCAAGCCGCGCAGCCAGTTCAAGCGCTCGGCGCTGGGCATCTGAGCAGGCATTTTGTAAGTCTCGCCTGAGTGGCTCGTTGCGCCGCTCGCCCCACCCCGAGTCCATCCGCCGGAGATGTCCGCAGACTCCGCCGCACGTTCTTCCGGCGCCGCCGTGCCGCTTGGGCGCGCGTTGGAACGCGCACGGCAAGACTTGGCCGCGGGCCGGCCCGATCGGGCCCGCGACCGGCTCCACGGATTCCTCAACACGTTGGCGCGGCGCGGCTTGTATCGCGCCGACGCGTACGAATTGCTGGGCGAAATTCACTATGAAATGAAGGACCTTCCGCGCGCCGGCGCAGCGTGGCTGCTCACCAGCAAAAGCGGTCCCGACGTAGAGCGTGCCGTGGCCGCCTGTTACGCGCGCTACGGAAACGACGGGACGGCGCTGCTCCAGGCGTTGAGCCCGCGCGCGCCGGCCGAGTTGTATCCGCCGGACGTTCAAGCTCGTTTGAGGGCTTGGGGTTACAGGTTTCGTCCGTACCGCTCGCGCAAGCATCCCCGAGCCGAAGAACCGGTCGAATTCCGCACGCAAGGCCTGCGTCCGGCGGAGGTTGGATGCGCGATCTTCGTGCTGATGCTGACGGCCCTCGCCGCAGCGTTCATGGCTCGCGTGCTGGGTCTTTGGTAGTGATCCGAATTGAATTCATGCGCACCATGGAGGCGTAAAAACACACGGGCAGCCGAGGTTTCGGCTGCCCGTGAACTAACCGGAGCAAGGTCTTCGAGTTAGAAGGAGACCGAATCGGCGTAGCTGCGGAACTTCTTGCGCAGCACGTCCATCACCTGCGCGTGAATCTGGCAGATGCGGCTTTCCGAGAGATCCAGCAAGTCTCCGATCTGCTTCATGCTGCGCCCTTCGAAGTAGTACTGTTCGACGACGGCACGCTCGTTGGGATGCAAGCCGCGCAGCGCCATGTCGCGGATCTCTTCACGCTGGAGTTCCCGCGTGGGTTCGCGATCGTTGCGGTCTTCCAGCATCTCCAGACGCAGCAGATCGCGCTCTTCGGCGTTCTCGGAGGCGCCGCCTTCGATCGAGATTTGGGCCTTAACATCAAGCTCGCGCCGGAGTTTCTGGAGCCGTTCGAGGTCCAGTTCGAGGCGCGCGGCCAATTCTTCGTCGTTGGGCTCGCGGCCCAGTTCGGAGCCCAATTCGCGAATGGCACGCTCGTACTGGTGGTGTTTGTTGCGGATCAGGCGCGGGACCCAGTCGCAGGCGCGGATCGAATCGAGCATCGCTCCTCGAATTCGAGGCACGCAATAGGTTTCGAAGCGCACGCCCATGGTGGGGTCGAACTTCTGGATGGCGTCTTGGAGGCCGAGGTTTCCGGAGCTGACGAGGTCCATCACGTCGACGCATTCGGGGAGCTTGGCTTTCTGGCGCTCGGCGATGTAGCGGACGAGGGACTGGTAGTGCACCCAGAGCGTGTTTCGCGCATCTTCCGACTCGCCTTGATGATAGGCGGCCCAGAGGGAGTCTTCGTAGCTACGCTTGGCGGCTTTGGCGTCGGCGCGGGCTTGCTCTTCGGGCGTGAGCGGAACTCCTTCCAGGCGTTCGGGCTCGGGCTTGCGGAAGGTGAGCGGCGCGGTGACGGGCGAGACGGCGCGGCGCTTTTTGGGAAGTTCAGTCACAGCTTCGGGTTGTGGCGCCGGGGTCGGCGCGGTGGGTTTGGCGCGGCGGGCCGGCGCGGCGGGTTTGGCGGCGCGTAACGTGGCTTGGGCGCGGGCTTTAACCTTGGGCATGGGGGGCATCCTTTTCTATCAGGGCGGCCGGGGCGGAACGTCTGGGGGGCCCGGGCGACCCGATCCAAGTTTCGCTAGCGCCGTTATGGGTCGGCGTCGGCGATGGAATCAAAAAATTCAATGCGTGCTCGAGAGAGAGATTTAAAACGTACTTGACGTTTGTCAACTCAACAAAAAAGAAAAATTGCACCATGACGGCCCTGAGTACTCAAGTTAGGGGAAAAATATCCCAATGTGACCCTAAATGAATTTTTTAAAGGCTGAGTCAGTGGGTGTAATGGGTCAAATTGAATTTTTCGAGCCGCCGGGCTACCGGGGTTCCCTACCCTCCCCACGCCGCGAAGGATCCTCCATGCACCGGGTGGCGACCGTGGAGCAGCACGGTGCGCAGACCCCCGGTTTCGAGGATCTGTTTTCAGGACTTACAAGAACGGCTCAGGCGACGCACGTCGAGCAAAATATCGATTGTGCTATAAATCTGCTATAATTATAGAACACAATGCGTATTTAAAAAGGGCTCGGATTTCAGCCATCCAACTAAAAAATGCGAAATTTGGGTTTCGCTACCGGCCGTCGGACGTGGCATTTCGAACTTTTATTGGGGATTTTGGGATTGTGCACCAGGCGCGAGCGCCGTCGCTGCTGGCGCACCGGTTCCCAGGCTCTGTCCCGAAACGCTTCGAAGGCGGATGCGCCGCGCGGACCAAGCAGAGCGAGGAAGCCGAACGAACTGTATCTCTACCGTTGATACAGCAAGCGAGGCTGACGAAGCGCTGCGCAGGTCCCCGCAAGCAGACGCCGAAGAAGGGGTTCGGGAGAGTGCCTAGCAGTCGATCCGGGTGTGGGAAGGCTCTGCGGCATCGCGGGCCGTACGCAAGGCAGGGTTGACCTGCGGGCGGGACGCCCGCGATACCTGCGGCGTCGGCGCTACGAAGGTTCCGTGCGCTACGACGCTCGGCCGGAAGCTTGCTTGCGCCAGCGGCCGGGCGGGACGCCTTGGGCGCGGCGGAAGAGGCGCACGAAATAGTTGGTGTCGTCGTAGCCGCAGTCGCGGGCGACTTCGTCGATGCTGAGGTACGGATCGAGAAGCTGGCGTCGCGCGTGTTCGAGGCGCAGATTCTGCTGGTACTTCAACGGCCCGCAGCCGAAGCGTTCGCGGAAGAGCGCGCTCAAATGGCTGTAGCTGAGGTGCGCGGCGCGGGACAGGTCGCCGGCGTCGACGGGTTCGGTGAGGTGCTGCTGGAGGTAGCGCACGGCGTCGGCCAGTCTCGGGTGGAGCGCCTCGGCGGACTGCGCGGCGCGTTCGGCTTTGCGCAGCGCGGAAAGCACCGCAAAGAGGAGCCCGTCGAGCATCGCCTCGGCCTCGGGCGCGGCCGAGTGCTTGCACAGATCCTCAAGCCACGCGCCCAGATGCGGCGCGGCGGCGAGGTCGAGCGTGCGCGGGGTTTCGTCGAGCAGGTGCGCGCCGTGGCGGTAGAGCACGCAAAGCGTCCGCCACGGGCCGTCGCAAAGCTGATCGTGCGGGACGTTGCCGGGCAGGACGAAGATCGTGCCGGGCTTGCCGCGCAGATCGTGCGCGCCAGCGTGGATGACCAGTTTCCCTTGCACGACGTACACGAGTTCGACGAGCGGATGCGTGTGCAGCTTGACCTCGTGCGAGCCCTGATGCGCGCGGGCCCATTCGAGGCGCGGAAGCTGGACGGTTTGAGGCCGGTGGAGAGGCATGGGGGCTCCTGGGCGATTTCGGATTGCGGATTGGGGATTGCGGATTGGACGACCGCACGGCGGCGCCACGGGGCTGGTCTTCCGGATTCAGGGCACCGGCAGCGGTATTCCTCAAGCGACCGGCCGCTAGCGGCCGTGGGCCATCCGCAATTCGCAATCGCCCCCAGTCTATCGTCATTTTGTGCTAAAAGACAAGCGGTTCCTCACTACCGGGCGAGGCGTGCGGCGGGGTATGGTTCGGGCATCGAAACGAGCGCGGGCGGCGAGCCCGTTCGAGCGTCTCTCAGGAGCACCAAATCATGCTAACGTCGGCGCAGGTGGCACGCTTCCAGGACGACGGGTTTCTGATCGTGGAGGACGTCTTTTCGCCGGCGGAGGTGAGCGAGTTGCTGGCGGCGGCGGAGTCGGGGGCGGTGCGGGAGGCGTTCGAGAAGGCGCGCGGGACGGAAGTGCACGCGCATCAGTTGGAATTGGCGGTGAAGTCGCCGGCGTTCCGGGCGCTGTGCGCCGACGACCGGATCACCGCTCGGCTGGCCGCGCTGATCGGCGAGGACATTCAGCTCCAGCATTCGAAGCTCGCCACGCAGCCGCTCAAGAAGGCGACGGGCGGCTTCGGCTGGCATCAGGATTTCGCGTTCTTCCCGCACACGAATACGGATCTCGCGGCGGTCTTCGTGTACCTCGACGATTGCACGACCGAGAACGGCTGCATGTCGATGGTGCGCGGGAGCCACAAGCTGGGGCTGTTGGAGCACCGCCACGAGGGTTATTTCAGCGGGCGCTGCCAGGACACTTGGGCGCTGGAGGACGCGTCGAAGATCGTGCCGATCCAGGTCCGCGCGGGCGGGATCAGCATCCACCACGTCTTGACGCTGCACGGCAGCGGCCCGAACCAGAGCGGGCGGCCGCGGCGCGGCGCGGTCTTTCAGTACCGCGCGGCGGATGCGTACCAGTTGGGCGATACGGTCTTCGCGGACACGGGGTATCAGGTGCGCGGTTCGTTCAGCGAGACGGTGCGCTGCGATGCGGGGCGCGTGTACCTGGCGCGGCGGAAGGGCTGGAACCCGCCGTTCGGGAGCGTGTACAAGCAGGTGGGCGAGCGGGCGCAGGAGTGGCATGCGGCGGGGGTGGCGACGTAGCGATTTCCGATATTGAATTTTGGGTTCACGGCGGTTGGCGCGGGGGCTTGCGGTGACGCGCTCGGTATTCGGCGCAAAAGGCGAGGGCTAAACACAGGCCGGCGCAACAGAGGCTGTTGGAAACCAGCGTGCCTGGATTCCATTGAGCCCCTCCGCTTGCGGTTACGATGCGAAAGGCTTGCGGCCAGCCCTGCCCCTTGGCATTGGGTGCAGCCGATAATTCCATATACGGGTGCCAACTCTCCGACCCAATAAATACGATTGAGCACTCGCGCTCGCGGATATTCGCCCACAGCAGCACACTTGCCGCAAGGGAAAGCCAGAGCAGCGTGGACAGGTGAAAGATCAGCCAAGGGCGCCGCCCGGTCCGAGCATTCAACTCTTGAAGCGCGATCGTCAGGACCTGAAGGTAGATATCGATGACTATCCAGAGCGCCAAAAACAGGACGGGCAAGAAGATGGCCTGGTGCGCGTATTCCCAAAGCCAAGCACTTAAGGACCACGGCTGTCCGCCGCGGCGAACGTAAACATAGAGCCCCCACAAGTTCGTGGTCAGCACCAAGGCCGCAACCGCTAGGTCAAGCTGCATGCGGTGGTGAAGCCACGGCATCACCAGCACCCGAACGCGCGAATCCGCATCGCTCATAGTGGGCTTAACCCTCCGAATGAGAACGCGTAACCGTCTATCGGACTGCCTGCGCCAGATTTTCAAGCCCAGCCGCGGCAGCGTAAGCCGAGGATCAGCCCAGCCGGCGCTTCAGGTCTTCGATGCCGGCAAGCCACTGGGGATAGTCCGCCTTGTTCTCTTGCCAGAGGTCTTTGAGTTCCGATTCCTGCAGGATCGCTTCGAGCGCTTGGCGGGCCTGCGCGATCAGGCGCGGGTCGGGGCGGGGTTTGCCTTGCACCCAGGCGGCGACGTCTTCGGGCAAGTTCGGCTCGGGTCGGCCGTTCAGGGCGGCGACGATTTCGGCCGCGGCGATGGCGACGGCGCATTCCGGTGCTTGAAGTTCAAGTTCGGAGCCGGGCACCATCCCGGCGAGGGCTTCGGTTAGGATGGACAGATCTTCGGAATCTTCGAGGTCGTAGACGAAGTCGGAAGCCTCGTCGTTATCGAACGCCGCGCAACCCCACGTGCCCATGGCCGGCCTCCTTAATAGGGAGCATTTGACTGTGCGGGGCAGGCCGGTGTCTACAGGATTCCTCCCCGCCCCAAGCTATCCGCCTTACAGATATATCTTGCCTTCTCACATAGCTTTATAAATTCTTGTCTTATCCGATCGTTTTCGTGTTTCAGCGGTGTATTAACTTTAACTAACCGGTTTTCGGATAACTTGAGATGAGCGCTACCTTAACCAGCAAACACGAACAGCTTCGGGACCTGATCCTGGCCGAGATTGCGCGCATGGAATTGGGTCCGGGGGATCGCATCCCGTCGCGGCCGTTTTGGCGCGAGCACTTGGAAGTCTCGAACGATACGGTCGACCGGGCGCTGCGGGGGCTGATCGCCGAAGGCCTTCTGATCGCGCGGACGGGCAGCGGGACGTTCTTGAAGCGCGCGCTGCCGCCGGCCAAGGCGGCCGGCGGCGCGGCGCTCACCCGGGTGATCGACGTGCTGGTGCCGCGGGAGCGGGAGACGCTGCAGGAGTCGCACAGCCCGCACGTGTGGTGGGGGCGTCTGGAAGGCATCGCGCAGGCCTGCCGCGAGCGCGGGATCGCGACGGCGCTGCATTTTATCAATCCCTACCGCTTCACGACGCCTGAAGAACTGCTGGCCGCCATCGGTCCGTTTCATGACGGGGCGGTCTTCCTGCACGAAGATTTGGCGCTGCGCCTGGAGGCGGAGATGCTGCGCCGGAAGGTTCCGTACGCGGTGGTGAGTCCGTACCGCGCGCGTGTGAATGGGATCGGGATGGACGTGACGCCGGCGTACCGCGCGGCGCTGCGGCATCTGCGCGCGCAGGGGCGTACGCGGGTGTCGTTTCTCTCGTCCGATCCTTCGGCGCCGAGCAGCCATCTGGCCTTCGTCGAGGCGGCGGCGGCGGCGGAAGGCCAGCCGCTGGCGCGCGTGTACTGGTGCGGGTCCGGCCCCGCGGCGGCGCTGGACCGGCTGCTGGGCGGGGACTTGAAGGCGTTCGGGATCGACGCGCTGTTGTGCCGAACCGACCGCTGGGCGTTCGAGGCGCTGCGGCGGTTTCGCGAGGCCGGCGTACGCGTGCCGGAAGACGTGGCGCTGATCGGCTGCGACGATCTGCCCGAAGCGGCGCAAACCGTTCCGGCGCTGGCGACGATCCGGATGCCGTTCGAGGCCGGCGGCGCGGCGGCGGTGGCGGCAGTGGCGCGGCTGTGGGCGGAAAAGAAACTGGCCTTCGAGTATCGCGGCGTGGCGGCGGAGTTCATGCCGCGCGCTTCGGCATTGGGGTAGCGGGAGCCCTCCCTTTATGGAACGCATCGACGCGCATATCCATTTCGACAGCGAGCATCCGGCCTACGCGGAGCAACTCGCCGAATGGAACATGAAGTTCCTGAACACGATCGGCGGGGTCGAGCATCCCGAGTGGCGCGCGCGGCGGGCGGAGCCGTACGCGCGGCTGGCGGCGGCGTATCCGGAGCGCTTCGGGTGGGTCACGAGCTTCGATCTGCCGCGCTTCGGCGATCGGGAATACGCCGAGCGCTGCATCGCGGGGCTGGAAGCCGATTTCGCGCGCGGCGCGGTAGGCTGCAAGATCTGGAAGAGTTTCGGGCTGGGCTTTCGCGATCCCGAAGGGCGGCACGTGCTGGTGGATCATCCGATCCTGGAGCCTATCCTTTCCTTTCTGGAGCGGAGCGGGAAGACGCTGCTGATTCATATCGCCGATCCGATCGGCGGCTGGCAGCCATTGGGGCCGGAGAATTTAACTTCGAATTTTTACCGCAAGCATCCGGACAAATACGCATACGGGAACCCCGCGTTTCCGGCGCACGAGACGTTGATCGCGTCGCGCGACCGGATCGTGGAACGGCATCCGAAGCTGCGCGTGGTGGGCGCGCATCTGGGCAGCCTGGAGTTCGACGCGGCGGAGCTGGCGCGGCGCTTCGAGCGCTATCCGAACTTCGCGGTGGACACCTCGGGCCTGGCGCGCGCCTTGGCGCTGGGCTTGCAGGACCGCGCCCTCGTGCGGCGGATCTGCATCGAGTTCCAGGACCGGCTGCTCTTCGGAAGCGATCAGCACGCGCATGCGCAGGATGCCGAAAGCGCCGAGGCGCGCGCGAAGGCCATGGCTTCGATTCGCGAGGGGCACGCGGCGGCCTTCGCGTATTACGAATCGGACGGGCGCGTGAAATTGCGCGAGTTCGAGGTTCAAGGGCTGGGCTTGCCGGATCCGGTCTTGCGCAAGCTGTACGCGGAGAACGCGCGGCGCTGGTATCCGGGGTTGTAGCGGCGGAATCGGGTGCGGACGCGGAATCGGCCGAACGAGCGGGCGGGACGCCCGCGATACCGACAGCGGCCGGCGGGACGCCGGGGCTATGGGAGCGAAACATGCGAACGATCTTGGGACTGGCGGCGGTGCTGAGTCTTGCGGCGGGCGCGGAAGAGGCGGGCGCGGTGCGCGCGGCGAATCTCGAATACGTGACGCCGAAGCTGCCGCCGAAGCCCGAGCGGCTGCCGCTGGAGGAGCAGACCGGGCATCCGCGGATCATGATTCCGGACGGCGGGCTGAAGGAATTGACCGAGCGCGGCAAGACGACGCACCAGGCGATCGCGGCGGCGATCGTGAAGCAGGCGGAAGAGATGCTCGAAGAGGCGCCCGAAGCGAGCCCGCGCAACGCCGAAGGCCCGATGCGCCGCGCCGTGCGCAAACCGGCTCAACTGGCCTGGGCCTACGCCGCCACCGGCGAAGCGAAGTACCGCGCGGCGGCGATCCAGTATGCCGAAGTTGTCTGCGCGTATCCGCACTGGGACATCGACGTCGATCTGGCGGCGGGGCACGGCCTGTGGGCCATCGCGCTGGCGTACGACTGGTTCCACGCCGATCTGAGCGACGCGCAGAAGAAGCTCTTTCGAGAAAAAGTGAAGCTGCAAGGCGAGCGCATGGCGAAGGTCTGGGGCGCGGAGAAGGTCAAAGGCGGGACGTGGTGGACGCGGGAGCTTTTGCAAAACCACGGGCAGGTCAACAGCGCCGGGCTGGCGGCGGCGGCGATCGTCTTTTACCACGAGTTGCCCGAGGCGAAGCGCTGGCTGGAGCTCGCCAACGGGCATTTCGAGCAGGTCTTCGCGATCGTGAACGAGGACGGTTCGAGCATGGAGGGGATCAACTACTGGGGCTACAGCATGGAGCACATGATGCTGTACGCCGAACTGGCGCGGCGGAATTTGGGCCGCGATTTCTTCGCCACGAGTGGTTACCTGCGCAACAGCGGGCGCTTCCTGGCGGCGCACCTGACGCCGTGGTTCCGCGCGGGCGACTTCGTCTTTCCCTACGGCGCGGCGGCGATCTCGACGGGCACGCACGGTCCGGCGCATATACTCTTCAAGTCGGCCGCGGCGACGCGCGATCCGCTGGTGCAGGATCTGGCCTGGAGCATGATCGAGAACGACTCGGGCAAGCATTCGCCGCTGCTGCCGCTGGCGCTGCTGTGGTGCGACGCAAGCGTGGCGCGCGGGAAGCGCACGGAGTTTCCGGCGTTCGCGGCGTTTCCCGAACTGGGCATCGTGACGGCGCGCAGCGGCTGGGACGAGCAGGCCACGGCGCTGTGGTTCAAGTGCGGGGCGTACCAGGGCCGCACGGCGAGCGAAATCCTGAAGCGGAACAGCGGATCGGGGCACGCGCGGCCGGACCAGACGGCGTTTCAGTTCGTTTCGCGCGGCGAGCGGCTGACGGCGTACGGGAACGCGCGCTGCGAGAACCACAACCTGCCGATTTTTCGCGGGCTGGGACAGTTCGGCGAGCACGGCGATCCGGAGCGCGAAGGCGGCTTGGTGGTGAGCGAAGCGTTCACCGCGCCGGAACAGCCGAAACTCCTGCGCGCCGAGGACGGCCCGCGGCACAGCTACGCGGCGGGCGACGCGTCGAAGATTTACAAGCTCGAGGCCGGCGTGAAAATCTACCGGCGGCATCTGGTCTTCCTGAAGCCTGACGGTCTGCTGGTCGTCGACGAGATCGAGCTGGGCGCCGGGAAGCCCGCGGCCCAAGCGCCGGATGTCGCGTGGAACCTGAACGTGCTGGGCGATCCGGCGAAGAAGTCGGCGCGGCATTACCGCGTGGACGGGAAGCAAGGCGGGATGGACGTAATGCTCTGCGCGCCCGCGGAAGGGTTCGCGTTCGAGACGCCGGAGGTGAAGCCGAATACGGGCTACATGGTGCCGGAAGTCTTCCACCTGCGAAAGCGGCTGGCGCTGGTCTCGCAGGAGCCGGTGAAGCGGACGGTGCTGGCGGTGTATCTGCACGCGCGGGGCGCCACGGAAGCCAGTCCCGCCGCGCCCCGCGTCACGCTCACGGATGGAAAGCTGACGGCCGAGATCGGTTCGCGGACGGTGGCATTGAACCTTGCCGAAGCCGCCTGCTCGGTGAAGTGAGGGCATGAAAAAGCCCGCCGAAATCCGGCGGGCTTTTCATGCGATCCGCAACACCGTCCAAGCTTACTCGGGCTTCGAGGTCTTCTTCCACTTCTGCTGGAAGCGTTCGATGCGTCCGGCGCTGTCCACGAACTTCTGCCGGCCGGTGTAGAACGGGTGGCAGTTGCTGCAGACGTCGATGGAGTAGTTCTGGCACTTGGTGGAGCGCGTCTCGACCAGCGTGCCGCATCCGACGCACTTGATCGTGATCGGTTCGGACTTGGGATGAATGCCCTGCTTCATGGCCCTAGGCCTCCTTCTGCGAAGCGGCAAAGTATAGGGGCGCGCGGGTGGGGAGCAAGTGAAATTGGTACGCGGTGAACGGTAACGACTTAGGCTAGGCGACCGCGCCCAGGATTCTATCTGAGTGGGTGCACCGCCCACCCTTTCCGATCTCCGGCTCCCCCACCCCGCTCACTTCCCGCGTTCGGCGAGAATAATCCTGAGCTTAAACGTATCCGTGCCGCGCTGGACGCTCAGTTCGATCTGGTCGCCGGGGGCGTATCCGATGAGCGCCATGTTGAGGTCGCGGGCGTGGGCGAGAGGCGTGCCGCCGGCTTCGACGATGGTGTCGCCGGCCTGGAGTCCGGCTTGTTCGGCGGGGCTGCCGGCCTGTACGGGTCCGACGGGGAAGCCCTTGGCGTCGCGGAGGCGTTCGCGGTCGGGGCTGACACCGAGGTAGCCCTGCGCGCCGGATTTGAGGAACTTGGGCCGCTCGGGCGTGTCGGCGATCTCGCGGGCGACGCTTGCGACCAAGCGGGCGATAGCTTCGGCGGCGGGCGCGTTGATTTTGTCCCAGGTGTCGCTGGCCTTGTGGTAATCGGGGTGCGTGCCGGTGAAGAAGAAGAGAACCGGAATGTCCTTGCGGTAGAAGGTGGTGTTGTCGCTGGGGGCGACGCCGCTGCTGCTGAGGAAGATCGTGAGCCCCTGCTCCTGGGCGCCGTACTTTTCGACCAGCGTGCGGAAACGTTCGGCGGTGCCGACGCCGGAGATCTGGACGGCTCCGTTGTGGCTGCGCCCCACCATGTCCATGTTGATCATGGCAACGTGCTTGGCGAGCGGCGCGGAGGGATGGTCGACGTAGTATTGGGACCCCAGCAGCCCTTTTTCTTCGCCCGAATACGCCTGAAAAAACAGGCTGCGCCTGGGGCGCTCTTCCGGCTTAAGCGCGCCGAAAAACTGCGCGACTTCCAGGAGCGCGGCGGTGCCGCTGGCGTTGTCGTCGGCGCCGGGGTGAATCAGCCCCGCGCCAAGCCGGCCCATCAAGCTGCCGAAGTTGCCCATGCCGACGTGGTCGCAGTGCGCGCCGATCACGACGTACTCCTGCTTCAGTTCGGGATCGGAACCCTCCAGCACGGCCAGCACGTTGGAAGTCTTCTGCGGGTCGATGACCAGATCGGCGACGGCGCCGACCTTGACGCCCGCGAGTTCCCTGGACTGCGGCTTGAGGTCCTTGTCGATGGCGGCCTGAAGTTCGGCGACGGTCTTTCCGGAACTCTTGAGGATCGCGTCGGCGGCGGGGCGCGTGAGCATCAGGACGGGCAGTTCGACTTCGGCGAAGCAGGGCCCGACGGGATCGAGGAGCTTGTCTTCTGCGCCGGCGCCTTGGGGCGCGTTGACGATCAGAACGCCGGCGGCGCGGCGGAGCGCACAGTTGTTGACCTTCGTCGCGAAGTGGGCGTGGCGGGTCATCGTCTTGCCCTGGAAGCGGCTCTTCGGATCGTCGTCCTGGGGCTCGTAGCGAAAGATCAGCGCCCACTTGCCGGCGAGTTCGACGCCCGCGAAGTCGTCGTATTGGTGCTCGGGGGCGCTGATGCCGTAGCCGGCGAAGACGACGCCGGCCTCGGCCACGTGCGGGCTGGTGCGGTTGGCCGGAAGCGGGGTGAAGTCGGTCTTGACCTTGAACTCATCCGTCTTGCCGCCGGCTTCGACCTTGAGCGCGTTGCCCGCTCCGAGGCCCTTGCTGACGGGCAGGAAAAAAGTCTGCAAGTAGCCGGGTTCCGCGGCCTCGACCGCCTTGTCGCCCATGGGCCGCAAGCCGTAGCGCTTGAACTCGTCGGCGATGTACGCGGCGGCTTTGAGTTGTTCGGAGGTGCCGGCTTCGCGGCCGCGGAAGCTTTCGGAAGCGAGGTGCTTGATGTGGCCGAGGAGTTCGCCCTTGTCGACCTTCGCGTGAACCGCGGGTTGGACGGGCGTGGCGGTGGGGTTGGCAACGGGGGCGGCGGGCGGCACGAGGTCGGGCGGCGTTTCGGCCGCGAAGACGCGGTCCGCGCCCGACACGGCGAGCGCCAGCAAGGCCCAGCACGCCGGGATTCCATGACGCCGCCACGCTGCATGCATCGCCGGCCTGCCTTTCCACGTTCGGCCGGCGCGGCTATTCCGCGGCCGGCTGGGTCCAATCGGTCTCGACCTTCACGAAGGCGCTGTTCTGGCCCTTCTTGCCGCGCGAGACGAAGAGCACGAATTCCTTCTTCTGCTTCTCCTTGCGTTCGGCCAGCAGGCTTTCGAACTGCTTGAACGTCTCTTCGCCGCTTCCGCTCAATTCGACGTCATCGACCTTCAGGATGATATCGCCTTTGCGCAGCCCGCCGAGTTCGGGCGGGGAGCCGCTCTTGACGTAATGCACCAGCAGCCCGCTGGAATCGGTCTCCAGGTCCAGCGCGAGGCGGTCGTAGTAGACGAGTTCGCGGAGCACCAGCCCAAAGGGTTTGTGCTCGTAGCGCGGCGCTTCGGATTCTTCCTTGGGGCGTTCGGTGAGTTCGACCTTCAGCGCGTGCTTCTCTTTCTGGCGCAGCACGGCCAGTTCGACGGTCTGCCCGACTTCGAGGCGCGAAAGGCGTTCCATGAACGCGCGCAGGTCGTTGTCGTTGCGGACTTCGACGGCTTCGCCGGCAAGCTGCACGACGATGTCGTCGGCCTGCAAACCGGCCTTGGCGGCGGGCTGGCCTTCCAGGACCCGTCCGACGATCACCCCGCCCTGCTTGGCCTGTTCTTCGCTGAGGCCCAGAACGAGCCCGACGTCCTTGGGCAACGGCTGCATGTCGGCGACGCCGAGCCACGCCTTCTTGCGCTTCTTGGACGGATCTTCGAGCAGTTCTTTGAGGCGCGTGACGGGCAAAAAGACCGACGCGGGCCGCGCTTCCCCGCCCGGCCGGGCCTGCGCACGGTCGAAGATCGGATCCTGAACCACGAAGCCGACCACGTCTCCGTCGGCGTTCAGGATGGGTCCGAAGAGCGTCTTGGCGGCGTCGCCGGTCAGGACGAAAAGTTCCTGCGGGTGGGTCACGCGCTTCACGATCTGGCCGGAACCGAAATCGAGGGTGGAGCGGTAAGCGGGCGGGAGCAGCCCCAGGCCCCAGACGGTATCGCCGCGCTGGAGCTTGGCCGGATCGCCGAGCGCCGCCGGGACGAGCTTGAGCTTCTCGGGCAGCGCTTCGGCGGGCTTGACGAGCGCGGCGTGCAGATCGGAATCGCGCGCGACGAGTTCGGCCTTGATCTCGGGCTGATCTTCTTCGGCGACCCATTGCATCTTGAAGTCGGCGAAGCGGTCGTCGGGCATCTGGCGCGGGAGCCAGTCGCCGCCGATGGCGGTGAGCCCTTCGGCGTTGAGGATCGTGCCGGCGGCGACGATGGGCCGCTTGGCGCCGTTCTCCATGACCACGTTGAAGGTGACGCGCACCAGCGCGGGCTCGGCCTTGGCCAGGATCGCTCCCGGATCGGCGGCCCGCAGCACCGGAAGCCCGCAGAAGATCCACACCGCCAGCAGCAGCAACCGCCTTTGCATCGTCGAACACCTTTCCTTCTTCATGGGCCTGTCCTGAACGTTCAATCCTGCAGCCGCACGGCGCGGACGTAGTTTCCTTTGCCGCGCCTGATTTTGACGGCCACGAGCTTCTTTTCGTCCTTCGACTCCATCGCCTTGTCGACGGCTTCACGCAGCGCGCGGACCGTGGGTGTCTCGACGTTATCGACGCTTTGGATGACGTCGCCGGGTTCCAGCTTGGCCAGCGCGGCCAGTCCGCCGGGCTTGGTCCCGCTGACGAAGACCCCTTGCGGCACGTCCAGATCGCGCTTCTGGCTCTCGGTCAGGTCGCGGACGGTCATCGCCCATTCGGCCACTTCGACTTCCTTGCCGCTGACCTGGGTGAGTTCCTCGGTGACGACGGAAAGATCGAGGGTGCGGTCCTTGCGCTGCACGCTGATGGCGTGTTTGCTCCCCACGGGCCAGCGCGCGATGCGCGTGTACAGCGCGGGCAGATCCTCGACGAAGCGCGCGACGACGTCCTCTCCGTCGAAGGAGAGGATCACGTCGCCGGCCAGCAGTCCGGCTTCTTCGGCGGGGCTGCCGGGTTCGACGGCGGTGACCAGCACGCCCTTGCGGTTATCGACCCCGAAAAGTTCCTCTAGTTCCTGAAGTTCTTGCAGCGCCGCGCCCAGGTTGCTGCGCGTCACCTTGCCTTTGGCCAGTATCTCGCTGACGACCTGCTTGACCAGATTGACCGGGACGGCAAAGCCCAGATTGTTGCTCCCGCCGACGCCGCGGCTGTTGATGCCGATCACCTGGCCCTTGAGATTCACCAGGGGCCCGCCGGAATTGCCGGGGTTGATCGCCGCGTCGGTCTGCAGCCAGGTGTTGAAGGTGCCGGTCCGTTCGCCGGTGGGGAGCGTCATCTCGTCGCCGAGGTAGCGTTCGGTGTTGGAAAGGATGCCCATGGTCACGCTGCGCGACAGACCGCGCGGGCTGCCCATGGCGAGGACGGGCTCGCCGACTTCCAGCTTGGCCGAATCGCCCAGTTCGGCGTACGGCACCGGCGTCCCGGCGTGGTACTTGCGCCACTCGTCCATGTTGATCTGCACGACGGCCAGATCGGTCCAGGCGTCGCCGCCGATCACCTTGCCGTGGACGCGTTCCTTGGTGCCCAGCGTCAGGATCACCTTCTCGGCGTGCCCGGCGACGTGGAAATTGGTGAGCACATGGCCTTCGGGCGAAAAGATGACGCCGCTGCCGATGTGCTGCCCCGTCACGACCTTTTCGCCGCCCTGGTACAGTTCCAGAATCGGCCGGACGTTGACCAGCGCCGGGAACACCTTATCGCGGGCCTTCTTGACCTTCCCGTCGATCTCCGAGCCGTGCACGCCAACCAGGAAACACACCGCCAAGACGATTCCGACTCGTAACCCGCTCCGCATGCTTGCCGATTCCTTTTTCGCCGCCGCCCAATGCCGTACGTAAGAGGCTCCCGTCATTCATTAGACTGCACAAACCGTATCCGGTATGAGCATCTTTATCACCCAACGGAAAGAGCTTGCACCATGCGCGTATTATCCGGCCTCGCCCGCGGCGTGCCGCTGAAAACCGTCCCCGACTTCGATACGCGCCCGATCCTGGACCGGATCAAGAAAAGCCTCTTCTCGATCCTCGACAGCGCGGGGCTTCTGGCGGGCGCATCGGTGGCCGATCTTTACGCCGGGACGGGGACGCTGGGCATCGAGGCGCTCTCGCGCGGCGCCGAGCGCTGCCTTTTCGTCGAACGCCGTGCCGACGCCATGAAACTTCTGGAAGCGAATCTGGCCAAGACCCGGTTGCAGGGAGGCGCCGAACTGCGCCGCGGCGAGGTGGGCAGTGTCCTCGCGCAGATCCAGGGGCAAGGCCCGCGCTTCGACCTGATGCTGTACGATCCGCCGTTCGAGTTCAGCCGCGAGCCGGCGCACCGACCGGCGCTGGATGCGGAACTGGCGCTGGCCGGCACGCTGCTGCGCCCCGGCGGGCGGCTGATGCTCCGCTGCGAGCGCAAAGCGGCCGTCCCCGCTCCGGAAGGCCTGACGGTGGTGCGGCACTGGACCGACGGCCCGCACGCGATGGTCTTCTTCGAAGCGAAGGCTTAACGGCCATACCACCGAGGGACGGAGCGTATCGGGCCGGCAGATCGGCTTAGCGCGCCGTCCAGCCGCCGTCGATGACGATCGCTTGCCCGGTGATGTTCCGCGCGGCGGGGCTGCACAGAAACTCGATCGTTCCCGCCACTTCCTCGACGGTAATGAACTGCTTCTTGGGCATCGGCTCGAGCATGATCTTGGCGATGACTTCGGCTTCGCTGAGGCCGTGGACCTGGGCCTGGTTCTTGATCTGCTTATCGACCAGCGGCGTATGTATGTAGCTGGGGCAGAGGGTATTCACGGTGATGTCGGCGTCGGCGGTCTCGAGCGCCGCGACTTTCGCGAGCCCCAGCAGCCCGTGCTTGGCGGCGACGTAGGCGCTCTTGAAGGGCGAAGCCACCAGCGCGTGGATCGAGCCGACGTTCACGACGCGGCCGTAGCCGGCGGCGCGCATGCGCGGCAACAGCGCGCGGGTGAGCAGAAACGGGCCCTTGAGCATGATGTCGATAAGCTGCCCGAAGCGCTCGGGCGGAAATTCCTCGAGCTTCGCGACGTGCTGCAAGCCGGCGTTGTTGACGAGCACCTCGACGGAGGCCTCGCCCAGTTCGGCCACCGCGCGCTCGACGGCGCCGGGATCGCTCACGTCGAACGCCAGCGCGCGGGCTCCGGGGAGGCCCGCGACCGTCTCGGTCACGGCCGCGAGTTGGACGTCGCACGCGACGACGCGCCAGCCCGCGCGCGCGAAGTGTTCGGCCAAGCCGCGGCCCAGACCGCTGCCGGCGCCGGTGATCAAGATGGAGCGGGACATGCGTACGCCTTGGTAAAGGGTGACCCGTTTGGCTACAGCGCCATGATCTTCTTGATGCGCTCGGCCGTCTCCTTCATCCGCGCTTCGTCGCCGCCGACTTCGCTGATCAGCGCGCCGTCGAAGCCGATGGCGCGGAGTTCTTTCATCACCACGGGCCAGTTGCAGTCGCCGTCCATAAGTTGGGTCCAGGTGGGCGGATTGCGTTTGTAATCCTTGACGTGCACCTTCTTGATGCGCTTGCCGATGTCGCGGACCCACATCTCGGTGAAGCCGAAGTGGAGCAGGTTCGCGGTATCGAGGTAGATGCCGATGTGCGAGCTGCCGACTTCGTCGACGAACTGGACGGCTTCGCGCGGCGAGAGGATGAACTTGTTCCAGACATTCTCGATGCAAACCGCGCAGTTGGCTTTCTCGGCCGCGGGGGCGAGCTTCCTGAGCGCGTCGCGGCAATCGTTCCAGGCGCGGAAGTGGCTGTCCTGCGCTTCGAGCTGCCCCGGATGCAGAAGCATCCCGTCGACGCCGATGCGCTCGGCGATCTCGATCCCGCGGCGCAGGATCGCGCTGCGCTTCTCGCGCGAAGCGGCGTCGGGGCTGAGCAGCGAGCCGGAGTCCTTGCGCGTGGCGATCAGGCTG
This sequence comes from Planctomycetota bacterium, assembly GCA_045863855.1. Taxonomy (GTDB): domain Bacteria; phylum Planctomycetota; class SZUA-567; order H5-PLA8; family H5-PLA8; genus H5-PLA8. Next base: position 3,623 of record BTVV01000011.1, on the reverse strand, counting down.
CTGACTTCGATGCCGCGCGCGTCGCAGGCTTTGCGCACGGCGTCAAGTTCGGCGTTCGTCGCGTCGATGCCGGGCTGGCCGTGGTCGCTGAAGACCAGTTCGATGGCCTCGTAGCCGCAGGCCTTGGCCTGGTCGAGATCGGCCTCGAGACGTTCGCGCTTGAGACACAACTGCGTGATGCCCGGCTTCATGCGGCGTTCCCCCTTTAATTGTGCGGCGGCACGGACGACTCGCGCGCCGTCAGATGGCGGGCAGGTATACGGTGAAGGTGCTGCCTTCGCCGGCCACGCTGCTGACTTCGATGCGCCCGCCATGCTGATCGACGATCTTCTGCGAGATGGACAGGCCCAAACCCGTCCCCACATCCTTATCGGTATAGAACGGATCGAAGATGCGCGGCAGCGTCTCGGGCGGAATCCCGTGGCCGCGGTCCTCGATCTCCACGGCGACCTCGCGGCGCGGGCGCTCTTCGGGCGGCTGGTCGCCTTCGCGGAAAAGCACCGCGCCTTCGACGATGCGCAGCCGCAGCGTCACCGAACCGTCTTCGCGGCTGGCTTGAACCGCGTTGAGCACGATGTTGCGCAGCACCTGGCGCAGCTTGTCGCCGTTGCCCAGCACGCCGGGCATCGGCGTTTCGGGCTCGACAAGTTCGGCCTTCACTTTCGCGTTCTTGAAATCGGGCTGCATATCCTTGAGCAGATCGGCGATGAGGCGGTCCATGTGCACCGGCATCAGCGTCAGTTCGCGCTGGCGCGAGTAGTCCAGCAGGTCCTGGACAATCTTGTTCATGCGGTCGACTTCTTCGAGCACGATCTGCGTGTACTCGCCGAACTTCTCGGTGCTCTCCTTCTTGTGCACCGACTCCTGGATAAGCTGCGTAAAGCCGCGGATCGAGTTGAGCGGATTGCGGATCTCGTGCGCCACACCGGCGGCCATCTGGCCCAAGGCGGCGAGGTGCTGGCTGCGGCGGAGCTGTTCTTCGAGGCGGCGGATGCGGGTCAGGTCGCGGAAGTTGGCCACGACGCCCACCAGACTCCCCGCGTGATCGGTCTGCGGCGAGGTGCTGAGCCCCACCGGAACCGGACCGCGAGGTGTCTGCACGCGCACTTCGTAGCGGTCTTCGCTCTTGCCCGTTTGCAGCGTCTCCGAGACCAGTTTGTTCATCTCGGAAAGCTCTTCGACCTCGGAGAGCTTGCGGCCCAGCAGCGCGCCTTCGGTCTGTTCCAGAATCTCCAGCGCCGCACGGTTGATGCGCACGATCCGGCCGTACACGTCCACCACCAGCAGCCCGCTGGAGAGCGAACGCAAGACCGAGTTGTTGAACTCGGCCGCGTCGAGCAGCTCGGTATACAGGTTCGTGTTTTCGAGGCAGACGGCGGCCTGCACGGCCATGGCGCTGCAGAGCTTGAGGTCGGCCTCGCTGAACGGATCCCCGCCCTCGATCTTGTCGATGTAGATCAGCCCCAGCACGCGGTCCTTGAGCTGCAACGGCACGCCCATGATCGACTGAACGTGCATGGTATGGATCGAATCGGCCTGCCGCAGGCGCTCGTCGGTCTCGGCGTTGATCGAGAGGAAACTTTCCTTGTTCTCGAGCACCTCGCGCGCGGCGGTGCGGGAGATCTGAATGTCTTCCTGGCGCTTGAGTCCTTCCTTGGTGCGGATGAACTTCAAGCCCGGCGAACCGTCCGGAGCCAGCAGCAGGATCACGCCGCGGTCTGCGCCGAAGCCCTGGAGCAGAAAATCGAGCACCTTTTCCAGCAGCGCGCGGCGGTGCAGAATCGAACTGACCGTGCGCATGAATTCGTAGAGCAACGTCAGATGCCGCTGCGCGTCCGGGATCGTCGTCCCGTCCTTGAGTTCCAGCAGCTTCGTCTCGTCCATCTTGAGCGTCATGCGCGTCGCGGCGTTCTTGCGGTCTTCGCTGAAAACCACCTGCGGCGAAGGCATGACCCGGGACGCGTGGCACTCCAGAAGGAAAACCGTATCTCCGATGGCGACGCGGTCGCCGTTCTGCAGGATCGTCTCGGCCGCGATGCGGGCGTCGTTGACGTAGGTGCCGTTGGTGCTGTCGAGATCGACGACGGAGAGCCGGCCTTCGGTGACGCGGATCTCGGCGTGGTGGCGGCTGGCGGCTTCGTCTTCCAACGACACGTCGCTGGTGCGCTCGCGCCCCATCCGGATCACATCTTTACTGATCGGAACCCGCCGGCCCTTGTAGGGACCCGAGAGCACCACCAATTCACCCACAAGCGTGGCCACGTTCGGCGAACCCCCTGCCGGCGAATACAGTCGAAACGAATGAAATGCGGTTCCTGCGCCCATCGTTCATAGCGCTTGCCACCGATTTGACAAGAAACGGGACCGGGATTTGACAGCGCCCCCGTCCGGCGTCCAATCTGCTGCGTATGCCCCCACGCTCCGCGAGCCCCCGCCCTTGGCCCGTCGTGCTCCTGACCGACTTTGGCCCGGGCAGCGCATACGTCGGCCAGATGAAGCTTGTCTTGGAATCGAACGCCCCCGGTGTGCGCACCATCGACCTCGCGCACGACCTCCCGGCCCAGGATACGGTCGCCGCGGCGCTCATCCTTAAAGGAGCGCTGCCCTGCCTGCCGCGCCCGATGGTGCTCTGCGCCGTGGTCGATCCGGGCGTCGGCAGCACGCGGCGCATCCTCGCGGCGGGCTTCGGGCCGGGCCGCGTGGCGCTGCTGCCCGACAACGGCCTGATCGCGGCGCTCCAGGCGTGGGGCCGGCCCACGGCGCTGCGCGCCGTCACGAACGCGCGCTGCTTCCGGCATCCGGTCAGTCCCGTTTTTCACGGCCGCGATTGCTTCGCGCCGGCCGCGGCCAAGCTGGCCCAAGGCTTCGGCCTCGCCAAGCTGGGACCCGCGGCGCCGACCGCCGGCCTCGCGCCGCTGCCTTGGCCGCCCGTCCGGCCGGGCCTCCGCGGCGTGCGCGTGATCTACGCCGACCGCTTCGGGAACCTCGTCACGAACCTCGCCGCCGCCGAGGTTCCGCCGGGCGCGAAGCTCGAGATCCGCCTGGGCCGCCTCAAGCTCCCGCTGGTGAGTCACTACGCCGAAGCGAGACCGGGGCAAGCTGTAGCGCTGTGGGGCAGCTTCGGGCACCTGGAAGTGGCGGTCCGCGACGGTTCGGCGGCGCGCGCGCTTAAAGCAGGCGTGGGCAGCGCGGTGGCCGTGCGAGCGGTTTAGGGCCCTCAAAGCCACGGGTTCATTTGACAAGCGGACGAAAGCCCGCACAATCCTTCCGCGGCAGGTGTGGCGCCGGCTTGACAATCGATCCGGAATCCAGCCTTCCCGTGCGCACGTGGCGGAATTGGCAGACGCGCCAGCTTGAGGGGCTGGTGGGAGCAATCCCGTGGTGGTTCAAATCCACTCGTGCGCACCAACTAGAAGCTCGGACCGAGGCCGCGGCAACCCGCGGCCTCTTTCTGTTTCAGGAGGCTTCCCGTGACCGAGTCGCTCACCGCGCGCCTGCGCATCAAACCCGGCCAACACGTCAAGCTCGCGCGACACGACCCGGATTTCACCGGCCCCTTCACGAACAAGCAGGACGCCAAGGACGCGACTAAGAAGAATCTCGATAAGCTCTTCGAGCTTCAA